>NZ_JBPJSP010000038.1:0-60551 GCF_051225715.1 Azospirillum sp. ST 5-10
GCAAACCCCCGCTTCCCCCTCATCGCCGAGATCCGCCAGCTCCTCCTCGACAGCTACTACGGCAGGGCCTACGCCGAGCGGCCGGCGAGCGAGGACGGCGCGGTGGTGACGCTGGCGCGCGCCGGGTGACGGTCGCGCCGGCCCCCCCTCCCGACCTCCCCCCACTTCGCGGGGGAAGGAGACAAGCCCTCCCCCGCGCAGTGGGGGAGGGTTGGGTGGGGGGCCGACGCGACCACGTCACCCCATCACCCGCCGCACCCCCAGAATCCCCCCGGCGCGGGTCGGGTCGACGCGCTGCGCCACCGCGTCCAGCGGCTCCACCGTCACGGTCATGGTGAAGGCGGTGGCGTGCAGCAGGCGCTCGCCGTCCAGCATCAAGCCGACATGGCCGGGAAAGAACACGAGGTCGCCGCGCCGGTAGGCGGTCCCCGGCACCGGCTCCCCGACCTCGGCGCGCTGCATGTCGCTGTCGCGCGGGCAGGCGACGCCGGCCCGCAGCAGCGCCAGTTGCGCCAGTCCCGAACAGTCGATGCCCCGCGGCGTGCGGCCGCCCCACAGGTACGGCACGCCCAGCAGGCGTTGCGCCGTCGCCACGAGGTCGGGCTCGACCGCGTCGACGGGTGCCAGATGGCGGGCGTAGAGCCAGCCGCCGTCGGCGAGCTCCACATAGCCGCCCCGTTCGCCCACCGCCCGCAGCCGCGATCCCAGCGGCAGGCTGTCGAGCGGCGGCGTCTTCAGGTCCGGCTCGGGGAAGCGGAACGCCGCGAGGTCGGCGACCAGATGGGTCGGCGCCGGCCGGCCGGCGTCCAGCGCCGCCTCGGGCACCCAGCCGACGTAGCCGTCGGTGGCGCACTGCCCCCAGGCCCAGCCGCCGCACCTGTCGTAGACGGTGAACCCTTCGCCGTAGAGCACTTCGGAGGTCTGGCGCGCCGCCGGGTCGGGACTGCCGCGCATGCCGGCGACGCCCGCCGTCACCTGGTGCTCCCGGCCGTCGACGAACCGCGCCGCCTCGACGCGCCCGCGCAGATGCGCGGCGGCGAGGTCGGGGCGCCAGGGGTGGCGCCGCGGATCCAGGGGCCCGCTCACGCCTCGGCCGCGCTGCCGGCGGGCTGCTGCTGGCCGGCGTGCAGCTCCGCCTCCAGGCGGGCCTTGGCGGCGGCGGCCATGCGCTCCTGCTCCTCGACGGCGGCGAGGTCGTCGGGAGTGACGGCGCCGGCGCGGATCACCAGCTCGGCGAAGTCGGACAGGAAGACGGAGCCGCGCACCGTGCGCTGGACCAGCACGTTGCGCTTGTCCTCGGTGTCGCGCTTGCGGCGGATGAAGCCGAGCACGGACAGCCGGTCCAGCGCGCGCGTCACGGCCGGCTTGGAGATGCTGAGGATGGCGGCGAGCCCGCGCACCGTGTGCGGCGGATCGGTCAGATAGACCTGGAGCATGATCGCCATCTGCCGCGCCGACAGGTCGGGCCCGGCCTGACGGACGCTGTCGATGAGCGCCGCGCGCCACAGTCCGAGCGCCTTGAGGTTCCGCGCCATGCCACCCCCTCGCTGCGCCGCGTTCCCCCGAAGCGGCGCGCAGGAGAGTGTGCCCAACCCGGCGGAATCGGGCAAGCCTTTCGGCCGAGGATGTTTCGACCGCGGATCGAATGGCTCAGACGATCTCCTGCAGGTACAGCCCCGGCGACTCCTCGGCGTGCCACTGCGCGCGCAGGCGGCCGCGGGAATCGAAGGCCAGCGCCAGCCAGTTGCGGGCACGGATGAGCCGCCGCCCGGTCTCGGCGAAGGGCGGCATCTCCAGGACGGCGCCGTCGAAGGGCGTCTCGCGGCGCCGCGCCAGACGGTCGAGGATCGCGGCGAAGAGGCGCGACGGCGGCGGATGGACGATCCCCGAGGCGATGAGCTGGCGGATCTCCGCCGGTCCGCGCAGCACCGCCTGGGCGCCGAGGTGGACCTCCCCGGACAGGGCGGTGACCCGGCAGCCGGTGCGCAGCGAGAAGGCGCTCAGCGCCTCGACGACGCGGCGCCACTCGGCGGCGTGGGCCGGGCTGCGCCACTGGTCGCGCAGGTCGTCCTCGTAGCCGGTGCGGCCGGGGATCGCCGCCACCGCGCGCTCGACCCCGGCCGTGCCGGTGAACAGCAGCGGCACGCTCGACACCAGCAGCAGGTGGCGGCAGCCGGAGAAGCGGTCGAGCCAGTCGGGCAGCGCCCGGCGGCTGCGCGGCGACAGGACGCGGGTGCCCGTGCGCTCGCTGCGCAGGTCGGGGACGAGGATGCCGACGTCGCCCAGCACGAATCCCTGGGTGAAGGTGCCGAGATCCGCCCCCCACACGCATTCCGGCAGCGACTCCGGCAGCGCCGCCATCTGGAACAGGGCGAAGGCGCGCCGCGCCACGAGGTAGACGCCGCGCATCACCGGGGCCGTCTGCTCCGCCTCCGGCAGCGAGCCCCAGCCGTCGAAGATGTCGTGGTCGTCCCACATCATCACCGACGGGATGCGGGCCAGCACCGCCGCCACCTCCGGCTGCCCCCAGGTCTCCAGGTAGAGGCGGAGGTAATGGTCCATCGCCTCCTCCGCCATGGCGGCGCTGAACGGCTCGGCGAGCCGGGTGGCCGGCCGCCGGCGCCACGCCGCCAGGGTCGGGCAGTCGCGCCACACGCCGTCGGCGTAGAGCTGGTCGCCGCCCTGCAGCAGCAGGTGGAACGGCGCCTGTTCGTGGCGCCGCGCCAGATCGTCCCACAGCGCGTTGCGCGGCGGGCCGTGGCGGTCGAGCGTGCGCGGATGCTCGGCGCCGTTGCACGAGGTGAAGGCGATGCGCGGCGGCGGCGCGTCGCAGCCCGGCACGGCGACCTGCCAGCGCTCGCCGTCCGCGAAGCCGTAGCCGACGGTGCTGTCGTCGGCACGGCGCGGCACCGCGAAGTCGAACCGCCAGAGATGGCGGCCGCGCCACGCCGCGACGTGGCGCGGCGGCACGGCCAGGGTGACGCCGTCGACCACCAGATCCTCGGGCTCCGCCTCGCCGTCGAGCACGAACAGGGCGGCCAGCCGCCAGCGCGCGCCCTGCTCGCCGCGGAAGAACAGGACCGGGCCCAGGACGATGCGAGGCTCCCCGAACGTGCGCGCCATGATCCAGGGCGCTCAGACCTTGCCGAAGCGCCGCTCGATCAGCGCGTACACCGCTCGCAGCCCCATGGCGTCGCCGCCGTCGGGACGGCCGGGCCGGGCCGAGCCGTTCCAGGCGTACACGTCCAGGTGCGCCCACGGCGTCTCCTTCGAGACGAAGGACTCGAGGAACAAGGCCGCGGTGATCGCCCCGGCGAAGCCGCCGGTGCCGGCGTTGTTGAGATCGGCGACCTTGCTCTCGAACATCTTGCGGTAGCTCTGCCAGAGCGGCAGGCGCCACAGCGGGTCCGTCTCCGCCTCGCCGGCCGCCAGCAGGTCGGCGGCGACGTCGTCGCGGTTGGCGAACAGCGCCGGCAGCTCCGGCCCCAGCGCCACCCGCGCCGCGCCGGTCAGGGTGGCGAAATCGACCAGCAGGGCCGGCTTCTCCGAGTCCGCCTCGGCCAGGGCGTCGCACAGGATCAGCCGGCCCTCGGCGTCGGTGTTGCCGATCTCGACGCTCAGCCCCTTGCGGGTGCCGAGCACGTCGCCCGGCCGGAAGGCGTTGCCGGAGATCATGTTCTCCACCGCCGGGATGAGCACGCGCAGGCGCACCGGCAGGCCGGCCATCATCACCATGCGGGCCACGCCCAGCGCGTGCGCCGCCCCGCCCATGTCCTTCTTCATCAGCAGCATGCCGCTCGACGGCTTGATGTCGTAGCCGCCCGAATCGAAGCACACGCCCTTGCCGACGATGGTGACCTTGGGGTCGTCCTTGCGTCCCCAGGTGATGTCGATGAGCCGCGGCTCGCGCGCGCTGCCTCGCCCGACGGCGTGGACCGCCGGGAAATTCTTCTTCAGGAGGTCGTCGCCGACGATGATCTTGACGTCGGCCTCGAACTCGCCGGCCAGCTCCTTGGCGGCCTTGGCGAGGTCAGCCGGCCCCATGTCGGAGGCCGGCGTGTTGACGAGGTCGCGGACGAGGAAGGTGGCCGAGGCGGCGCGCTCCACCGCGCCGCGGTCGGCCGCCTTGGGCCAGACCAGGCTGGCGAACCCCTTCTCCGACTTCCTGTAGCGGTCGAACCGGTAGCTGCCGAGCGCCCAGCCGAGCGCCGCCCGGGTGGCGGCGCCGCGGTCGAGGTCGGCGTCGATGCGGTAGGTTCCCGGCGGCAGCGAACCCGGCAGCCCGGCCAGCGCCCACAGGTCGGGCTCGGCCGGTACGCCCACCAGCACGCGGGCGAGCCGCCCGTCCTCGCCCGGCAGCAGCGCCGTGGCGCCCGCCTCGGCGGAGAAGTTCACGGCCTTCACCCACTGGGCGGTGGCCGGCGGTTGGGAATCGAGCCAGCCGGCGAGGGCGGCCTTGGCGAGCGGGGTGACCGGGACGGCGTCGGCGCCGGCCTTGGCGCGCAGGGTGGCGAGCAAAGCGGGACGTCCTCTCGTGCTGACGGGGAAAACGGAGACGGTGCCAAGAGGATGGCGCGGGCAAGGGCCGGTGAAAAGGGGGAAAGCGGCGCGCCACCGGGGGCGTGTACAAACCCGCGCCGGCGCGGCACACTCCCCTGCCCTTCCCCGACCAGCCAGCGCGGACGCTCCCCATGACCGACTTCACCCTCGTCCTCGGCAACAAGGCCTACTCGTCCTGGTCGCTGCGGCCATGGCTGGCGCTGCGCCACCTCGGCGCGTCCTTCGACGAGGTGGTGATCCCGCTGCGCCGGCCCGACACGAAGGCCCGCATCCTCGAGCATTCGCCGGCCGGCAAGGTGCCGGTGCTCAAGCACGGCGGCCGCACCGTCTGGGAATCCCTGGCGATCCTGGAGTATCTGGCGGAGCTGTTCCCCGGCGCCGGCCTGTGGCCGGACGAGCCGGAGGCCCGCGCCCGCGCCCGCGCCGTCGCCGCCGAGATGCACGCCGGCTTCGCCGCCCTGCGCAAGGCGCTGCCGATGGACCTGAAGGAACGGCACCCCGGCCTGACCTTCGCGGCGGACGTGCAGGCCGACATCGCCCGCGTCCAGGCGATCTGGCGCGACGCCCGCGACCGCTTCGGCGACGGCGGCCCGTTCCTGTTCGGCCGCTTCGGCAACGCCGACGCCATGTACGCGCCGGTGGTCACCCGCTTCGCCACCTACGGCGTGACCCTCGATCCGGTGTGCCGCGCCTACGCCGACGCGGTGCTGGCCCTGCCGGCGCTGCGGGACTGGACGGCGGCGGCGCGGCAGGAGCCGTGGACGATCGACTTCGACCTGCCAAAGCCGTAAGCCTCCTCCCCTTTCGTCTAGGCCCTTCGCCGGGGTTGCCCTCACGGCCCGGCGATGCACTCTTGGCCGCGCCAACCCGCCCGTTCCCGCCCCCACGAGACCGGACCGCCCGTCGATTCCATGGCCATCCCCCCTTCTTCCACCCGCGCCGGCCTCAGCGACACCCACGAACGGCTGTGCGCTCAGGCCGCCGAGGTCGCCCGGTCCGCCCTGGCGCCGCGGGCCGCCGCGGTCGACCGCGACGCGGCCTGGCCGGCCCACGCCTTCGCGGCACTCGGCGCGACGCCGCTGCTCGGCCTGAACGTGTCGAAGCGGGCCGGCGGGCTGGGGGAGGGGCTGCTCGCCCTGGCCGCGGTGACCGAGGAGCTGGCGACCGCCTGCTCCTCCTCAGCGATGTGCTACGGCATGCACTGCGTCGCCGCCAAGGTGATCGACGTCAAGGCCACGCCGGACCAGGAGGAGCGCTACCTGCGCCCGATCGCCGCCGGCCGGCACGTCACCACCCTGGCGCTGAGCGAGGCGGGCACGGGGTCCCACTTCTACCTGCCGCAGACCCGCTTCGCGCCGGCCACCGACGGCTACGCGCTGGACGGCACGAAGAGCTTCGTCACCAACGGCGGCCACGCCGATTCCTACGTCGTCTCGGCGATGCCGGAAGGCACCGAGATGGACCCCGGCACCTTCTCCTGCTTCATCGTCGACGGTGCGTCGCCGGGCCTGCACTGGCAGGCGGAATGGAATGGGCTCGGCATGCGCGGCAACAGCTCGCGCGCGGTGCGGGTCGCCGGCGCCCGCATCCCGGCCGGCAACCTGCTGGGCCGCGAGGGAGACGAGATCTGGTACGTGTTCGACGTCATCGCGCCCTATTTCCTGGTCGCCATGGGCGGCACCTATCTCGGCATCGCCCAGGCCGCGCTCGATCTCGCCATCGCGCACCTGAGCGGACGGCGCCACGCCCACACCGGCGCGGCGCTGGCCGACCTGCCGGTCCTCAGCCACGAGGTGGCGGAGTGCTGGATCGCCGTGAACCGGGCGCGGCAGTTGCTGCGCCACGCCGCCCGGCTCGGCGACGAGGGGTCGCCGCACGCCCGCCCGGCCATCCTCGCCTGCAAGGTCGAGGTCGCCCGCGCCGCCGTCACGGCGACCAACACCGCGATGAGCCTGTGCGGCGGCCGCGCCTACGGCGCCAACGACCGGCTGGGCCAGTTGCTGCGCGACGCCCGGGCGGCCGACGTGATGGCGCCGACAACCCACATCCTCACGTCCTGGCTGGGCCGCAGCCTGCTGGGCCAGCCGTTGTTCTGAGCCGGCCGCCATGACGAAGGACGCGATGGACGCAGGCGATGCCGGCGGGACGGTGGTCCTGATCGGCGGCGACGCGGGGGCGCTGGGCACGGATGCCGCAGCCACCGGTGCTGCCTTCACCCTGCGCCGAGTCGCCGACGTCGAGGAGGCCGAGGCGGCTCCGCCCGGCCGCGGCGTCTTCGTCGTCGGCCCCGGCGTGCCGAGCCCGCTGGCGGCGGCGCGCCGGCTGCGGCGGCGCTGGCCGGCGGCTCAGCTCGTCTTCCTCTGCGGACCGGCGGCGCTCGAGCGGCTGCGGACGGCGCTGCCCTTCGTCCCGGAGCTGAGCGACGCCTGGACGGCGTCCAGCGACGCGCCGGCCGAATCCCTCCGCCTGCTGCTCGCCGAAGCGCTGCGCACGGCGCGCCGGCGCGCCGGGAGCGCGCTCCTCGCCCAGCGTCTGAACACGATGCTGGACACCGGCGGGGTGCGGACCGAGCGGGCGGAGCGGGACCGCCGCATCAGCCTGTCGGAGCGCTACCTCGGCCTGATCGCCGCGCAGTCCCGCACGCCGGTGCTGGCGCTCGACCGCGACGGCGTGCTGCTCGCCCTGAACGAGGCGGCGGAAGCGCTCTTCGGCGCGCCGGCGCCCGGCACCGTATGCCTTCCCGACCGCCTGCCGCCGGCGGACGCCGACCGCCTGCGCGCCGCGATCGCCCGCGTGGCCGAGGTCGGCGCGGAGGCGCAGACCGCACTGTCCCTGCCTGGCCCGGCCGGCGGGACGGTCGAGCTCGACGTCAGCCTGGCCCCCCTCGAGATCGGCGACGGCGCCGCCCGGGCGGTGTCGTGCGTCGCCCGCGACGTCACCGAGCAGCGGCGGACCCAGGCCGCCCTGCGGCGCAGCGAACAGGCGTTCCAGGATCTCGCCGAAACCCTGCCGGGCTTCGTGTGGACCGCCGGCCCCGACGGCCGCCCCGACTACCAGAGCCGGCAGTGGCACGACTACTCCGGCACGCCGCCGGGCAGCACGCTGGGCGACCGCTGGGTCGCGCACCTGCACCCCGACGACGTGGATGCGGCGCAGCGCGCCTGGGACACGGCGGTGGCGACCGGAGAGGACTACCGGGCGGAGCTCCGGCTGCGCGGGAGCGACGGCGCCTACCGCTGGTTCCTGGCGCGGGCACGGCCGGTGCACGGCACCGCCGAGACGGCGCCACGCTGGGTCGGCACCTGCACGGAGATCGGCGAGCTGGTGGAGGCCCGGACGGCGCTGGCCCGCACCAACGACCGCCTGGAAGAGCTGGTGGCGCGGCGCACGGCCCAGCTCGAGGACGCCAACCGCAAGCTGCTGGCCGAGGTGGAGGAGCGCCGGCAGACCGAGGCGGTGCTGCACCAGGCGCAGAAGATGGAGGCCATCGGCCGGCTGACCGGCGGCGTCGCCCACGACTTCAACAACCTGCTCCAGGTGGTCGGCGGCAACCTGCAGCTCGTGCTGCCGGGACTGGGCGACCCGGCGGCGCAGCGGCGCGTCCAGTCGGCGCTGGCCGCGGTCGAGCGCGGCGGCAAGCTGGCGTCCCAGCTCCTCGCCTTCGCGCGCCGCCAGCCGCTGGAGCCGACGGTGATCGACGTCGCCCGCCTGCTGCGCGGCATGGACGATCTGCTGCGGCGCTCGCTGGGCGAGGCGATCGAACTGGAAACGGTCATCGCCGGCGGCCTGTGGACCACCCTGGCCGACCCCAACCAGCTGGAGAACGTCGTCCTCAACCTCGCCGTCAACGCCCGCGACGCCATGGACGGCGCCGGCCGGCTGACGTTCGAGGCGGGCAACGCCATGCTCGACGACCTCTACGCCGCCACCCACAGCGAGGTCACCCCCGGCCAGTACGTCATGCTCGCGGTGACCGACACCGGCTGCGGCATCCCGCCGGAGATGCTGGAGCGGGTCTTCGAACCCTTCTTCACCACCAAGCCCGAGGGCAAGGGGACCGGCCTCGGCCTGCCCATGGTGCACGGCTTCGTCAAGCAGTCGGGCGGCCACGTGAAGATCTACAGCGAGGTCGGCCACGGCACCACGGTGAAGATCTATCTGCCGCGCGCCCACCAGGCGGCGGCCGAGCCGCCGGCCGACGTCCGCGCCGGCGCCGGCGCCGTGGTCGGCGGCTCGGAGACGGTCCTGGTGGTCGAGGACGACCCGCAGGTGCGCGCCACCGCGGTGGAGATCCTGGCCGACCTCGGCTACCGCATCCTGCAGGCCCCCGACGCGCAGAGCGCCCTCGCCGTGGTGCGCAGCGGCGCGGCGATCGACCTGCTGTTCACCGACGTGGTCATGCCCGGCCCGCTGCGCAGCCCCGAGCTGGCGCGGCGCGCGCGCGAGGTGCTGCCCGACCTCGCCGTCCTGTTCACGTCGGGCTACACCGAGAACGCCATCGTCCACGGCGGCCGGCTCGACCCGGGCGTCCAGCTCCTGAGCAAGCCGTACCGCCGCGAGGACCTCGCCCGCAAGATACGCCAGGTGCTGGCCAACCGGCGGCCGCGGACGGCGGTGGCCGACGACGCCCGCGAGCCGTGCGCGCCGGCGGCCGCGGGGCGGCGGGTCCTGCTGGTCGAGGACGAGGTGCTGATCCGCCTCACCACCGTCGACATGCTGAAGGCGCTCGGCCACACGGTGACCGCGGTGGCCGACGCCGAGGCCGCCCTGCGCGCGCTCGCCGGCGCCCCCTTCGACGTCCTCTTCACCGACGTCGGCCTGCCCGGCCGCTCCGGCCTGGAGCTGGTGCGCGAGGCGCTGCCGACGGCCCCCGGCCTGCGGGTCATCATCGCCACCGGCTACGCCGGCGACATCCGCCTGGGGCACGGCGAAGCCGACCTGGACGCCGTCCTGCTGCCGAAGCCCTACACCCTGTCGGACATCGACCGCGCCTTCCGGACGCTCGGCGGCGGGTGAGCCGGGCGCCGGCGGCTCCGCCGGTCGGGATCAGAAGTCCGAGCAGCGGC
The DNA here is from genome assembly GCF_051225715.1 of Azospirillum sp. ST 5-10. NCBI lineage: Bacteria > Pseudomonadati > Pseudomonadota > Alphaproteobacteria > Rhodospirillales > Azospirillaceae > Azospirillum > Azospirillum sp. ST 5-10. The sequence goes on from NZ_JBPJSP010000038.1 coordinate 9,627, forward strand.
CCTTGAATTCCCAGTCGCCGTAGCGCGTCGGCTCCGGCCCCTGCGGGCCGCCGATCTCGCCGGGCTTCTGCTGCGGGCCCTTGCCGGGCGTGGTCTCCACGGGGTCGGCGCCCGCGACGGCGCCGGGCTGGCCGGATGTGGTGTTGTCGTCCATCATGCTCTTCATATGGCGAAGGAAAGGGCCGGGGGCAACACCTTGAACGGTCGCCGGTGGCGGGCCCATATCACCGACACCGCGTGGGAGGTAGTCCTTTTCCGCGCGACGCACGTTCCGGAGATTGCCACCGCGATGACCAGCTATCTGAAGACCTCGATCCTGCTGGCCGGCATGACGGCGCTGTTCGCCTTCGTCGGCTTCCTGATCGGCGGCCAGGGCGGCATGCTGATCGCCTTCCTCGTGGCGATCGCCATGAACGTCTTCACCTACTGGAACTCGGGCCGCATGGTGCTCTCCATGTACGGCGCCCAGGAGGTCGACCGCCGCACGGCGCCCGAATATTACGGGATCGTCGAGCGGCTGGCCCAGCGCGCCGGCCTGCCCATGCCGCGGGTCTTCATCATCCACTCCGACCAGCCCAACGCCTTCGCCACCGGCCGCAACCCGGAGAACGCGGCGGTCGCCGCCACCACCGGCCTGCTGCGCATGCTGAGCGCCGAGGAGGTGGCCGGCGTGATGGCGCACGAGCTGGCGCACGTCAAGAATCGCGACACCCTGATCATGACGATCACCGCGACGATCGCCGGCGCCATCTCCATGCTCGCCAACTTCGGCCTGTTCTTCGGCGCCTCCTCGTCCAACGACGAGGAGGGCGGCGGCAGCCCGCTGGGGTTCGTCGGCGTGCTGCTGATGTCGCTGCTGGCGCCCATGGCGGCGATGGTGGTGCAGATGGCGATCAGCCGCACCCGCGAGTACGAGGCCGACCGCATCGGCGCCGAGATCTGCGGCCGGCCCCTGTGGCTCGCCAGCGCGCTGGAGCGCATCCACGACGGGGTCGCCCGCACCGTCGACCGCCGGGCCGAGGCCAACCCGGCCACCGCCCACCTCTTCATCGTCAACCCGCTGCACGGCCAGCGCAGCTTCGACAGCCTGTTCTCGACGCACCCCAACGTGCAGAACCGGGTCGCCGCGCTGCGCGCCATGGCCGGCGCCGGCGGTGCCGCGCCGCGACACCCCGGCGGCCCATGGGTCGGCGCGGCCCGACCCGACCCGGCGCCGCGGCGGCCGGCCGGCCGCTCCTCGGTGCCGCCGTCCGGCGGAGCGCCGCGGCGGCGCGGCCCCTGGGAGTGAGGCGCCGTCCCCTGACCTGGCGCCGGCCGTGCGCGCCCCTTGTCGCTTCCCCGACACAGACACCGGATTGTCGCATTGCGGACATCGCCGCGCCTCTGCCCGATCTTCCGTAACCCACTGATCTGATTAACATTCCCGCTCTGGCCCACTTCTTGCTGCTATCCCGTCGATCCGACGGAGACCCCGATGGGGGCACGGCAGAAGGAGTGGGTTATGGGCAACGTGATCGCGCTCGACAGCATCCTCGGCGTGGGTGAGCTGAAGGCGTCCGGAACGCCGCCGGCCGCCGCCGCGTCGGGCTGTTCCTCCTCGGCCTGCGGGTCGTCGTCGGGTCCCGCCGACATGCCGGCCGCGGTGTGGGAGAAGGTCAAGAACCACCCCTGCTACAGCGAGGAGGCGCATCACTACTTCGCCCGCATGCACGTGGCGGTGGCGCCGGCCTGCAACATCCAGTGCAATTACTGCAACCGCAAGTACGATTGCTCCAACGAGAGCCGCCCCGGCGTCGTGTCGGAGAAGCTGACGCCGGAGCAGGCGGCCCGGAAGGTGCTGGCGGTGGCGCAGGAGATCCCCCAGCTCTCGGTGATCGGCATCGCCGGCCCCGGCGACAGCCTCGCCGCCAAGGGCAGCAACACCTTCCGCACCTTCGACCTGATCGCCGAGCAGGCGCCGGACCTGAAGCTCTGCCTGTCGACCAACGGCCTCGCCCTGCCCGACCACGTCGAGCGCCTCCGCTCGATGAACGTCGACCACGTGACGATCACCATCAACATGGTGGATCCCGCGGTGGGCGAGCGCATCTATCCCTGGATCTTCTTCGACCACAGGCGCTGGACCGGGCGCGACGCCGCCAGGATCCTGCACGAGCGGCAGATGCAGGGCCTGGAGATGCTGACGGCGGCCGGCATCCTGGTGAAGGTGAACTCGGTGATGATCCCCGGGATCAACGACCAGCACCTCGTCGAGGTCAACGCCGCCGTCAAGGCGCGCGGCGCCTTCCTGCACAACATCATGCCGCTGATCTCCGACCCGGCGCACGGCACCCATTTCGGCCTGACCGGCCAGCGCGGCCCGACGGCGCAGGAGCTCAAGGCGCTGCAGGACCGCTGCGAGGGCGACATGAAGCTGATGCGCCACTGCCGCCAGTGCCGCGCCGACGCGGTCGGCCTGCTGGGCGAGGACCGCGGCGCCGAGTTCACCGCCGACAAGGTCGAGACCATGGCGGTGTCCGCCGACGACAGCACCCGCCGCGCCTACCGCGAGCACGTCGAGGCCGAACGCGCCACCCGCCACGCCGCCAAGGCGGCGGCCCAGGCCGAGGTGGCGGAGGCGGTCGCCGGGGAGGCCGCGCCGATCCTGATCGCCGTCGCCACCAAGGGCGGCGAGCGCATCAACGAGCATTTCGGCCACGCCAAGGAGTTCCAGATCTACGAGGTCGGCACCCGCGGCGCCAAGTTCGTCGGCCACCGCCGGGTCGACGAATACTGCCAGGGCGGCGACGGCGACGAGGACGCCCTCGACACCGTGCTGGACGCCATCGCCGACTGCGCCGCCGTGTTCGTCGCCAAGATCGGCGGCTGCCCCAGGCAGAAGCTGACCGACGCCGGCATCGAGCCGGTCGACGCCTTCGCCTTCGAGTACATCGAGGAGTCGGCGTTGACGTACTTCAAGGACTACGTCGCGCGCCTGGCCCAGGGTGCGGCCACCGCCCGCGCCGGCCGCGACGCCGTCATCCGCCCGTCGCCGCTGAACGTGGCGCTGCGCGCCTGACCCCCCTTCCCCTGTCCGCAAGGGGAGCGGCGGACCGCCGCCGGTCCGTCCCGCCAACCGAAGGAGACCCGTGACATGGCTTACAAGATCAAGTCCGCCGAGTGCACCGTCTGCGGCGCCTGCGAGGCCGAGTGCCCGAACGTCGCCATCAGCTTCAAGAAGGGCACCTACATCATCGACCCCGCGAAGTGCACGGAGTGCCAGGGCCAGTTCGACAGCCCGCAGTGCGCCTCCGTCTGCCCGGCCGACTGCTGCGTCCCGGCCTGACGGGAGGCCCGGCGACCGTCCCCGCCTCCCGCCCGCGGCGGTGGAAGGCGGGGACCCTCGGGGGAGGTGACCCATGCTGGCGGACGTGGACGAGACGTGGCTGGACCGCTGCTATTACGGCGGCGACCTGCCGGCCGAGGCGGAACGCTGCCTCCACCTGGCGGCGGCGTGCTACGCCGACACCGCGGCGGCCGAGGCCCATCTCGCCGCCGCCGCACGCCGCGCCCCCGGCCACCGCCTGGTCGATCTCGGCCACTACAAGTTCCACTTCTACAAGGCGAACCTCGACACCGCCCTGCACTACGGCCGGCGCCTGCTGGGCCACGCGCTGGCCGGGCTCGGCGTCAACGATCCGGACTGGCGCGCCGTCACCCCGGCCACCGCCGATTTCCGCGGCCTCGACCCGGCGCCGCGCTTCTTCCTCTTCGCGCTGACCGCGGTCGGCTACCTGCTGCTGCGGCTCGGCCGGCTGGAGGAGGGACGCGAGGCGCTCGCCGCCGTCGCCGCCCTCGATCCCGCCGACCGCATGGGCGCGCGCCGCCTGGTCGCCGTCGCCGACGGGCACGGACGCCCGGAGGAGGAGGGATGAGCGAGATCGACGGCGCCTACGACTGGCTCGGCCGCGCGGTGGACTGCCGCGGCTGCGGCCATGCCGCGCTGCTGCGGGCGGGACGCTGCGAACCGCTGCGGGCCTGCGTCAACGACCGCTACGCCAAGCGCATCCAGCGCTTCTTCGAGCGCAACCCGGAGCTGGCCGCCGACCACCTCGACCATCCCTACTTCGAGGTGCGCGCCATCGCCGTCCGCTGCGCCCCCATCTTCTCGCTGCCCCGCCTCATGGAGGATCCGGACGAGACCGTGCGCACCTCCGTCGCCCGCCGGCTGCCGCGCCGCCTGCTGCTGCGCATGCGCAGCGATCCCGAGCGGGAGGTGCGCATCGCCGTCGCCTCGCGCCTGGAGGACGCCGACCTCGCGCCGATGATGCAGGACGCCGACTACGCCGTGCGGCTGCGGGTCGCCCGCCGCGCGCCGGAGGGGATGCTGCCGGCGATGATGCACGACGACGATCCCGAGGTGCGCCTGGAGGTGGCGCGGCGGATCGGCATGGAGTGGCTGATGAGCATGGCGTGGGACGACAGCCCGCGGGTGCGCCTGCTGGTCGCCCAGCGCCTGCCGCCGGACAAGCTCTCGCCGCTCCTCCGCGATGCCGACTGGTGCGTGCGCTACGTCGTCGCCAGCCGCATCGCCCCCGACGAGCTGGGCGTGCTGGCCGACGACCCGGTCGAGGAGGTCCGCGACGTCGCCCGCGGCCGGCTCGCCGCCCCGCCAACCCGGCCCCTGCCCCGGCCCGAGCCGGAACCGTGAGGTGATCCCATGGCCCTGCGCAACTCCGCCCGCCATCCCGACGACGCCGTCGAACTGAACGGCCCGCCCGTGCTGCGGGTCGGCCAGAAGGTGCGGGCGCTGCGCGACGTGCGCAACGACGGCACCTACCCCTCGCGGCCGGTCGGCGAGGTGCTGATCCAGGCCGGCGACGTCGGCTACGTGCACTCCGTCGGAACCTACCTGCAGATGTATTACATCTACGGCGTCGATTTTTACGAGCGCCGCATGGTGGTCGGCATGCGGGCCCGGGAGCTCGATCTGGTCGACGCCCACTGCAACGACCCCCAGCGCTGAAGGACCCCCGCCATGACCGAGACCGCATCCGACGCCCCCGCCACGCCCGCCTTCATCCCGCCGAGCGAGCCGGTCTACGACTGGGGCATGCGCGTCGCCGCCGCCGAGGACCTGTTCAACGACGGCAGCCATCCCCAGGCCGCGGAAGGGGCGCTGCTGGTGCCCAAGGGAACGCCCGGCGTCGTCGCCCGCGTCGGCCGGGCCGAGGAGTCCGGCGATTTCGTGTACCTCGTGGAGTTCCCGGCGGGCCTGGTGGTCGGCTGCTTCGAGGAGGAGCTGTCGCCGCTCGGCGCCACCCTGCGCCCGCGCCCGGGCGTGATGGGGTGAGGGCCGTGGTCTACCTCGACAACAACGCCACGTCGGCGCCGGCGCCGGAGGTGCTGGCGGCCCTGCTGCCCTATCTGGGGGAGCGGTTCGCCAACCCGTCGAGCCCGCATGCCGCCGGCATGGCGGCGCGCCAGGCGGTCGGCGAGGCGCGTGCCGCGGTGGCGGCGCTGGTCGGGGCGGCGTCGGCGGAGGTGGTGTTCACCGCGTCGGCCACCGAGGCGACCCACCTCGCCATCCTCGGCGTGCTGCACGCCGCGGCGGAATCGGGGCGCCGCCACCTCGTCACGACGGCGGTCGAGCATCCCTCGACCCTGCTCCTCGCGGCCGATCTGGAGCGCCGGGGGTGGCGGGTCACCGTGCTGCCGGTGGACGGCGACGGCCGCGTCGCCGCCGCGGCCGTCGCCGCCGCGGTCGACGCGACGACGGCGCTGGTCTCCCTGCAATGGGCCAACAACGAGACCGGCGTGCTGCAGCCGGTCGCCGCGGCGTGCGCCGCCGCCCACGCCGCCGGCGCGCTGTTCCACAGCGACGCCGTGCAGGCCGCCGGCCGGGTGCCGGTCGACCTGGCGGTCGTGCCCGCCGACCTCCTCACCCTGTCGGCGCACAAGATGCACGGGCCCAAGGGCGCCGGCGCGCTGGTCGTGCGCAAGGGCACGGCGCTGGCGCCGCTGATCCACGGCCACCAGGAGCGCCGGCGGCGCGGCGGCACCGAGAACGTGCCCGCCCTCGTCGGCTTCGGCGTCGCCGCCCGGCTCGCCGCCGCGGCGCTGGGATCGGCGGCCGCGGTGGCGGCGCTGCGCGACCGGCTGGAGCAGGGCGTTCTCGCCGCCTGGCCGGGCAGCCGGGTCAACGGTGCCGGCGCGGCGCGCCTGCCCAACACGGCGAGCCTCCGCTTCGCCGACCCGGGGGGCCGCCCGGCCGACGCCGAGGACCTGCTGCTGCGCCTCGACCGCGCCGGCATCCAGGTGTCGATGGGGGCGGCCTGCGCGTCCGGCGGCACCGCGCCGAGCCACGTGCTGACCGCCATGGGCCTGAGCGCGGCGGAGGCCGCGGCGTCCCTGCGCTTTTCCCTCAGCCGCTACACCACGGCGGCGGAGGTGGCGGCGGTGCTGGCCGCGCTGCCGCCGCTCTACGCACGGCTGGCCGCATGAAACGACGAGTCACTCCCCGGGAGACGAAGCATGAAGGTGATGGTGCGCAAGGTGGGCGAAGGGTTCACGATCTACGTCGCCAAGAAGGACCTGGAAGAGGCCATCGTCGCGATGGAGAAGCCGGGGCTGTGGGGCGGCTGGGTCAAGGTCGCCAACGGCTGGACCCTCGAACTGCCGGAGATGGCCGCCGACACGCGGCTGCCCATCACCGTCGAGGCCCGCAAGGTCGGCGGGGAGTGACGACCATGGCCCTGTCGACGCAGACCCTCGACGCCGTCGCCGCCATGGCCGGCGCCCGCTTCGCCGCGGGCGACGGCGTCTCCGCCGTGGTGCACGCCGTGAAGGACGCCTTCCCCGGCCTCCCCGTCACCGGCACCTTCGCCTCGGTGATGGCCGAGGAGCCGTACCGCGAGGAGGAGCGGTTCGCCCTCTTCCTCGTCGACGGCCGCAACCACTGCTGGACCATCACCGCCGACCCCGACGCCGCCAGCGGCCTGGTCATCGCGCAGCGCGAGGAGGAGGACTGAACCATGCTGGACACCGTCACCCCCGCGGACGACGCCGCGGCCGACGCCGGCGACGACGATTTCATCCCCCTGGTCGATCCCGACATCTCCGCCGCCGAGGTCGCGGTGCTGGGCCGCGTCCTCACCGCCGGCCCGCTGAACGACGGGCGCATGACGGCAGCCTTCGAGGCGGCCTTCGCCGCCCACGTCGGGCGCGCCCACGCGGTGGCGGTGTCGAGCGGGACCATGGCGCTGCTGCTGGCCCTCAAGGCCCACGGCATCGGCCCGGGGGCCGAGGTCCTGTGCTCCCCCTTCGGCTGGCATCAGGTGCAGCACGCGGTGGCGCTGAGCGGCGCCACGCCGGTGCTGGTGGACATCGACTACTGGCAGCACACCATCAACCCGGAGAAGGCGGCGGCCAAGGTGACCGCGGCGACCCGCGCCATCGTCGCCGGCAACGTCAACGGCCATCCCGCCCACTGGGACGAGCTGCGCGCGCTCGCCGGCGCCCGCGGGCTGCTGCTGATCGAGGATTCCAGCGAGGCCATCGGCTCCACCTACAAGGGCCGCATGGTCGGGACCTTCGGCGACTGCGCCGTTTTCGACTTCTCCGAACCCGGCGTCCTGCTGGCCGGCGGGGGCGGCATGGTGGTCACCGACGACCGGGCGCTGGCGCACGAGCTGCGCTACCTGCGCCGGCGCGAGGCGGAGCACCGCTACACCGTGGTCATCACCCGCACCCTGCCTTGGCAGGCCTCCATGGGCGACCTGAACGCCGCGCTGGGCCTGGTCCAGCTGAAGCGGCTCGACGAGATCCTGGAGAAGCGGCGGCGCGTCGTCGGCTGGTACGACGCGGCCATGGCCTCCTTCGAGGGGATCAAGCCGCCCTACAAGGGCCCCGGCGCCGAGACGGTCAACCCCATGGTCTACGCCGTTCACCTCGGCACCCGCTTCACCGCGTCGGGCCGCAAGGCGATCATCGAGGACCTGGACACCCACGCCGTCGACGCCTCCGACTACGGCCAGCCCCTCTACACCCAGCAATACTACCAGGAGCGGGGCTGCAACCGGGCCGACTTCCCGGTCTGCCAGAAGACCGCCGACCGCACGCTGGCCCTGCCGCTGCACCACAAGGTGACGGAGGACCAGGTGCGCTTCATCGTCGAGACGCTGAAGGACGCCACCGTCAACACCGGCGCCGGCGCCGCCATCTACTTGTGACCACAGGACGGATGCCCCCATGAGCGACACCACCCTGACGGCCGGCGACGCCGTCCGCGCCATCGCCGACGGCCTGCACGCGGGCACCGTGGTGCCCTACCTGGGGCCCGGCACCTTCGCCACCCTGCCCGAGGGCCGCTGCCCGATCCCCCGCACCTCGGCCGAACTGGCGCAGCGCCTCAACGCCAAGGTGGCGGCCCCCGGCCGCATCCGCTCCAGCCTGACGGCGGTCGCCCAGTACATCGAGACGCGGCGCCACCGCAAGTCGCTCGACGGCATCCTCAGCGAGATCTTCCGCACCGACGTGCCGGCGACGCCGGCGCACCGCTGGGTCGCCGGCCTGCCGGCGGTGCCGCTGGTGGTCGACGTGTGGTACGACGACGTGCTGGAGCGGCTGCTGGCCGCCGACGCCGGCCGCCTCTGGGGCCAGGTGCAGGGGCTGTCGCACCCGCAATCGACGGGCGAATGGGTGAAGTACTACGCGCCCGACGGATCGGAAACCGACGCCACGGCCGCCGCCGGCTGGAAGACCGTGCTGTACAAGCCCTCGGGCGGCGTCTCGCCGGCCGGGAACTACCTGGTCTCCGACAGCGACTTCGTCGAGGTGCTGACCGAGATCGACATCCAGACGCCGATCCCGGAGACGGTGATCGACCGCCGCGGCGGCCGCAGCTTCCTGTTCCTCGGCTGCCGCTTCGACGCCGAGATCCAGCGCACCTTCGCCCGCCAGATCGCCAAGCGCGCGGCCGACACCCATTGGGCGGTGATCGACGGCGATCTCACCAGGAACGAGGCGCGCTTCCTCGACCAGTACGGCATCCAGCGCATCGACCTGCCGCTGACCGAGGCGCTGGCCCGCATCGACGCGGCGATGGCGGGCTGACGTCAAACCCTCCCCTGCCTCCGGCGGGGGAGGGTGGCCCGAAGGGCCGGGTGGGGGCAAGGTGTCGCTCGAATGCCGGACTGCCTGTGCGGCACCGCGGGGGCTCCGGCCTCCCTGCGAGACCTCGCCCCCACCCTTCCCATGCTGTGCATGGGCCCCTTCCCTCCCCCGGCGGCGCCGGGGGAGGGATGATCGTCTCACCGCCCGGCGCGCGCCGGTGCGGGCTCGTCGTCCTCGTCGTCCTGCAGGGATTCCGGGATGTCGGGGGAGTCGACGTCGATCGGCACCCCCGGCAGGTGCTTGGAGCAGCGGATCGACAGCGCCGACTTCACGTGCGCGACGTTGGGCGCCGAGGTCAGCTTGGTGGTCAGGAAGCGCTGGTAGTCGTCCCAGTCCTCCGCCACCACCTTGAGCAGGAAGTCGAACTCGCCGGCCAGCATGTTGCACTCGCGGACCATCGGCCAGCTGTTCACCAGATCCTCGAACTTCTTCAGGTCCGCCTCGGCCTGGCTCGTCAGGCCCACCTGGGCGAACACCGTCACCCCGAAGCCCAGCGCATCGGGATTGATGTCGGCGTGATAGCCGCGTATGAACCCGGACTCCTCCAGGGCGCGCACGCGCCTCAGGCACGGGGGAGCCGAGATGCCGGCGCGCCGCGCCAGCTCTACGTTCGTCATCCGGCCGTCGTTCTGCAGGTCGCGCAGAATACGCCGGTCAATTCGGTCGAGTTTGACCCGCCGCATGGTGTGCTCGGTTCGCTCCGGGGGATGGTCTGGGAAAGGATATTACACGGTGGCAGTCCCTCCGCCAAGCCGGAACCCGATGCAACCCGACGGCGACGAGCTCTTTTCGATGCACCGCCCGCCGGGCCGCGACGACGGGCCGCACCCTTATAGACACGAGACCGCGATGGAAGACCTGACCTGCTGGGTTGTCACCGAGGGTGCGGCCGGCATGGAAAACCAGGGGGTGGGCCTGGCCGAGGCCCTGGGCCTCACCCCCGTCGTCAAGCGCATCCGCCTGCGCAGCCCGTGGAAGCAGCTCACGCCGTTCCTGCGCATCGGCAACCGCTTCGCCTTCGCCGCCGACGGCGATCCCGTCGGCCCGCCCTGGCCCGACGTGCTGATCGCCATCGGCCGCCAGAGCAACCCGGCGGCGCTGGCGGCGCGGCGCCATTCCCGCGGGCGGACCTTCACCGTGCGCATCCAGGACCCGCAGATCTCGCCCCGGCACTTCGACCTGGTGGTGGTGCCGGAGCACGACCGCCTGCGCGGGCCCAACGTCGTCACCACCCGCGGCGCCCTGCACCGGGTGACCCACGAGGCCCTGGCCGCCGCCGCGGCCCGCCACGCCGAGCGGCTGGCCGCGCTGCCGCACCCGCGCGTGGCGGTGCTGATCGGCGGCAGCAACGGCGTCTACCACCTCACGCCCACCGTCATGGGCGACGTGGCGGACAAGCTGGCGCACCTCGCCCGCGACCACGGCGCCGGGCTGCTGGTGACCCCGTCGCGCCGCACCGGCGCCGACAACGAGGCGATCCTGCGCGCCCGGCTGTCGGGCCTGCCGGCCGAGGTGTGGGACGGGACCGGCGAGAACCCCTACTTCGCCTATCTGGCGCTCGCCGACACGGTGGTGGTCACCTGCGACAGCGTGTCGATGGTCTCCGAGGCGTGCTTCACCGGCAAGCCCGTCTACGTGATCGAGCTGGAGGGCGGCTCGCCCAAGTTCCGCGCCTTCCTCGACGCCCTCTACCGCGACGGCATCGCCCGCCCCTTCACCGGCACCCTGGAGCGCTGGGACTACGCCCCCTTCGACGACACCCGGCGCGTCGCCGACGAGATCCGGCGCCGCCTTGCCGAGCAGCGGGCCCGCAGGCGATAGGACGGGAACCAGGTTTTAAGACACGAGGATTGGAAGAACTGAAAAGATTAGAACTCTACGCCAGTCTTCTCATCTTCCAATCTTCGTGTTTTTCTCCGCACTATCCCCGATGAGCCGTCACTCCCCCAGATGCTCCTGCACCAGGAGCTCGGCGATCTGCACGGCGTTGAGGGCCGAGCCCTTGCGCAGGTTGTCGGTGGCGCACCAGAAGGAGAGTCCGTTCTCCACCGTGACGTCCTCACGGACGCGGCTGACGTAGACGGCGTCGTCGCCGGTGGCCTCCGCCGGCGTGATGTAGCCGCCCGGCTCGTGGCGGTCCATGACGACGATTCCGGGCGCGTCGCGCAGGGCATGGCGCGCGGCATCGGCCTCGACGGGGTCGGCGAACTCCGCGGTGACCGCGGCGGCGTGGCCGATGAAGACGGGCACGCGCACGCAGGTGGCCGCCACCTTGATGCGCGGGTCGAGGACCTTCTTGGTCTCCACCATCAGCTTCCATTCCTCCCGCGTCGTCCCGTCCTCCATGAAGCGGTCGATCTGCGGAATGACGTTGAAGGCGATCTGCTTGGGAAAGACCGAGGCCTCCACGGGGTCGTTCACGTAGATGGCGCGGGTCTGGTTGAACAGCTCGTCCATGGCCTCCTTGCCGGCCGCCGACACCGCCTGGTAGGTGGCGACGACGACCCGCCGCACCGTGGCGATGTCGTGCAGCGGCTTGAGCGCCATCGCCAGCGCGATGGCGGCCCCGTTGGGGCTGGCGACGATGCGCTTGCGGGCGAAGCCGGCCAGCGCCTGCGGGTTCACCTCCGGCACGACCAGCGGCACGTCGGGATCCATGCGCCAGTGGGCGGTGGTGTCGATCACCACCGCGCCGGCCGCCGCCGCCTTGGGGGCGACGGCGGCCGCGGTCTCGGTCCCGGCCGCCGCCAGCACGATGTCGGTGCCGCGGAAGTCGAAGCGGGCGACGTCCTGCACGGCGAGCACCCGGTCGTCGCCGTAGGACACCTCGCGGCCGGCTCCCGCCGCCGGGGCCAGCGCGATCACCTCCCCGGCGGGAAAGTCCCGCGCCGCGAGCGTGGCCAGGATCTCCCGCCCGACGTTGCCGGCGGCACCGACGACAGCGATTCTGTAGCCCTTGCGGCCCATGGGATGGTTCCTTCTGCTGGAAACGTGGAGTGGTTTGACCTATTCCCTCGCCCCCGGAAATGCAACAATCGCTCCGAGGATCGTGAACCGACGGAAGTGGCGATGGCCGGTCCGCCCGCTGCCGAGACCCCGCCGGAACCGCGCAGCTACGCGGAGTTCTGGCCCCATTACCTGCGCGAGCACAGCCGCCCGGCGACCCGCGCCCTGCACGTCGCCGGGACCGGGCTCGGCCTGGCGCTGCTGGCCGCCGCCGCCGTCAGCGCCGAGCCGTGGCTGCTGGCGGCGGCGGTCGTCTGCGGCTACGGGTTCGCCTGGGTCGCCCACCTCGCCGTGGAGGGCAACCGCCCGGCCACCTTCCGCCACCCGCTGTGGTCGCTGGTCAGCGACCTGCGCATGGTCCTCCTGTGGAGCACCGGACGCCTCGGCCGCGAGCTGAGGCGCGCCGGCGTGGAATGAGACGAACCGATGCCGAGCCCCGTCGAAGACGTCATCGCCAAGGCCATCAAGGATGCCGACAAGTCCTTGTTCAACGAGGATTACACCAAGCAGGCGCGCGCCGTGCTTGCGGCGCTGAAGAAGACGGGGTACGAAGTGGTGCCGTCGCGCCCGCCCGACGGCCTCGTCGAATGGGCGAAGGACAACATCCCCTTCGGCCGCCTGCGTCCCGCCGACCTCATCTCGCAGATGTACACGATGATGGTCGTCAACGTGAAACGCTTCGACAAATAGACCCGTCCGCACCGCGTCCGGAGTTCCCCCGGCGCCCCGGCCACCCATATGGTTCGTAGAGCCCACAGAACAGGAGAGGGACAGCGATCGCCATGCCACCCGCCAAGATGACCGACACCGAGATCGCCCGCGTCCAGGCCTATCTGCGCCAGACCTTCGGCAACACCACGATCACCGTGGAGCCGCCGGCGAAGGCCGGGCAGTCCGCCGAAGTGACCTGCGGCGGCGAACTGATCGGCACCCTGCACCGCGACGTCGACGAGGGCGAGGTGTCCTACGCTCTGCACATGGTGATCCTCGAGGAAGACCTGCCCCAGGCCGGCCCCGCCGCCCGCCGACGCTGATCGCCGACGCCCGCGTCCGGCCGCCGCGCGCGGCCGCGATTGCGGCATACCGGCACAGCGCCGGATGCACTGCCGACACCCTCGTACTTAGGTGGTAGACTGACACCCGCAAGCGGGTGTCGGCGCGTTGACTCGTGGGGACGAGAGGGGGTAAACGAGTTCGCCGAAAAATCTTTCGCACATGCGAGCTTGTTGTTGATCCGCCGCTGCGGCAACCCGCACCCGCGCCGCCCCCGGCAGCCGAACAGAGGACGCACAAAAAATGGCAAACGGCAGCAGTCGGCCGCTCTCACCACACCTACAGGTTTATCGTTTCGAATGGACGATGGCCCTGTCGATCACGCACCGCATCACGGGCGTGGGACTCGTCATCGGCACGCTCCTCCTCGCCTGGTGGCTGATCGCCGCCGCCGCCGGCCCCGAGGCCTTCGCCACCGCGCAGGGGTTCATCGGCTCGTGGTTCGGCATGCTGCTGATGTTCGGCTGGACGTGGGCGCTCTTCTACCACCTCAGCAACGGCATCCGCCACCTCGTGTGGGACACCGGCATGGCGTTCGAGCTGCAGAACGCCGAACTCGGCGCCTACATCGTCGTCGGCGCCTCGCTGGGGCTGACGGTGCTTGCCTGGATTGTCGGCCTGATGGCCTGGTGAGGGGCAGATCATGAGCGCACACAACAAGAACACTCTGCGCGATCCGTTGGGAAACGCCCGCGGTCTCGGCTCGGCCAAGCACGGCACGGACCATTGGTGGCACCAGCGCCTCACCGCCCTGGCGCTGGTCCCGCTCACCCTGTGGTTCGTGCTCGCCGTCATCATCCATCTCGGCGCCGACTACGGCGAGATGGTCGCGTGGCTGCGGTCGCCCTATTCGGCGGCCATGATGATCCTGTTCGTCGCCGTCGGCTTCCACCACGCGGCGGCCGGCATGCAGGTCGTGTTCGAGGACTACGTTCACAATGAGTGGGCGAAGGTCGCCTCCATCATCGTGACCAAGTTCGTCCTCTACGCGCTGGCGGCGATCTGCATCGTCTCCGTCCTGAAGCTGACCTTCGGAGTCTGACCGGCCATGGCGACCGCATATCCGATCACGGACCACACCTACGACGTCGTCGTCGTCGGCGCCGGCGGCGCCGGCCTGCGCGCCACCTTCGGCATGGCCGAAAAGGGGCTGAAGACGGCCTGCATCACCAAGGTGTTCCCCACCCGCTCCCACACCGTGGCGGCCCAGGGCGGCATCTCCGCGGCCCTCGGCAACATGGGCGAGGACGACTGGCGCTACCACATGTACGACACCGTCAAGGGGTCGGACTGGCTGGGCGACCAGGACGCCATCGAGTACATGTGCCGCGAGGCGATCCCGGCGATCATCGAGCTGGAGCACTACGGCGTGCCCTTCTCGCGCACGCCCGAGGGCAAGATCTACCAGCGCGCCTTCGGCGGCATGACGGCGCAGTACGGCAAGACCCAGGCCTACCGCACCTGCGCCGCCGCCGACCGCACCGGCCACGCCATCCTGCACACCCTCTACCAGCAGTCGCTCAAGCACGAGGCGGAGTTCTTCGTCGAGTACTTCGCGCTCGACCTGATCATGGACGCCGAGGGGGCGTGCCGCGGCGTCGTCGCGCTGAACATGGACGACGGCTCGATCCACCGCTTCCGCGCCCACCAGACGGTGCTGGCGACCGGCGGCTACGGCCGCGCCTACTTCTCCGCGACCTCCGCCCACACCTGTACGGGCGATGGCGGCGGCATGGCGCTGCGCGCCGGCATCGGCATGCAGGACATGGAGTTCGTCCAGTTCCACCCGACCGGCATCTACGGCTCGGGCTGCCTCATCACCGAGGGGGTGCGCGGCGAGGGCGGCTACCTCACCAACTCCAACGGCGAGCGCTTCATGGAGCGCTACGCGCCGTCGGCCAAGGACCTGGCGTCGCGCGACGTGGTCTCCCGCTCGATGACCATCGAGATCCGCGAGGGCCGCGGTGTGGGCGAGCACAAGGACCACATCCACCTGCACCTGGAACACCTGCCGCCGGAGATCATCCACCAGCGCCTGCCCGGCATCGCCGAGACGGCGAAGATCTTCGCCGGCGTCGACGTGACGAAGGAGCCGATCCCGGTGCTGCCGACCGTCCACTACAACATGGGCGGCATCCCCACCAACTTCCGCTGCGAGGTGGTGCGCCCGACGGCCGACAACCCCGACCAGGTGGTGCCCGGCCTGATGGCGATCGGCGAGGCCGCCTGCGTGTCGGTGCACGGCGCCAACCGGCTCGGCTCCAACTCGCTGCTCGACCTCGTGGTGTTCGGCCGTGCCGCCGCCATCCGCGCCGCGGAGCTGGTGCAGGAGGCCAAGGCGCACAAGTCCCTGCCAGCCGACAGCGCCGACGTGGCGCTGGAGCGCCTCGACCGCCTGCGCAACGCCAAGGGCTCGATCAAGGTGTCCGAGCTGCGGCTGGAGATGCAGAAGGTCATGCAGAACAACTGCGCGGTCTTCCGCACCGGCGAGGTGCTGGAGGAGGGCGTGACGCTGATCGGCGAGGCCTTCGCCAAGAAGGGCGACGTCAGCGTGTCGGACCGTTCGCTGGTGTGGAACTCCGACCTGGTCGAGGCGATCGAGCTGGACAACCTGCTCTACCAGGCGGTCGTCACCATGAACTCGGCGCGCAACCGCCAGGAGAGCCGCGGCGCGCACGCCCGCGAGGACTTCCCGAACCGCGACGACGAGACCTGGATGAAGCACACCGTGGCCTGGGTGGCGGAGACGGGCGAGGTCAAGATCGATTACCGCCCGGTGCACCTCTACACCCTGACCGACGACGTCGACGTGTTCCCGCCCAAGGCGCGCGTCTACTGAGGCCCCGGAACGCAGGCAAGGACGCAAAACAATGGTCGAATTCAACCTTCCCGCCAACTCCCGGGTCGGCGTCGGCAAGACCGTCAACGCCGCGCAGGGCGCCAAGCGGGCCAAGACCTTCAAGCTCTACCGCTGGAACCCGGACGACGGGCAGAACCCGCGGGTCGACACCTTCATCGTCGACCTCGACAAGTTCGGCCCGATGATCCTCGACGCGATCATCTACATCAAGAACACCCTGGATTCGACGCTGACCTTCCGGCGCTCCTGCCGCGAGGGCATCTGCGGGTCCTGCGCGATGAACATCGACGGGACCAACACCTTGGCCTGCCTCAAGGCCATCGAGGACGTCAAGGGCGACGTCAAGATCTACCCGCTGCCGCACATGCCGGTTGTGAAGGACCTCGTCCCCGACCTCAAGCACATCTACGCCCAGCTCGCCTCGATCAAGCCGTGGCTGCAGACCCAGTCCCCGGCCCCGCCCGACCGCGAGCGCCTGCAGTCGCCCGAGGACCGCGCCAAGCTGGACGGCCTCTACGAATGCATCCTGTGCTTCTGCTGCTCGACGTCCTGCCCCAGCTACTGGTGGAACGGCGACCGCTATCTCGGGCCGTCGATCCTGCTGCAGGCCTACCGCTGGATCGTCGACAGCCGCGACGAGATGACGGGCGAGCGCCTCGACAACCTCGAGGACCCGTTCCGCCTCTACCGCTGCCACACCATCATGAACTGCACCAAGGCGTGCCCCAAGGGCCTCAACCCCGCCAAGGCGATCGCCGAGATCAAGAAGCTCATGGTGGCCCGGCGCTGAGGCGGCCCGGCAACCGGTGACACCGTGGGGCGCCCGAAAGGGCGCCCCATTTGCATTGCTGGGGAACCGTGCCCCTCCGAGCGTCCCTTTTCCACGCGCCGTCACCGCGATAGAATTCATCCGGCCCGCCGCGGGAGAAGCGTGTCATGATACCGTCGAGCGGAATGGCTGACACACCTCCTGCCCCCACCCTCCCCACGGCTCCGCCGCGGGTCCCCTCCCTCCCCTGCGAAGCGGGGGAGGGTCGGGGTGGGGGCAAACGTGTGTCAGGACTTCGGCTCGACGGTATGAGACCTTCGGTCGCCCTTGCACGACAGCGCGATGCCGCTCGCGCATTGGTCAGCCATCATCGGGTGACCAATCTGCGCGTGTTCGGCTCCGTCGTCCATGGAACGGACCGGGACGGCAGCGACCTCGACCTGCTCGTGGATGCTCTGCCCGGTGCGACCCTGTTCGACCTCGGCGGACTCCAGGTGGAGTTGGAGGCATTGCTGAACGTGCCGGTCGACCTGCGGATTCCCGGCGACCTGCCACGCAGCTTCCGCGCCGAGGTGCTGGCGGAGGCACGCCCCGTATGAAGGCCGACCGGCTGCCGAGCCACCTCGACCATATCCGGCAGGCCGCAGCCGGTGCCGGGGGACGTCCTCCGTTCGCGTCCGGCGGACGCCCCCGGGTCTCGCATCCGCCCCGCGAACCGGTCAGTGCAGCGGCGCCGCCTTGAGGAAGCGCTCGCGCACGGCCGAGCCGACGCGCAGGTCGAAGACGTCGCCCTCGCGCTCCAGGGTGAGCGGGACGTCGACGCCGGCCGGCCCCACCGCCCACAGCGCCCGATAGAGTTCGGCCAGCGTGCCGACGGGTTCGCCGGCGACCGCGCGCACCACGTCGCCGGCGCGCATCTCGGCGCGTTTCGCCGGGCCGTCGCCGGCCAGGCCGGCCAGCACCACCTGCCCCGCCTCGTTCTGCGTGAAGTAGGCGCCGAGCCAGGGCCGCGGCGGCCCCTGCACCCGGCCGTGGGTCAGCAGGTCGTCGAGGATCGGCTTCAGGCGGTCGATGGGAACGCTCATGTTCAAGGGCATGACCCGCTCGTCGGGCACCTGGTACTGGAGCTGCAGGGAGCCGATGCCGACGAGCGCGCCGTCCGGGCCGATCAGCGCCGTGCCGCCCCAGAAGGGATGGGCCGGGGCGGTGAAGATGGCGTCGTCCAGCAGGTATTCCCAGTAGCCCGCGAACTCCTGGCGCGCCACCACCCGCGCCGCCAGCGCGTGGACGCGGCCGCCCGCCCCGGCCACCACGACGTTGTCGCCGGGCTGCACCCGGCGGGCGTCGCCCATCGCCAGCGCCGGCACGCCGAGCGGTCCCAGGGCCTGCACGAGGCCGAAGCCGCTGGTGTGGTCGTAGGCCACCACGTGGGCCCGCACGGCGCGGCCGTCGTTGGTGGTCAGCCACACCTCCTCGGCCTCGACGATCAGATAGCCGATGGTCAGCACCAGCCCGTCGTCGCGGATCACCACGCCCTGCCCCGCCCGCTCCGTCCCCAGCGACTCGGCGGTGAAGGCGTCGCGGGGTGCCGTGGCGCGCAGCAGCACCACCGAGGACAGGGCCCGTTCCAGATCGTAGGCCAGCGCCTCCGGATCGGGCTGGTACTCGGGCGGGATCCGCCAGCCTTCGGACGTTCGCATCGCAAGCCTCCTTCGCTAGGGACGGCGTCGGCGACCGCCCTTACCGCTAGGTAGGCTCTCCACCCGCCGGAGAACAGGGGGCGTCGGCCGCCGGCAGCACGGTCTCCACCAGGGTGGCCCAGTAGGAGGCGCCGACCGCCAGCACGGCGTCGTTGAAATCGTAGCCGGGATTGTGCAGCAGGCAGCCGGAGGCCCCGTCGCCGCCCTGCCCCAGCCAGACGTAGCAGCCCGGCCTCGCCTGCAGCATGAAGCCGAAATCCTCCGACGCCATGGACGGCGCCGGGTTCCAGCGCACCTTGTCGGGGCCGACGACGCGGGCGGCCACGGCCGCCGCCAGGTCCGCCTCCGCCTCGCTGTTGACGGTGGAGGGATAGCCCGGGAGGATTTCCACCGTCGCCGCCGCGCCGAAGCCGGCGGCCACGCTGGTGGCGAGCTGGCGCAGCTGCTCGTGGATGCGGGCGCGGGTTTCCGGCCGGAAGGTGCGGATGGTGCCGCTCAACCGCGCCTCGGCGGGAATGATGTTGAAGGTCGTCCCGGCCTCCACCCAGGTCACCGAGACGACGGCGCTGTCCAGCGGATCGGTGCCGCGGCTGACCAGGCTCTGCGCGGCGGTGATGATGTGGGCGCCGACCAGCACCGGGTCGACGCCGCGGTGGGGCATCGCGGCGTGGGCGCCGTGTCCGGCGACGGTGACGATGAACTTGTCGGCCGATGCCATCACCGGGCCGGGGTGCACGGCGATGGTGCCGGCCGGCAGCTCCGGCCAGTTGTGCAGGCCGAACACCTGCTCGCACGGGAAGCGCTCGAACAGCCCCTCCTCCATCATCCGCCGGGCGCCCGCCAGCCCCTCCTCGGCGGGCTGGAAGATGAAGTGCACGGTGCCGTCGAACGCCCGCGTCTCGGCGAGGTAGCGCGCCGCCCCCAGCAGCATGGCGGTGTGGCCGTCGTGGCCGCAGGCGTGCATCGTGCCGGGGTGGCGCGAGGCATGGGGAAAGTCGTTGGCCTCCGCCATGGGCAAGGCGTCCATGTCGGCGCGCAGACCGATGGCGCGGTTGCCGCCGCCGCGGCCGCGCAGAGAGCCGACGACGCCGGTGCCGGCCAGACCGCGGTGCACGGCGACGCCGAAGGATTCCAGGGTCGTGGCGACGAGTTCCGCGGTCCGCGTCTCCTCGTAGGCGATTTCGGGATGGGCGTGGATGTCGCGGCGCCACGCCGCCATGTCGGCGCTGAAGGCGGCGATACGGTCGATGATCGGCATGTTCCTGGGTGTTCCTTATGCCGGCACGGCCATGCCGCGCTGCACCGCCGGGCGCTCGGCCAGTTGGGCGCGCCAGCGCTGGAGGTGGGTGCGCTCGCCGAGATGGCCCCCCTGGGCCGCGGCGGCGACGAACGGATAGCAGGCGATGTCGGCGATGGAGTACTCGCTCCCCGCGAGGTACTCGACCTCGGCGAGGCGGCGTTCGAGGGCGTCGTAGAAGCGGCCCATCTCGCCGCGGAAGAGGTCGATGGCGTAGGGGATCTTCTCCGGCGCCCGCACGGCGAAGCGGAACACGTCGACCGCGGTGGGCGCCAGATCGCTGATGCCGAACTGGAACCACGACAGCGCCTCGAGCCGCGCCTCGCCGGCCGGCAGCAGGCGGCCGCTGGTCTCGGCGTAGTGCAGCAGGATGGCGCCCGACCCGAACAGCCGGCGCCGGACGCCGCCCGGCAGCTCCTCCACCACGGCCGGCACCTTGCCGGTCGGGCTGACCGCCAGATACGCCTCGGCCCGCTGCTCGCCGGCCATCAGATCCAGCGTGTGCACCCGGTACTTCAGACCGAGCTCCTCGAGCAGGATCGACGCTTTGTGACCGTTGGGCGTCGGAAACGTATAGAGCGTGATCATGTCCGCCAGACCCTTCCCGGACCGGTTCCGTTGTCGGGGTCCACTGTTGCCGATTTGCGCGCGCAACGCCAGCGGCAGCGGCGGCGATTCCGCCGTCGCTGCGTCCGGGGCGGGCCGGTCGACTACACCGCCCGGCTGTGCCGACCGGCGCCGGTGGCGAGATAGGTGTCGAAGCGGGCGGCGACGATGCGCATCAGCGGGCGCGCCGCCTCCGGGACGCGGACGCGGCGCCCGTCGACGGCGACGACGCCGTCCGCCGCCAGATCGTCCATGGCGGCGAGCTCGCCGTCGAAATGGCCGGCGTCGCGGCCGAAGCGCTGCGCCAGCGCGCCGACGTCGACCGCGAGGTCGCACATCAGCCGCTCGATGACGGCGCGGCGCAGACGGTCCTCGTCGTCGAGCGCCAGCCCCTTGGCCGTGGCGAGGCGGCCGGCTTCGATCGCCTCGGCCCAGTCGCCGAAGGGAACGGCGTTCTGGACGTAGCCCTGGGGCAGCTCGCCGATGGAGGAGGCGCCGAAGCCCAGCAGCACGTCGGCGTCGTCGGTGGTGTAGCCCTGGAAGTTGCGGCGCAGCCGGCCCGAGGCCTGCATCACCGCCAGCTCGTCGGTCGGCTTGGCGAAGTGGTCGAGGCCGACGGCGGCGTAGCCGGCGCCGGTCAGGACGCCGGCGATGGCGGCGAACTGCTGCCAGCGGCCGAGCGTGCCGGCCAGGGCCGCCTCGTCGATCTTCTTCTGGTGCGTCTTCATCCACGGCACGTGGGCGTAGCCGAAGACGGCGAAGCGGTCGGCGTCCATCTCCAGGGCGATCTCGGCGGAGCGGGTGACGCTCTCCACCGACTGGTGCGGCAGGCCGTACATGAGGTCGAGGTTGATGTGGCCGACGCCGTTGGCGCGCAGCCAAGCCAGGCTCCGCTCCGTCATCTCCCGCGGCTGGATGCGGTTGACCGCGGCCTGGACCTTGGGGTCGAAGTCCTGCACGCCGAGCGAGGCGCGGTTCACGCCGCAGCGGCCGAGCGCCCGGGCCATCGCCTCGGTCAGGGTGCGGGGGTCGATCTCCACCGCGATCTCGGCCCCGTCCGCCACGTCGAAGCGGGTGCGCAGGTGCGCCATCAGCGCCTCGAAATCCTCGGGCGCCTGCATGGTGGGCGTGCCGCCGCCGAAATGGATGTGGCGGACCTTCAGGCGGCCGGGGATGCGGTCGGCCGCCAGATCGACCTCGCGGCGGATGTGGGCGAGGTATTCGGCGATCGGCTCGTAGCGGGCGACGATCTTGGTGTGGCAGCCGCAGTACCAGCACATCTGCTTGCAGAACGGCACGTGCACGTAGAGGGAGCCGGCGCGCGTCGGGTCGAGCTCGCCGAGCCAGCGCGCGTACGTCTCGTGGGCCACGTTGGGCGAGAAGTGCGGGGCCGTGGGATAGCTGGTGTAGCGCGGGATGCGCAGCCCGTCGTACTTGGCGAGCAGGGCGGGGTTCAGGGCGTCGGTCGGGTGCGTCGTCATGACACGCAGAGTGCGACCGTATCGCCGCGGCGGCCTTGATTTGCGTCAACGCCGCGGCGATCCGGCGCCGTCCCTCAGGCGGCCCGGCGGGCCATCTTCTCCTCCAGATGGCGGTGCAGCAGGTCGACGTTGCGGCGGTTCGCCTTGAAGCCGATGTCGAACAGGGTGCCCAGCACCGGCACCGATCCGACCAGCCAGTCCAGCCCGACGTTCGCCGCCATCCGCGCGATCAGGGACTTGGGCAGGCCGAAGCGCATCGCCTCGTAGACGATGTAGGCGGAGACGACGGCGGTGGCGCTGTCGCCGACCACCGGCACGAGCGAGGCGATCCCGTCCAGCCCGATGGGAATGCGGGTCCCCGGGATGCGCCAGCGCGAATCGAGCAGGGTGGCGAGGTGGCGCAGCCGCTCCAGCCGGGCTCGGTCGGTCTCACTTGAACTTGATGATGACATAGAGCGCATGGACGATCCCCGGGATGTAGCCGAGGATGGTCAGGATCACGTTGATCCAGAAATGCATGCCGAAGCCGACCTGCAGGAAGACGCCGAGCGGCGGCAACAGGATGGCGAGAAGGATGCGGATGATGTCCATTCCGGCGGCTTTCGTCTCAAGGTCCATCACAACGGCTGGTTCGCCCAGGGGAACGCGCCGCGGCCCCCGGCGGTTCCCCGCTCACCGCGCCGCTTCTGCCAGGCGGACCGCCTGCTGGCCGGCACAGCGGCGGAGCAGCAGGTAGCCCACCACCGCCGAGGCGATGGAGCCGCCGAGCACCCCGACGCGCACCGCCACCGCGTGCTCGGGATCGGCGAAGGCGAGGTTGCCGATGAACAGGCTCATGGTGAAGCCGATGCCGGTCAGCACCGAGACGCCGTAGATCTGCGGCCAGGTCGCCCCGGCCGGCAGCGCCGCCGCACCCGACCGCACCGCCACCCAGGTGGCGGTGAACACGCCGGCCTGCTTGCCGACGAACAGGCCGAGGGCGATGCCCAGCGGCACCGGCTCCAGCAGGCTGGCCGGGGTGATCCCGGCCAGCGACACGCCGGCGTTGGCCAGGGCGAACAGGGGCAGGATGAGATAGGTGACCCACGGGTGCAGCGCGTGCTCGAGCGTGCGCAGGGGATGGAGCACCTCGTCGCCCTTCTGCACCCGCAGCGGGATGGCGAAGGCCAGCACCACCCCGGCGAGGGTGGCATGGACGCCGGACTCCAGCACGCACACCCACAAGATGGCGCCGACGATCATGTAGGGCGCCCGGCGGCTGACGCCGATCAGGTTCAGCCACGCCAGCCCGAGCCCGGCCAGGGCGGCGAAGCCCAGCGCCGCCGGCGCCAGCTGGTGGGTGTAGAAGGCGGCGATGATGACGATGGCGCCGAGGTCGTCCATGATCGCCAGCGCCAGCAGGAAGATCCGCAGCGACGTCGGCACCCGCGGTCCCAGGAGCGCCAGCACCCCGACGGCGAACGCGATGTCGGTGGCCGCCGGAATGGCCCAGCCGCCCAGCGTCGACGGCGTGCCGGCGTTGATCAGCGTGTAGACCAGGGCCGGGGCCGCCATGCCGCCCAGCGCGGCGATGCCGGGAAGCATGGCCCGGGCGCGGCTCGACAGTTCCCCTTCGCGGATCTCGCGCTTGATCTCCAGCCCGACCAGCAGGAAGAAGATCGCCATCAGGCCGTCGTTGATCCACATGTGCATCGGCTTGTCGATGCCCAGGCCGCCGACGTGCAATCCGGCCGGCAGTTCCAGCACGTGGTGGTAGAGGTCGGCGGCGGGGGAATTCGCCAGGGCCAGGGCGACGGCCGACGCGATCATCAGCAGGATGCCGGCCGTCGCCTCGTTCTTCAGAAAATCGCGGATCGCAGGGAGTGTCATCAGCTCGCGTTTCCAGGTGGATGGGACACCGTCCGGAGGTGGGCCGCCACGATGCCCTCAACACCGTGGCAGGGGAAAGGGCCCTGGCGGTCCGGTCGGGCGACGGCACCGGCACGACCGCCCGGCGGTCGCCGGGCCACGCACAGTCGGCGCGACGGATCGTCGCAGAGTCCCGGTGCGTGTGCGCCAAACCATTCTTTCGCCGGACGAATCGCCGTCCGTCACACCATCGGACGGGGGCTTCCCCGACCTTCGCGGCGCAAATCCACCCTGGTCAGCCCGCGCCGACTCGGGAATCATGGGCGGCGGCGGCGAACAAAGACCGCGGTATGAAGAAAATCCCGGAGGAAACATGGATACCCTGTTCTGTGCATGCTGCGGCCGGCCGTTCCAGCGGGCCTCGCAGCGTGGACCGGCACCGACCTACTGCTCGCGCGACTGCCGGCGGCAGATGGACGTTCGGCGCCGCATCTGGGCCACGGCCGCTCCCGCCGGCATCGCCTGGGAACAGGCCCGCGACCGCCACCCGCCCGGGCGCATCGCCAGCGTGCGCTGAGATCGGCGACGGCTCCATCATACCGGCAGGAAAGCCGTGCCGAAGGGAGCACATTGTCACACGTCCGTCCCATATTCCTGCTGCCGGTCCAAGCAGCACCCTTGAATCTTCCCCAAAGACATCCCATTTGAATCCAGAGGACCGCAAGACTTTCAGGCGCTCCTCTGCGGGACGACTTGGAAACAGCAAGCCGGCGCCGTGCATTTCCCGCGTATCATTAGCCGGCTCGCCGCGAAGACCGGCACATCCCATCTGAACGCGGGCCATCCGACGGCGGGCCAGCCCGCCGGTCGGCCCGATGGCCGAAGGAGAATCTCGTGTCTCGTGCCCACTACGTCGTCATGCCGCGCACCGACGGCTGGTACATCCACTTCGAGGGGAACGTCTACGGTCCCACCCAGGGCGGCCGCACGGGCGCCCTGGTCGCCGCCGTGCAGGCCGCCCAGCAGGCCGGCAAGGACGGACACGAGGCGCAGGTGTCGGAACGGTCGACCGGCGGCACCGACGCCTGCGTGTGGCGGTTCGGCATCGACGCCTATCCGCCGGCGTGGGCGGAGGATCTGCGCCGCGACGCCAACGTCAAGCCGCGCGGGCGCAGCCGGCCGGGGGGCATCGCCTAAGCAGGTTTTCCGGACTCCGCCCACCTTTGGGCGGGCTCGGAAAACCTGCAAAACCATAGAGTCCGCAGGTTTTCCCAGGCCGGGCCATCTGTGGCCCGATCTGGGAAAACCCGCTTAGACGCCCCCCGGCGCCGCGGCCTCAGTAGCCTTCGCGCAGCATCCGCCGGCGCATCGCCTTGCGGTGGCGGCGCACCGTTTCCGCCGCTTGGCGGGCGCGGCGCTCCGAAGGCTTCTCGTAGCTGCGGCGCAGCTTCATCTCGCGGAAGACGCCTTCGCGCTGCATCTTCTTCTTGAGAGCGCGCAGGGCACCGTTGATGTCGTTGTCGCGAACGTAAACGAGCATGTCGTCGCGTTCCTTCCGTTGTTGACGTAGGACGGCGAGCACGCCGGAGCCCTTCCGCGGCCGCGATGCGGACCGCCGAGCGCCGACGCTGCCCACGGCAAAGTGCCGGCGGGCATCAAATCACTGAGGGAACCGATCGGAGGCGGGCGCCCGCGGGCGAAGGCCAACAAAGCCCAAAGCGGATTCGACCCCGCATACCTGCGCCCGATGCCCGACCGATGCAAGGACATTCGCCCCCGCGGACCGATGCGGCGGCCCTATTCCGCGGCCAGCGGATCGCCGGTTCCGCCGGAACCGCAGAGCGTGTCCCAGTCGAGCTCGGCGGGATGGCCGACGACGTGGTCGGCCTCGAAGGCAAGGCCGGCGTGCTGCGGCCAGGCGACGGTCAGCATGCCGGCGGCCTTGGCGGCGCGGGCGCCGGTCGGGCTGTCCTCGATCACCGCGCAGGCCCCGGGGGCGATGCCGAGACGCGCGGCGGCGAGGAGGTAGGGCTCGGGATCGGGCTTGCCGTTGGCGACGTCGTCGCGGCTGACGGAGAACTCGAACGGCTGCCGTCCCATGGCGCGGGCGATGGCGCCGAGGTTGGCGTCGACCACCCGGCGGCCGCTGTTGGAGACGCAGACCTGCCGCAGGCCGCGGGCGGCGAACGCCTCGACCAGCGCGAAGGCGCCCTCGCGCGGCGCCACCCGGGCGAGGACGGCGACGTAGCGGTCGGTGATGGCGCCGACCCAGGCGGCGAAGCTGAGCGGCATCGGCCGCGCCGCGTCGAGGCGGGCGAAGAACTCGGGGAAGCCGATGCCCAGCGCGGCGGCGAACTCCTCGTCCGAGAGCTCGTAGCCATGGTCGCGGCAGACGTCGACCGTGCAGCGGTAGTGCCAGGGCTCGCTGTCCAGCAGGGTGCCGTCGATGTCCCAGAGGATCGCCTGCAGGGCGGGCCGTCTCATCGCATCACCAGATCGTCGCGGTGGATCATCTCGTCGCGGCCGCGGTAGCCGAGGATCGCCTCGATGTCCGCGCTGCGCCGGCGGACGATGCGGCGCGCGTCCTCTGCGCCGTAGGCGCACAGGCCGCGGGCGATCTCGGCGCCGTCGGCGTCGCGGACGGTCACCAGGTCGCCGCGCTCGAAGTCGCCCTGGACCTCGGCGACGCCGGCCGGCAGCAGGCTGCTGCCCTGGCGCAGCGCCCGCACCGCGCCGGCATCGACGACGAGCACGCCGTGGGGGGCGAGGTGGCCGGCGATCCACGCCTTGCGCGCCGTCCGCGGCTCGGCGGCGGGAAGGAACCAGGTGCACGGCGCCCCGCCCTGCTCGGGCGGCGACTCCAGGGCGGCTAGCGGGTTCATGCGCTGGCCCTTGGCGATGACCATGCGGCAGCCGCCGGACATGGCGATGCGCGCCGCGGCGATCTTGGTGACCATGCCGCCGGAGCTGTAGCCGGGCGGCGGCTCGCCGGCCATGCCCTCGATGGCGGGGGTCAGCTCGCGCACCACCGGGATGTGGGCGGCGTCCGGGTCCTTGCGGGGATCGGCGGTGTAGAGGCCGTCGATGTCGGAGAGCAGCACCAGCGTGTCGGCGGAGATCATCTGCGCCACCCGCGCCGCCAGCCGGTCGTTGTCGCCGAAGCGGATCTCGGCGGTGGCCACCGTGTCGTTCTCGTTGATGACCGGTACGGCGCCGAGGCGCAGCAGGGTGTCGATGGTGGCGCGGCCGTTGAGGTGGCGGCGCCGCTCCTCGGTGTCCTCCAGGGTCAGCAGCACCTGGGCCACGGTGATGTCGTGGCGGGCCAGCGTCTCCTGGTAGGCGTGGGCGAGGCGGATCTGGCCGGTGGCGGCGGCCGCCTGCTTCTCCTCCAGGCGCAGCGCCCGGCCGCGCAGGCCGAGATGCTCGCGCCCCACGGCGACGGCACCGGAGGTGACCACCACCACCTCCTGCCCCCGCCCGCGGCAGGCGGCGATGTCGTCGCCCAGCGCGTCGAGCCAGGCGCGGCGGATGTGGCCGGTCGCCTGGTCGACCAGCAGGGCGGAGCCGATCTTGACGACGAGGCGCCGCGCCTCGAGCAGGGTGGCGCCGGGCTCCGTCGTCGCGCCCTCAGTCTTCCCGGTCATCGTCATCGTCGTCGAGGTCGTCGTAGTTGTCCCAGCCCTCGTCGTCCCCGTCGGGCGCGCGCGGATCGCGCAGGTGCCAGTTGCGCGGCTGCACCGGGGTGGGCGGCGGGTGCAGCACCTCCGGCTCCTCCTCCTTGGCCGCCTTGATGGCCTGGAGGAGGCGGTAGAGCACGGCCTGCACCCCCTGGCCGGTGACGCCGGACAGCACCATCACCTCGGCGCCCGAGTCCGCCTCCAGCGCCGCCTTCTTCTCCGCCAGCTCCTCGTCGAGGATGGCGTCGCACTTGTTGAGGCCGACGATCTCCGGCTTGTCGGCGAGCACGCCGCCGCCGTAGGCCTGCAACTCCTGGCGGATCACCCGGTAGGCGGCGACCACGTCCTCGGCCGTGCCGTCGATCAGGTGCAGCAGGATGCGCGTGCGCTCGAGATGGCCGAGGAAGCGGTCGCCCAGCCCGTGCCCCTCGTGCGCCCCCTCGATCAGGCCGGGCACGTCGGCGATGACGAACTCGTCCTCGCCGGCCCGCACCACGCCCAGGTTGGGGGTCAGGGTGGTGAAGGGATAGTCGGCGATCTTCGGCTTGGCCGCCGTGGTGGCGGCGAGGAAGGTCGACTTGCCGGCGTTGGGCAGGCCGACCAGCCCGGCGTCGGCGATCAGCTTGAGGCGCAGCCACACCCAGCGCTCCTCGCCGGGCCAGCCCGGGTGGAACTTGCGCGGCGCGCGGTTGGTCGAGGTCTTGTAGTAGGCGTTGCCGAAGCCGCCGTCGCCGCCCTTCAGCAGCACGACGCGCTGGCCGACCTCGGTGAGGTCGGCCAGCACCGTCTCCTGGTCCTCGTCGAGGACCTGGGTGCCGACCGGCACGCGCAGCACCGCGTCGTCGCCGCGCGGCCCGTTGCGGTCGCGGCCCATGCCGTGCTGGCCGCGCTTGGCCTTGAAGTGCTGCTGGTAGCGGTAGTCGATCAGGGTGTTCAGGCCCTGCACCGCCTCGATCACGACGTCGCCGCCGCGCCCGCCGTTGCCGCCGTCGGGCCCGCCGAACTCGATGAACTTCTCGCGGCGGAAGCTGACGGCGCCGGGCCCGCCGTCGCCGCTCTTCACGAACACCTTGGCCTGATCGAGGAACTTCATGGGTCTGTCTACAAAGAAAAATCGGGGGTCCGGTCGCCCGGTCCCCCGATCGAGAACGAAGCCGTCAGGCTGGGTCCGGTCGCGGTCACTCGGCCGCGACGGCCGGCGCCTCTTCGACGTTGGCGTTGACGGCGATGTAGGTCCGTCCACCGGTCGAGCGCTTGAACGACACCGTGCCGTTCACGAGGGCGAACAGGGTGTGGTCCTTGCCGATGCCGACGTTGGCGCCGGGGTGGAACGTCGTGCCGCGCTGGCGGACGAGGATGTTGCCGGCGAGCACCGCCTCGCCGCCGAACTTCTTCACGCCGAGACGGCGGCCGGCGCTGTCGCGGCCGTTGCGCGAGGAGCCGCCTGCCTTTTTGTGAGCCATAGTCCTACTCCTTCAGAACGGCGCCGGCTCAGGCCGCGCCGTTGATCCCGGTGATGCGGAGCACCGTCAGATCCTGACGGTGGCCGTTCTTGCGGCGGTAGTTCTGGCGCCGCTTCTTCTTGAAGACGATGATCTTGGGGCCGCGGTCCTGGGCGACCACCTCGGCCGCGACCGACGCGCCCGCCACCGTCGGCGTGCCGATCGTCGTGGTGCCGCCGTCGCTGACCATCAGCACGTCCTCGAGCGTGATGGTCGCGCCAGCGTCGCCTGCGAGCTTCTCGACCTTGATCACGTCGCCGTTGGCGACCTTGTACTGCTTGCCGCCGGTGCGAATCACTGCAAACATCGTCACTGCCCATTCCATAACAAACGGCGGGCCGTCGCCCACCGTCGAAGGTGCACGCCCGCTTGTGAGAGGGCGGATTTATACGCCGCTTTCTGCCGGAGTCAACAGGCTTGCCGCGGATTTTGGCGGCGTTGCGCCGTCGCGCGACGGCACGGACCGACCCCGCGGCACGACGGCCGCCCAATCCCTGGCCATCGGCGGGACCGGCGCCGCGCCGGGCCCCGCGCGGCGCCGGTCCATGCCGCGGCCGCCCGATGGACGGGCGGACGGCCTGCCCGATCGGTCGGATCACGGGCGCCGCGGACCGGTCACGTCATGCCTCTCCGACAAGACCGCAAACAGGGCTTGCGGGCCCCCGGCGTTTCGGTTAGGTTGCGCGCCGCTCCGCACCGCGGCGGCCACGGATGGGTGGCAGAGTGGTTGAATGCACCGCACTCGAAATGCGGCGTACCCGCAAGGGTACCGGGAGTTCGAATCTCCCCCCATCCGCCATTGATCGCCCCCGCCGGCAACCGGCGGGGAGCGCCGGCCCGGGATGATGGCCGGCCCCGACGCGCTCTACCACCGCCTGTTCTCCCATCCGCTGCTGGTCGAGCAGCTCGTGCGCGAGTTCGTGCCCGAGGCTGCGGCGGCCGGTCTGGCGTTCGACCGGATGGAGAAGGTCGCCGCCAAGTTCCACGCCCATTCCGGCGACCGTCGTGAAGGCGACGTCATCTGGCGCCTCCCGACCGGTGACGGCAGCGCCGTCTATCTCTATCTCCTCATCGAATTCCAGTCGCAGAACGACTGGTGGATGGCCGTCCGCGCCCAGGTCTACGAAGGCCTGCTCTGGCAGCAGGTGATCGCGGAGAAGGCGCTGCGGACCGGTGACCGCTTGCCGCCGGTGCTTTTGGTCGTCCTCTACAACGGGGAGACGCGCTGGACGGCGCCGACGGCCGTCGCCGATCTCGTCGCGTTGCCGCCGGATTCGCCGCTGTGGCTTTGGCAACCGCAGGTCCGCTACCATCTTCTCGACATGGGGGCGTTCCCGGACAGCGAGCTGGCCCGTCGGCACAGCTTGGCGGCCCTGCTGTTCCGCCTGGAGCACCGCCACCAGCCGGCGACGCTGGAACGCCTGATCGGCGAGGTCATCGGCTGGTTCCGGCAACATCCCGGTTACGGCGAGTTGAAGCGGCTTTTTACCGAACTGGTGAAAACGGCGGTCGACGGCGTCGGGCTGCGGGTCGCCGTTCCCAACGATCTGGCGGAGATGAGAACGATGCTGGCGACACAGGGCAAGGCCTGGATGCAGCAATGGAAGGCCGAAGGGCTGGCCGAAGGACGTGCAGAGGGACGTGCAGAGGGACGAGCAGAGGGACGAGCAGAGGGACGAGCGGCGGGGCGCCACGAGGCCAGCGTGCACGTCCTGCTGCGCCTGCTGTCACGCCGCTTCGGCACGGTTCCCGAAGCCGCGCAAGCGCGGATCGCGGCCGCCGACCTCGCCACCCTCGAGCGCTGGATCGACCGGGTGATCGACGCGCCGTCGCTCGACGCCGTGCTCGACGACCCCGCCCATTGATCCCGGAGCCGCACCGCCCGCCGCCGGTCCCGGGCGGCGGGCGGCGGGCGTTACCGTCCTACAGCGCCAGCATGTAGGCCACCAGGTCGGCCTTCTCCTGCTCCGTCAGCCGGGTGCCGAGCACCAGGTTGAAGAACTCCACGGTGTCGGCCAGGGTCAGCAGCCGGCCATCGTGCAGGTAGGGCGGCGAGTCCTTGATGCCGCGCAGGGTGAAGGTCTTGACCGGCCCTTCCGCCCCGGCGCGGTGGCCGCGGATCATCTGCGGCTCGTGGAAGCGCTCGACCTTCAGGTCGTGCATCATGTTGTCCATGAACATCGGCGGCTGGTGGCACTCCGAACAGCGCCCCTTGCCGAAGAAGAGCTGTTCGCCGCGCCGCTCCCGCTCGCTCGCCTTGGCCGGATCGAGACGGCCGAACACGTCGAGCTTCGGCGCCGGCGGCAGGTCGAACATGTTCTGGGTCTGCGCCATCATCACCACCTGGCTGGCGTGGTCGGGCAGGTTCACGCCCTTCTTCGCCGCCGTCACCTGGTCGCCGTCGAAATAGGCGGTGCGCTGCTCGAACTCGGTGAAGTCCTCGATCGAGCGCAGGGAGCGCTTGCTGCCGTGGATCTGCTGGTTGAACACGCCGCGCAGGCTGACCGTCTCGATGCGGAAGCGGTTGGCCTGCGGCCGGGTGTCGGGGTTGAGGTGGAAGGTCGCGTTGGTGTGGCCGTTGGTGTGGCCGTTGGTGTGGCAGTCGAGGCAGCTCACGCCGAAGCTCGGCTCCTCCGCCTTGCGGTCGTCGGTCTGGTTGAACTGCTGCTGCGGGAACGGCGTCAGCAGCAGCCGCAGCCCCTCGATCTGCACCGGGGTCAGCAGCCCGTTCATCAGCCCGTAGTAGTTCTTGATCGTCAGCACCTGGCCCTGCGAGACGTCGCCCTTCTCCGGGTGGGTCGTCAGGAAGATGGGCGGCGGGTACTCCGGCATGAGGTGGTCGGGGAAATCGAAGTCGACGTCGAAGCGCTTCAGCGACCGGCGCTCCGCCTTCTCGATGGCGTCGATCTGGACCTGCGGGAACACCATGCCGCCGGTGACGTGCTTGGCGTGGGGCAGCGGCAGGAAGCCCTGCGGGAACACCCCCCGGGCGCGGATCTCGTCGGGGCTCATCTCGGCCAGACGCTGCCAGCTCATGCCGTCGGGAAGCGTGACCCGGACCCCCGCCTGCACCGCTTTCCGGCCGCCCGACATCATCGTGTCCGAGGGACGGTCGGCCAGGTCGTAGCGCCGCTCCATCAGCGCCCGCTGCTCGGCCATGACGTCGCGCCTGGCCGCGCTGTCGGCGGCCATGGTCTCGTCGAAGCTGCGCTCGATGACGACGGGCATGAAGCTCTGGTCGGCCGCCGCCGCGCCGGCCGGCAGAGCCGCCGCCGCGGCACCGCCCAGCAGAAGCAGCCGCATCGCGGCACGGTTCCCGGAAACGCGCGTTGTCATGCATTCCTCCCTTCTTGGCGAACGGGCGAGCGGCCACCGCCGCGTGCGGACGGCGGACGCTCCGGTCGGACGCCCCGGGAACCGCAACGCCGCGCCCCCTCGCGCACGGAATCCCGGCGCAGAACAGCGTCCATGCGTTGCGCCCATGCTCCCGAGAGCGCCGATTCGTATTTTCTAGAATGATTAAAATCTACCGTCGCGCGACGACGCGCGCAAGACCGGTCGATGCCGGCGATCCCGCCGCGCCCTGCGCGGCACTGGCTTTCACGAGCTGTATCAATGGCTTGCCGCCTCTCATCCAGAGGGGTTACCCCGTCGATCCCGGCGCGGCGGCCGCCGCGCCGGACCGGGTCCGTCCCTTGCCGCACCGGCCGGAACCGCGCAGGATGGGCCGCGACACCAGCCGGGGACGCCCATGGAATTGGCCCTCCTGATCGCCGCCGTTCTCGTGGTGGCGGAGTTCCGCCGGCTGCGCGGCCGCTTGACGCGCTTGGAACGGGACAACGCCGACCTGCGTGCGATCGTCCAGTCGCTGCGCCCTCCCGCCGATGCCGGCGCGCCCCCGCCCGCGTCGGCGTTGGCGGCGGACGCCGCCGCGACGCCGGACTCCGCAACGTCGCCGCCGCCGCTGCCGCCGAAGCCGGCCGCGGTGCCGCCTCTCCCGCCGGAGCCGGTCGGCGGACCGGCGGGCGGCGGCTTCGCCGGCCTGGAGACGCGGCTGACCGGTCGCTGGCTGGTATGGACCGGCGGCGTGGCGCTGGCGCTCGGCGGCGCCTTCCTCGTCCAGGTGTCCATCGAATCGGGCCTGCTGTCCCCGGCCGTCCGCCTCCTCCTGGGACTCCTGCTGGCGGCGGGGCTGGTGGCCGCGGGGGAATGGCTGCGCCGCCGGCCGCCGGCCCGCGGCGTCGGTCCGCTCGGTGCCGACCACCTCGCCCCCACCGTTGCCGGGGCCGGCCTCGCCGCCGCCTACGCCGCCCTCTACGCCGCCCACGGCCTCTACGGGCTGATCGCCCAGGGCCTGGCCTTCGCCGGGCTGGCCGCGGTGTCGTTCGCGGCCCTCGTGCTGGCGCTGCGCCACGGGCCGGCCATCGCCGCCCTCGGCATCGTCGGCGCCTACGCGGCGCCGGCGGTGGTCGGCGGGGACGCCGACGACGGGATCGCGCTGTTCGCCTACCTCGCCACGGTGTCCGCGGTCGCCACCCTGGCGGCGCGCTGGCGCGGCTGGAGCTGGATGGTGCCGACGGTCCACTGGGGCGGCGTCGCCTGGGTGCTGGCTTGGCTGGCGCTGCGCAGCGGCGCCGGCGCCCCCTGGCCGGCGGCGCTCTATCTGCTGTTCGCCACCGCGCTGGCCGTCGGCCTGCGGCGCCGCCCCGCCGCCGCCGGGAACGCTCCCGGCTGGCGCGGCCGCCTGCGCCGGCTCGACGGTGCCGGCCTCGCGGTCGCCCTGGCGACCCTGCTGGCGGGCTGCCTGCTGTTCCTGGCCGGGGACGACGCCGTGGCGCCGACGGTCGCCACCGCCGCCGCCCTCGCGGTCCTCCTGCTCGCCGACGACCGTGCCGGAGCCCGCCCCACCGGCGGCGGCGCCGTCGCCGCCCTGGTGCTGCTGGCGGCGGGCGCGCTGATCGACGTCGCCGAACCCGGCGGCCTCGCCTACGCCGTGGCCGCCGCTGCCGGGCTGACCGCGGCGTCGTTCGTCGCCGCCCACGGCAGCGCCCGCGCCGGCTGGTTCACCCTGGTCGGCGGATCGGGCGCCCCGCTGCTGGTGGCCGCCGGCTACGCCGGCCACGGCGACGGCGCCCCCGATGCCGACTGGGCGCTCGCCGCCGCCGCCGTGGCGGCGCTGCACACCGCCGTCGCCGGCTACGCCGCCCGCCTGCGCACGCACCCGCCCTGGGCGGCGGTGCTCGCCGGCTACGCCACGGCGGCGCTCGGCGGGCTGGCCCTGGGCGCCGCCCTGCTGCTGCGCGACGCCGGGCTGACGGTGGCGCTGGCCTGGACGGTCGCCGCCGCCGCGGCGGTGCATCGCAGCGTGCCGGTGGCCGGACTGCGCACGGTCGCCCTGGCCCTGGCGATCACCGTCATCGTCCGCCTCGACCTCAACCCGGAGGTGCTGTCCTACGGTCCGCTGGGGCCGCTGACCGGCCTGCCCTGGATCTGGCCGGCGTACGGGCTGTCGGCGCTGGCCTTCGTGGCGGCGCGGGCCGGCTTCGCGCGGACACCCGCACCGCGGCTGCACACCGTGCTGGAGGCCGGGGCGCTGAGCTTCGCCGTGCTGCTGGTCAGCCTGCAGATCCGGCTCGCCGTCGCCGATGGACCGCTCGACCGGCCCGGCTACGACCTGCTGGAGCAGGGACTGAACGCGGTGTGGTGGCTGGCCGTCGCCCTGCTGCTCTACGCCCGGGCCGCGCCGGCGGCCGGGGCGACGACCCGCTACGGCTGGCGGGTGCTGGGCGCGCTCGGGGCGGCACAGGTGCTGCTGGGCACGATGCTGGCGGCCAACCCGCTGTGGACCGACGCCCCCGTCGGCGCGATGCCGCTGGTCAACGCGCTGCTGCCCGCCTACGCCCTGCCCGCCCTGCTGGCCGCCGGGTTCGCCGGGCTGGCGGCGCGGCGCGGCGCCCGCCGCCTCGCCCTCGGCGCCGGCGCCGCCGGCCTCGCGGCGTTCTGGATGTGGCTGGCCCTGTCGGTGCGCCAAGCCTTCCAGGGCACCCGCCTCGCCGGCCCCGCGCCGGCCGATGCGGAGCTGTACACCCAGTCGGTGGTATGGCTGGCCTATGGCGCCGCCCTGCTGGCCGGCGGGCTGTGGCGCGGCTCGCTGGCCCTGCGCTACGCCTCCCTGCTGGTGGTGCTGGCCACCGTCGCCAAGGTGTTCCTGGTCGACATGGCGGCGCTGACCGGCCTGTGGCGGGCGGTGTCCTTCCTCGGCCTGGGCGGCGCGCTCATCGGCATCGGCTACGCCTACCAACGTTTCGTCCTGGTGCGCCGGCCGGCGGTGCAGACATAGGGCTAGCGCGGCCCGAGGGTGCGCGGGTCGAGGGCGTCCTGCAGCCCGTCGCCGAGCAGATTGACGGCGATCACCGTGAGGAAGATCAGCAGCCCCGGCCACACCGCCAGCATGGGGGCTGCGGCGAGCGTCTCCTGGGCGCCGGTCAGCATGTTGCCCCAGCTCGGCAGGGGCGGCTGGATGCCGAGGCCGAGGAAGCTCAGCACCGATTCCAGCAGGATCACGTTGCCCACCGTCAGGGTCGTCGCCACCACCGCCGGGGCGGCGACGTTGGGCAGGATGTGGACCAGCATGATGCGCCCGCCCCCCGCCCCCATCGCCACCGCGGCGCGGACGTAGTCGCGCCGGCGGGCCGACAGGGTGGCCCCGCGCACCAGCCGCGCCACCGTGGTCCAGCCGAACAGCGCCACCAGCACGACGATGCGCAGCAGGCTCGCCCCCTCCGCCCCCGCCAGCTCGGCCGGCAGGCCGAGGCGCGTCAGGTCGACAGCCGCCAGCACGATCAGCAGCGGCAGCAGCGGCAGCGCGATCAGCGCGTCGGTCAGCCGCATCAGCAGCGCGTCGGCACGGCCGCCGTGGAAGCCGGCGAACAGGCCGACGGCGGTGCCCAGCAGCCCCGCCGCCAGCGCCGCGGCGACGCCGACGAACAGCGACACCCGGCCGCCGTAGAGCAGCCGCACCAGCACGTCCCGCCCCAGCTCGTCGGTGCCCAGCGGGTGTGCGGCCGACGGCGGGCCGTAGCGGTCGAACAGGCTGATCGCCGCGGGATCGACCCCCAGCGCCGCCTCCACCACCGGGGCGGCGGTCACCGCCGCCGCCAGCGCCAGCAGCAGCACGGCGCTGGCGGCCGCCAGCCGGTGGCGGGCGAAGCGCCGCAGGAAGCCCCGCCCCCTCACGTCCGCTCCCCGTGGAAGGTGATCCGCGGGTCCAGCGCGGCGTAGGCGAGGTCGGCGGCGAGGTTGGCGGCCAGCGTCGTCGCGGTGGCGAGCAGCAGCGCCACCAGCGCCACGTTGTAGTCGTTGCCCATGATCGAGTCGTAGATCAGCTTGCCCATGCCGGGCCAGGCGAACATGGTCTCGGTCACAAGGGCGCCGGAGAACAGCGCGCCGAACTCCAGCGCCACCACGGTCACCACGGGAATCAGCGCGTTGCGCAGGGCGTGACGCCACACCGTCCGCCCCTCGCCCAGCCCCTTGGCGCGGGCGGTGCGCACGTAGTCCTGGCGCAGCTCCACCATCATGGAGGCCCGCACGTAGCGGGTGTAGCCGCCCAGGCTGGCCAATGTCAGCGTCGCCACCGGCAGCACGAAGTGGGGCAGCCGCTCCCCCCACCCGGCCGCCCCGACCGGCCCCATTCCGGACGCCGGCAGCCAGCCCAGGCCGACCGCGAACAGCAGGATCAGCAGCAGGGCCAGCCAGAAGGGGGGCAGCGAGATGCCGGCGAAGCAGAACAGGTTGACCGCGTCGTCGGCCGGCCGGTGGGCGCGCCGCGCCGCGAACACGCCGAGCGGCAACGCCACCGCCACCGACAGCGCGAAGGCCGCCCCCAGCAGCAGCAGCGTGTTGACGAGCCGCGGCACCAGCACC
This sequence comes from Azospirillum sp. ST 5-10, assembly GCF_051225715.1. Lineage (NCBI taxonomy): Bacteria > Pseudomonadati > Pseudomonadota > Alphaproteobacteria > Rhodospirillales > Azospirillaceae > Azospirillum > Azospirillum sp. ST 5-10. The sequence continues at coordinate 46,505 of NZ_JBPJSP010000038.1, forward strand.
TCGAGCACCGGCCGGGCGTAGAGGCGGGAATAGCCGAAGTCGCCCCGCAGGGCCGCCGCCAGCCAGTTCAGGTAGCGCTCGTGGAGCGGCCGGTCGAGGCCGTGGAGGGCGCGCAGGCGGGCCGCGCTTTCGGCCCCCAGGTTCGGATTGGCGGCGATCATCAGGTCGACCGGATCGCCCGGCATCAGGCCGATCAGCACGGTGATCAGGACGCTCATCGCCAGCAGCACCACCAGCGCCTGCAGCAGGCGGTCGGCGAGGAAGCGGGTCATGGCGGGCCGCCTACGGCTCGGCCCGCCAATTCTCGATCCACAGGGTGGTGGGATACTGGTGGCCGGTCGGCTCGACCCCCTTCAGCCAGGGCGGCTGGATGTAGGCGTCGGCGAGATAGTAGAGGGGCAGCGCCGGCAACTCCTCGGCGTAGAGCGTCTGCAGGCGCGACCACAGGGCGCGGTTGGCGTCCGGCGCGCAGGTGACCTCCAGGGCGTCGAGAATCCCGTCCATGGCGGCGCTGCGGTAGCCGGTGTAGTTCTGCCCGGCCCAGCCGTTGTCGGCCGCCGGGATCATGCCGGAATGCAGGATGGTGCGCGGGATGTTCTCCGGCGAGGACAGCCAGGCGAACAGCGCCATGGCGTCGAAACGGCGCTCGCGCAGGGTCTGGCCGAACAGCACCCGCGGCGGCTCGTTGGCGATGCGCACGTCGACGCCGACCTGCTTCCACTGCGCCTGCAGCACCTGCTCCAGCAGCTCGCGCGAGCGGTTGCCGGCGGTGCTCATCAGGGTCAGGCGCAGCGGCCGGCCGGCGGCGTCGTGGCGCACGCCGCCCTGCAGGCGCGACCAGCCGGCCTCGTCGAGCAGGCGCGCCGCCGCCTTCGGATCGTAGGCGTAGGTCGGATAGCCCGGCACGTGCACCCGGTCGAGCGGGTTGACGGTGTTGTGCGCCACCGGCTGGCGGCCGTCGAAGAGCTGCTGGCTGATCGCCGCGCGGTCGATGGCGTGCAGCAGCGCCCGACGCACCCGCACGTCGGCGAGGACGGGGTTGTCGAGGTTCAGCTCCAGGTGCTCGTAGAACAGGCCCGGCTTGTAGGTGACGGCGAAGCGGTCGCCGTGGCGCTTCTCGAAGGCCAGCGCCTGGTCGAGCGGCAGGCCGATGCCGCCGGGGATCGTGTCGACCTGGCCGGCCAGCAGGTTCGCCTCCAGCGCGGCGGTGTTCTCCACCGCCTTGACGACCACCCGCTGGAAGGGCGGCGCCTTGCCCCACCAGGTGGGGTTGGGCTCCAGCACCACGTGGGCGCCGGGCTCCACCGCAGCGATGCGGTACGGGCCGAAATAGAGGCCGGGGTTGGCGGTGTCGGTCTCGAAGGTGGAGCGCTGGCGGTAGAGCGCCGGGTCCGCCTCGAACACCGGGCGCTCCAGGTGCTCGGGCAGCAGCAGGAAGTCGTTGAGCTCGGCGTAGGTGCAGACCGGCCGGTCGCGGTGGACCGTGAAGGTGCGCTCGTCGGCCGCGGTGATGGCGACGATGTCCTCGGCGAACAGCTCGGCGTTGGAGAAGCCGCTCAAGGGGTGCCGGCCGACCTCCCAGGTGAACAGCACGTCGCGCGTGGTCAGCGCCGTGCCGTCGCCCCAGCGCGCGTCGGGGCGCAGCGTGTAGGTGACAGCGTAGCCCTTGGCGCCGTCGGCGCGCGTCTCCAGCACCGCCGTGCCGTCCGCCTGCGACGGCAGCGCGGTGCACAGCATGCACACCAGGTTCCAGTCCGGGTCGTAGGTGGTGAGCGGCCGTCGCGTCATGCCCAGCACGTAGCTCTTGACCGCCATCGCGTCGATCGACGGGTGCCAGTTGGCCGGGAACTGGCTGACGCCGATGGTCAGCGTGTCCCTGGCCGGGGCGTCGGCGGCCCACAGGGTCGCGGCGAGGGCGGCGGGGAGGAGCAGACGGTGGCGCATCGTGCGGGAGCCCTCCTTGGCAGACCGTCGAACCGGTCTGACTATGGGGGCCGTGCGCCGCCCCGTCCAGGCGGCTTGCCGAAGGGGGTGCAAACGGCGCAGGCTTCGCCATATTTGGAGACGCCACAACAGAGGAGTCGGCCCATGCTCACGTTCGCCCGCGCCGGCGTCTTCGCGACGCTCGCCCTGCTGCTCACCGCCTGCAACACCGTCGAAGGCATCGGCCAGGACGTGAAGGCCGGCGGCAACGCCATCGAACGCTCGGCCAGCGAGGTCAAGAGCAAGATGTAGGCGGGCCCGGGCCTCTTGACCGGCGGAGCGCCGCGTGCTGTGCATCGCCTCGCCACCAACGACAGGAGGCCCCGCATGGCCGGCCACGTGACCGTTCGCCGCGACGACGCCGTCGCCACCGTCAGCCTGAGCAACCCGGAGCGGCTGAACGCCTTCGACCGGCCGATGTGGGACGGCCTGGACGGCGCCCTGCGCGAGCTGGCGGCCGACGACTCGGTGCGGGCGGTGGTGGTGCGCGGCGAGGGCGCCGCCTTCAGTCCGGGCGCCGACATCTCCGAGTTCGCCGGCGAACGCGGCGACCCGGCGCGGGCACAGGCCTACGGCGCCTTCATGGACGCCGTCATGGAGCGGCTGCGCGACCTGCCGCATCCCACGGTGGCGGCCATCGACGGGCCGTGCTGCGGCATCGGCCTGGCGGTGGCGCTGGCCTGCGACCTGCGGATCTGCACCCGGCGCAGCCGCTTCGGCGTGCCGGTCGGCCGGCTCGGCATCTCCATGGCGCTGCCGGAACTGACGCTGCTGTTCAACGTGGCCGGGCGCGCGGCCACCTTGGAGATCCTGCTGGAAGGCCGCGTCTTCGACGCCGATCTGGCGCGCCACATGCGCCTGGTCAACCGGGTCGTCGACGACGACGGGCTGGAGGCGGAGGTGGCCGCCACCTGCGGCCGCATCGCCGCCGGGGCGCCGCTGGCGGCGCGCTGGCACAAGGCGTTCGTCCGCCGCGCCGCCGATCCGTCCCCGCTCACCGCGGCCGAGATCGAATCCTGCTACCGCTGCTTCGGCACCGACGACTACCGCGAGGGCTACCAGGCCTTCCTGGAGAAGCGCCGGCCGGTGTTCCGCGGGCGCTGACGCCCGCCGGTGCCCGTCGACTCAGCGGTCGTCCCAGTCGGGCTCGTCGGCCTTGAGGATCTCGACGAGGCGGGCGACGCGGCCCGACGCGGAGCGCCCGAGGTCGCCACCGAGATAATCGTCGGAGGCCAGCCAGGTGCGCGCCTCCATCAGCTCGGCCGGCGACGCGCCGGTGGCGATGATGTTGGCGATGCGCATGTCGTCCAGGTTGCCGCAGATCTCGATCACCTGGTCGCGAATCAGCGTCTGCTGAAGCGGCTCGCGGTCGGGCATGGGACGTCTCCTCGTCGGGACAGGGCCCGTCCGGGATAGCCGCGGCCGGGGGTGAATGCAAGCGGTCAAAGGGACGGTCCGCCGGGGGCCGCGGGGCGCCGGCGGCGCGCCGTCCGTTGACAGATTCCCGGGGCACGGCCTTAACTTCGGTCGACCGCAACGACCGGAGCGCCGTGGCCCATGACCGACCCCCGAACCCGCTCCGGCGCCCGGCTCCTGGTCGACGCGCTGCGCGGCCACGGCGCCGACCTCGCCTTCTGCGTCCCCGGCGAGAGCGTCGTCGACGTCCTCGACGCCGCCCTCGACGCGCGGGAGCTGCGACTCGTCCCCTGCCGCCAGGAAGGCGGCATGGCCTTCATGGCGGAGGCCTGCGGCAAGCTCACCGGGCGGCCCGGCATCGGCTTCGCCAGCCGCGGCCCCGGCGCCTGCAACGCCGCCGCCGGCGTCCACACGGCCATGCAGGACTCGACGCCGATGATCCTGTTCGTCGGCCAGGTCGGGCGCGACGCGGTGGGGCGCGAGGCGTTCCAAGAGATCGACGTCGCCCGCATGTTCGCTCCCGTCGCCAAGTGGGCGGCGCCGGTCGAGCGTGCCGACCGCATCCCGGAATTCGTCGCCCGCGCCTTCCACACCGCCACGTCGGGCCGGCCCGGACCGGTCGTGCTGGCCCTGCCCGAGGACATGCTGGGGGAGGCGGTGCCGGCCGCGGACGTGGCGCCGACGCCACCGACCCGGGCGCAGCCCGGCGCCGCCGACCTGGCGCGCCTGCGCGCGCTGCTGGCGGCGGCCGAGCGGCCGCTGGTCGTCGTCGGCGGCTCCGGCTGGAGCGACGAGGCCTGCGAGGCCATGAAGGTGTTCGCCGAGGCCAGCATGCTGCCGGTCTGCTGCTCGCCGCTCCGGCAGGACATCGTCGACAACGAGAGCCTCGCCTACGCGGGCGATCTCGGTCCCGACGCCAACCCGGCGCTGCTGCAGCGGGTGCGCGACGCCGATCTGCTGCTGGTGGTCGGCGCGCGCCTGGGCGAGGCGACGACGCAAGGCTATGCGCTGATCGACCGTCCGCAGCCGCGCCAGGTGCTGATCCATTGCCACCCCAGCGCCGAGGAGCCGGGCAGCGTGTTCCGCCCGACGCTCGCCATCCAGGCGGCGCCGGCGGCGATGGCCGAGGCGCTGTGCGGGCTGGAGCCGATCGCCGAGCCGCGCTGGGCCGACTGGGCCGCCGACGCCCGCGCCGACGCCATGATCTGGCTGGAACCCGAGGCGTGCGCCGGCGACGTCGATCTCGGCTTCATCTTCGCCTGGCTGCGCGACCGGCTGCCGCTCGACGCCGTCGTCGCCAGCGACGCCGGCAACGTCTCCGGGTGGGTGAACCGGCACCTGCTCCATCGCCGCCCGGGCCGCCAGCTCGGCCCCGCCAACGGGGCGATGGGCTACGGCGTGCCCGCGGCCGTCGCCGCCAAGCTGCTGCACCCGCGCCGCGTCGTGCTCGGCGTGTGCGGCGACGGCGGCTTCCTGGCGACCGGGCAGGAACTGGCGACGGCCGTCCACACCGGCGCCGCGCCGATCCTGCTGGTCGTCAACAACGGCATGTACGGCGCCGTGCGCCTGCACCAGGAGCGGCGATTTCCCGGACGTGCCGGCGCCACCGGCCTGACCAACCCGGACTTCGCGGCGCTGGCCCGCAGCCACGGCGCCTTCGGCGCGACGGTGGAGCGGACGCAGGATTTCGTGCCGCTGTTCTGGGAGGCGATGTGGAGCCGGCGGCCGGCGGTGATCGAGCTGCGAGTCGACCCGGAACAGATCACCACCCGCGCCACGCTGACGTCGATTCGCGCCGCCGCGCAGGGGAAATGCGGCGGTTGAACGTGTAGAAAGGGTTGGCGCGCCGAGGTTTCACCGGACAAACGCACGGTTGGGCGTGCGTTCACGCCCCGTTGCCGCTATAACCGAAGGCGGCACAGAGCACGCCGAATAAAGCAACAGGAGAGGCAGGGTTTTTTCGACGCTGCTTCCGGCCAACGGGACGGGATTATGGACTGGGACAAGCTGCGGGTGTTTCATGCCGTGGCCGAAGCGGGCAGCTTCACACACGCTGGAGAGACGCTCAACCTGAGCCAATCGGCGGTCAGCCGCCAGATCAGCGCGCTCGAGGAGAGCCTCGGCGTTCCGCTGTTCCATCGGCACGCGCGCGGGCTGATCCTCACCGAGCAGGGCGAGCTGCTGCACCGCACGGCGCGCGAGGTCTTCGCCAAGCTGTCGATGACCGAGGCGATGCTGACGGAGAGCAAGGAGGTCCCCAAGGGGCCCCTGCGGGTGACCACCACCGTCGCCTTCGGCACCACCTGGCTGGCGCCGCGCCTGCACGAGTTCCTCGGCCTCTACCCCGACGTGCAGCTGTCGCTGATCATCGACGACGACGAGCTGGATCTGGCGATGCGGGAGGCGGACATCGCCATCCGCATGAACACGCCGCGCCAGCCGGATCTCATCCAGCGTCACCTGATGACGATCCACTTCCACCTCTACGCGCACCAGAGCTACGTCAAGCGGCGCGGCATCCCGAAGACGCCGGCCGAGTTGGCGGACCACGACCTGATCGCCTATCCGCCCGACGTGCGGGCGCCGGTGGCCAACGTCAACTGGATCCTCGAGGTCGGCGACCCGGCGCCGGGCACCCGCCGCCCGATCCTGCAGGTCAACAGCACCTACGCGATCTTCCGCGCCACCCAGAGCGGCCTCGGCATCGCCGCCCTGCCCGATTTCCTGCTGAACGGCGACAAGGAGTTCGTCCGCGTGCTGCCCGACATCGACGGGCCCAAGGTGGACGCCTACTTCGTCTATGCCGAGGAGCTGCGCCATTCCAAGCGCATCGCCGTGTTCCGCGACTTCCTCGTGCGCAAGGTGGCCGAGACGCCGTTCTGAGGCGCCGTCGCGCTGCCCCCGCCCGGCCTCCCCCCACGTCAGCGGGGAAAGGCCGGGCGGGAGGACCGGTGCGGACGCCCCCCGCGCTCATCCCCCCGGGAACAGCCGCTGGAACCCTTCGGTCACCCGGGCGACCAGGGCGGGGTCGCGGTCGCGCCAGTAGCGCGGGTCGCGCATCATCGCGTGCAGGTCCGCCTCGCCGGCGGCGGCGGGACCGCCGCCCTCGGCGCGCAGGGCGACGGGCTCGGCCCCGGTCATCATCTTGTAGAGCGCCATGACGCCCTCGTAGGTCGTCGACAGGCCGTCCACCGCCGCCGGCGGCAGGGTCTTGGCGGCCCAATCGAGGAGCTGGCGCGACACCTCCCGCCACTTCTCCTCGCCGCCGAAGCGGGCGACCAGCCGCTCGACCTCGCGCTCGGCCTGGAACTCGGCGGCGAGGTCCTGGATCAGCGGCACCATGCGCTCGGCCGCCAGATCGTAGAGGAGCTGCGCCTGCTCGGGCGTGTAGCCGGCGGCGTGCAGGCGCAGGTTGATCTCCGGGTCGGGCTCGAACAGGCCGTGGCCGCAGGTGATGCGGTAGCCGTCCGGCCGCTCGGGCACGCCCAGCGCCCGCAGCATGCCGGCGCGGTCGGGCGGCCCGCCCGCCGGCGGGGCGGCGGACAGGCGGCGCTCCAGCTCCAGATAGGACTTCAGCAGCGCTTCGACGCGCAGCGCGCCGGCCTCGGCGTCCCAGAACTTCTCCGGCACGTGGGGCGGGCGGGCACCGGCGGACAGGGTGCCGGCGGGCAGGTCGCCGACGGGCGCGGTCAGCAGGTTCTCGGCCATGGGGCGGGTCTCCTTCTAGCGGGGAAAACGGGGGCCGCCGCCGCGGGCGACCAGGGCGAGGATGGTGGCGACGAGCTGGCGCTGCCCCTCGAGGTGGCGCAGCGCCGCGTCGGGCACGTCGGGTCCGAGCGCGCGCTCCAGGGTCATCGCCCGGAGCACCGCCAGCGCCCGCGCACCGTCGGCGCCGGCGAAGCAGCGGGCGAAGCACGGGGCCGGGTCGTCGGCCGGCGGCGGGACGGGAGCGGCCGGCCACGGCCAGCCGTCGGCTCCGTGGAACGGGTCAGCCATGGCGGGCCTCCGCCGCCGGCGGCACGGCGCGCACCAGCTTGCCGGGCACGCCGAACGCCTCGGCCAGCCAGCGGGCGGTGGCCGCGGCGTCGACCGTGGTCAGCGCCTCGGGACCCAGCGTCCGCGCCGCCTCCAGCCAGCGCAGGGTGGCCTGGGCGTCGCGTTGCGCCTGGGCCTGCGCCAGGGGCGAGCGGTGCTGCAGCTCCACCAGCCGGCCGTCGACGACGATGTCGGGAATGGCGCCGCGCCGGCGCAGGATGGCGACGGCGCGCAGCACCAGCGGCGTGATCAGCTCCGCCTGCAGCCGGCCATAGGTGGCGCCGAGCAGCCGCGCCATCTCGGCGGCCCGCTCCATCACCTCCGTGGCGGTCATGCGGGCGTCGGCGACGGGGGCCAGACGGTCGGCGAGCAGGGCGTGGCGGATGCGCGCGCGCAGGTCGTCGAGGACGAGCTGCGAGACGTCGAAGCGCCCCGGATTGGCCAGCGGCGTCAGTCCGGCCGAGCCCACCGCCTTGGGGATGATCGTCCCCGGCACCAGGCGGATGGTGGCCGGGTTCAGCACGCCGTCGTCGTCGGCCTGCCAGATGCCGGTGACCGCCACCGAGGCGTTCTTCAGCACCAGCTCGACGACCTTGTTCGCCGTCTTGATGTCGGGCAGCGCCTTCATCACCGGCGAGCGGCCGTAGACCTCGCCGGGTGCCTTGAGCCAGCGGAAGTTGATGAAGGGCGAACCGGCGAAGCGCCCGGCGGCGAGGACCGCCGGCTCGGCCAGGCCGCTGTCCAGCACCACCGACCAGCGGTAGGCGGTGCCGTCGGGCACCACCGCCTCGAGCACGGGAAAGCGCAGCTCCGGCTCCGTGGTGCCGCGCCGGCGCAGCTCGTCGGGCAGCGCGGCGCCGGGAAACCGGCGGTCGAGCTGGGCCAGGGTCAGCTCGTCGGCGCGGAAGGTGACGTCGAGCCGGCCGTCGGGGCCCTCCTCCAGCACCGCGTCGGCGAGCGGCACGGCGGCGAAGCGGAAGGCGGCGGGCTCGCCGGGGGCGGCCTCCTCCATCAGCAGGCAGGCGGTGCCGACGGTCGCCAGGTCGAGGAAGGCCTGGTGCGCCTCGACGGCGAAGTTGGAGCGGTCGAAATGGCCCTGCACGATCCCGGCGGCGCGGTCCAGCATCGGGGCGACGCGGTCGCGTTCGCCGTCCGAGAGCTCCGGCCCCGGCTGCAGGCCGAGCCAGCGCGACCATGGCGGGGTGAGCTGGGACAGCAGGCTGGCCGCCAGCTGCTCCACCGCGTCGGGGGCGGTGCCGTCGAACAGCCGGTCGACGCGGCGTTCGCCGGCGGTGCCGCGGTTCTGGAACGACCGGCCGTTGGGCAGGGCGTAATCGTAGCAGTCCTGCCAATGCCCCTCCCACACGCCGCGGCGGGCGCGGGCGGCACGGTAGCGCGCCAGCAGCGCTGCCGCGTCCTCGGCGGTGGCGGCGGCGGGGACGGCGGCCCGGCCGGCCGCCTCCATCGTCTCGGCTTCGGCCACGGCTCACTCCCCCAGCAGGCGCTTGCGGGCCGGCACCAGGGAGCCCGGTTCCAGGATGCCGCGCCACGAGGTGCGCACGGTCCCGCTGCGGCTGCGGCCGCGGCGCTGCAGCGCCGTTTCGGCCGCCGTCTCCGGGTCCTGGTCGGGCTCCGGGTCGGGCAGCGGGTCGGCCGCAGGCGGGTCCGGAAGCGGCGTCGGCGCCGGTGACGCCGGCGGGTTGTTCACCCACCACGGCGGCTCCGACCACCAGTCCGGCGGCGGCGAGGGGTTGGCCGGCGCCGGCGCCGGTGGCGGCGGTGCCGGCCGCGGCGGCTCGACGACGGGGGCCGGCGGCGGCGGCGGGGCGGGCGGCGGCGGGGGTGGTGGCGGCGGGGTGCGTGGCACCGGTTCCGGCACCGGCGGCGGGGCGGGCGCCGGGACGGGGGCGGAGGACGGCGGCTTGGGGGCGGAGAAGAGGCTGGACACGGACGGGGCCTCCGGATGGGGGACGGGAGGAGCGGCTCAGGCGGACGGGGCGGCGGCGAGGCGGCGGTAGAGCTGCCACGGCGTCAGCACGAGGGGGGCGTGCAGGCCGAGCACCCGCTTGACCGCCTCCACGCAGGTGAAGGGGGCCCAGGGCGCCGGCCGCCGCAGGCCGCGGCGCAGGCCGGCGGCGACCGGCGTCAGCCCGATGCCGCGGAACCAGCCCGGCAGATCGAAGCCGGCCGGCAGGTCGAGCACGGCGACCTCGGTGAAGGGGGCGAGCGGGTCGACGATCACCCAGTGCCGACCGTCGTTCAGCACGACGAAGCAGTGGCGGAAACCGGGGCGCAGCAGGCGCAGCCACCACAGCTCCGCGGTGCCGGAGAACACCACCCAGGCCCGCGGCGGCGGCGCGGCGGACGGACCGGGGGCGGGGCGGCTCACTGGACGATCCCCTTGTCGCGCAGCACCGGGGCGAGGCAGGCGAAGGCCTCCCGCCACAGGGTGCAGGCGCGCTGCTCGTGGCGCCGTTCGGGATCGGGCGGCATCAGCCGACGCCCGTAATGGACCAGCACGTGCAGGTGGTCGCGCACCAGCCGGCGCTGACGGAACAACCGGTCGACCGCGCGCAGCACGTCGTCGGGCTCGCAGGGGCGGACGACCAGGCCGCGGCCGGCGACGATCCGCGCCCCCTCGGCCTTGGCGTCGTGGGCCTGGACGGACCAGAACCAAGCCTCTTCGGCAGTGCCGAAGGGAACGCCGTCACACGACGCGACGGAACGGGGAACATGCTGGTCGCGGGGCATCGGGCGGCACCTCATGCTGGATTCGGGGCTTGTGGCGCGTCGTTTCGCGCGCTGCGCGCGGCGGCCGGGGCGGCTAGCGGCGCGGTGGAACTTGTGTTCACTTTATGTTCTCTTCGAGACGCCCCGTCAAGCGCTTTTTGAGAATACGTTCCTAGGGACGAGGACCGCAGACTATGGGACAATGATCCCATGTTGAAACATTCGGATATCTGGCGGGCGATCGACCGGCTGGCGGCCCAGAACGGGCTGTCGGCGTCCGGGCTGGCGCGCCGCGCCGGGCTCGATCCGACGACCTTCAACAAGAGCAAGCGGATCACCGGCGACGGCAAGCTGCGCTGGCCGTCGACCGAGAGCATCTCCAAGGTGCTCGAGGCGACCGGCGCCTCGCTGGCCGAGTTCGTCAGCCTGGTCGGCGACGTTCCCGGCAGCGCCGCCATGCAGCGCGTGCCGGTGATCGGCTACGCCCAGGCCGGCGCCGCCGGCTATTTCGACGACGCCGGCTATCCCGCCGGGGCGGGGTGGGACGAGCTGCTGTTCCCCAGCCTGGGCGACCCGCACGCCTACGCGCTGGAGGTCACCGGCGACAGCATGGAGCCGGTCTACCGCGACGGCGACACCATCATCGTCTCGCCGGCCGCGCAGATCCGCCGCGGCGACCGCGTCGTCGTGCGCACCCGCGAGGGCGAGGTCATGGCCAAGCAGCTCGTCCGCGAGACCGCGACCCGGGTCGAGCTGATGTCGATCAACCGCGCCCACCCCGACCGGGTGATCCCGCGCGGCGATCTCGCCTGGATGGCCCGCATCATCTGGGCCAGCCAGTAGCCGGCCGCGGACGCCCCCCGTTCAAGGACTGCGTTCCTTACAACTGACCGATCCGAGCGGCGGCCGTGGGCCCGGGGCCGCCCCATCGTCCGGACGGCGCGGCGCGCCCTTGTCCCGGCGCCAGACGCCCCACCTTACTTCCCGTCGTCGTTCGGAGCCGCCCCCAGCCCGCGGAGACGTTCCATGATCGCATCCCTCGCCGTCACCGTCCGCCGTGCGCGCGCGGCCATCGCCGTCGTGGCCATCACCGTCGTGGCCGTCGCCCTGCCCGGGCGCGCGGCGCTGGCCGACTGCCTGCCGATCGCCGGCCTGCCCGGACTCTACGTCCCGGCTGCCCTGCGCACCGCCGCCACCGAGGCTCCGGCGGCGGGAACCGTCCGGCTGACCTTCCTCGGCCATGCCAGCTTCCTCCTGGAGACGCCGGGCGGGGTGAGCGCGGTCACCGACTACAACGGCCGCTTCCCGCCGCCGTCGACGCCGACCGTGGCGACCATGAACAACGCCCACGGCACCCACTACACGGTCATGCCCGACCCCGGCATCGCCCATCTGCTGCGTGGCTGGGAGGACGGCGGGATGGCCCAGCACAACGTCGAGGTGAAGGACCTGCGGGTGCGCAACGTGCCGACCAACGTGCGCGACCTCGGCGGCACCCGGGTCGCCGGCAACTCGATCTTCGTGTTCGAGACCGCCGGCCTGTGCTTCGCCCATGTCGGCCATCTGCACCACGACCTGACCGACCTCCACCTCGGCGAGCTCGGCCTCATCGACGTGCTGATGGTGCCGGTGGACGGCGCCTTCACCGCCAGCCACGCGACGATCCGCCGGGTCATCGACCAGATCCGCCCGGCGGTCGTCGTGCCGATGCACTGGTTCAGCGAGGACCGCCTGGCCCGCTTCCTGGCGGCGATGGAACCCGACTATGCGGTGGCGGTGCGCGACACGCCGACGGAGGTGTTCTCCCGCGCCACCCTGCCGCGGCGCACGGTCGTCGTGCTGCCCGGCGGCCACTAGAGCAAGATCGCTTTTGGCCGATCCGGCCAAAAGCGATCTTGCTCTGAACACTTGGATTTAGAGCGGGATTCACGGTCCAGGCGATTCCACCTGGAGTGATCCCGCTCTGAGCGTCCGCGGCCGCCGGCCGAGGCCGTCAGCGGTACTTGCCGCCCATGACCATGATCAGGTTCTTGCGGCGGTACTTGGCGACGGCGCAGCCGTCGAGGAAGCCGTCGGTCATCTTCTCGTGGTCCTTGACGGAGACGTGCGTCTCGCCGACGGCGGCGGCGTGCCAGCCGTCGTTCCAGCGGATGACGGCGACCGCCGCCGGCCGGTCCTCCTCGGCCAGATCGATGAACTGGTAGCACTTCAGGAACGCCATGTCGAAGCCGTCGGCCGTGGCGGCGGGCGACGGCGATTCCGTGGCGACGGCCAGCAGGGTCCGCTCCGGGGTGCCGGCGCACTGGCCGAGCCACCGCTCCGCCTGCGCCGCCGCGGCGCCCGGCGCGTACCCGGTAAGGCCGCGCTTGCCGTTCAGCCAGCCGTCGAGCCAGACGGTGACGGCGACGTAGCCCTTGGCGTCGGCAGCGGCCAGCGCCGCGGCGTCGCCGCAGGTCAGCGCCGCCACGTCGACCGGCGGCGCCCCCTTGCCGTCGGCGTCCGCGGCGGCGCAGGGGCCGCCCGCCAGAAGCAGGCCGGACAGCACCGTCAGGACGAGAGCCCGCATCCGTTCCTCCCCGCGCCGCGCACGATGCTCAGTTGGTCAGCAGGTCGATGTTCTTCTGGAACTCCACGCGCTTCGGCTCCAGCTTCAGCGCCAATTCGTACATCTTGCGCGCCTCGGCCCTCTTGCCCTGCTGCAGCAGAAGGTTGCCGTAGCTGGCGTAGGCGTCGGGATAGTCGGGGTTCGCCTTGAGGGCGAGATCGTACTTCTTGGCCGCCTCCTCCGGCTGCCCCTCGGCGATCAGGGCGTCGCCCCACAGGGTGTAGGCGTGCGGCGTGCGCTTGTTCGTTACGGCGTCGAGGGCCAGCACCTGCTTGAACTTGGCGATGGCGTTCTCGTACTCGCCCTTGGCCATGTACACGCGGCCGAGGTTGTGGATGGACAGGACGAAGTCGGGCTTCAGCTCCAGCGCCCGGTCGAACGCCGCGACGGCCTCGTCGTACTTGCCCTGCTTGAGCAGGACCAGACCCCAGAGATTGTGGACCCAGTGGAGGTCGCTGGCCGGCAGGGCGTGCGTGCAGTGCTTCAGCTCGTCCACCGTCGTGGTGAAGTCCGTGCCGCCGGAAGCCACCGTCGTCTCGTAGTAGTACGAAGCGACGATGTAGGGATCGATGAACCGGGTGGCGTCGATCGCCGCCTTCTTCACCAGCTCCTCCGGCTCGGGGCCGGAGACCGAGCTGTGGAAGGACTTGCCGGTCGTGTTGTTGAGGCCGTGCACGGTCAGCTTGAGACCGTCCTTGCCCTTGACCATGTTGCCGGTGAAGCTGAACTCGATCAGGCCGATCAGCTCCTGGGTGGCGACGATCGGGGTCAGGAAGTCGTAGTAGCGGCCCAGCGCCTGGATCGGCGACTCCTCGTCGGGCAGGTTGAACTCCCGCATCTCGCGGGCCGTCTTCGCCTCCCGCTTGATCGCCTTCACCTCCTGGGCGAGCCGCGAGGCGACCACGTTGGGCGTGAATCCCTGGTATTCGAGCGAGGCCGGTACCTCGATGTCGTGGAACAGGACCGAATCCACGTCGAAAAATACTGCGTACCCAAACAGCGCCGACAGCGCCATGACCGGAAGCGACACCAACCCGAAATCGAACACAGCGGCCTCCCCCGAAAAGCCTACCCCGATGGACTTCGGTTATCATAGCAATTGGATGAGCGGCAATTGAATCTTGTCTGATGGAACGCCGTCGCGTCCGCATCCGCGACGCCGGTCCGGCGCGGAGAGGGGTTTCGTGCCCCGCCGCGCCGGACCGCCCTCGTCAGCCGGCGAGCACGGTGATGTCGGACGCCGACAGCGTGCGTACGTTCAGGGTGGCGACGGTGACC
>NZ_JBPJSP010000039.1:0-60312 GCF_051225715.1 Azospirillum sp. ST 5-10
GGTACTGCGTCTCAAGACGTGGGAGAGTAGGTCGCCGCCAGGTCACCAGGACGCACACAGCGCAAATCACCCTCTTCGATCCCGGACGACGCCCGCACCTCCCGGTGCGGGCGTCGTCGCGTTCGCGCGCCGTCGGGGTGGGAACGCTCCCCCGCTTCGCCTCCGCAGGAGGCCGGGGCACGGCAGCGACGGGCGGGCCGCAGACCGGTGGCGAACGGGAAGAGGCGACGCTTGCTTCACCTCCGCCGGCTTCCACCGCCCCTTGCCCCCGCAGCATTGGTGGACCCACGGACCGTCATAAAGACGAACCAAACATTCGGACGCCCAAATCATTTGCGGCGCAATAAATAAGGGCAACAAATGGCGGATTTCCTAGGTTTTTGCGCTACTGCAATGCAGAAATGAGGGTGGTGGGATGTGGCATCCCAGAGTATCTTCCCTTCATCGAGAAGACAGGAGGACGTTATGAGCTTCGCCACCTTTTCCCATCACGGCACCGAGCGCGCCTCTTCCCGCATCCTGCACGCGATCCAGGAATTCGTGACTGCCTGGGCCGAGACCTCGGCCGCTTACGTCGCCTACCGCGAGCTGGCCCGCAAGAGCCCCAGCGACCTCGCCGAGCGCGGTCTGCACCGTGACGAGCTGGCCCGCCGGGCCATGGAGCTGCCGCGCCTGCCCCGGCGCTGACACCGGCCTCGTCCACCGGTCTTCAGGCGCCGCGTGGTCCCGCGAGGATCACGACGGCGCCGAGAAGACAGAGCCCGGCGCCCGCCACGTCCCAGCGGTCCGGGCGCGTTCCCTCGGCGGCCCACAGCCAGACCAGGGACGCCGCGATGTAGACGCCGCCATAGGCCGCGTAGGCCCGCCCGGCAAACGCCGAGTCGACGCGGGCGAGCAGGCAGGCGAAGGCGACCAGGCTGAGCAGCCCCGGGCCGGCCCACAGGGCCGATTTCCCCAGTCGCAGCCAGGCCCAGAAGGCGAAGCAGCCGGCGATCTCCGCCGCCGCCGCCGCCGCATAGATCAGCAAATTCCCGGCCATCCGCCCCCCGCTCCCACGTCGGTTCCATGCCGGCGCCGGTTATAGACGGTGGGCTCCGCCGGTGCACCGGCGGCTTCACGTCGGGAAATGCCGCCCTTCCCCCAGCCTGTCCTCGACGTACAGCATGTTGACGACGACGAGCGCCACGACGGCCAGCGGCGTCGCCAGGAACATGCCGAGCAGCCCGAACAGCAGTCCGCCGGCGGTGATCGCGGCGACGGTGATCACCGGCGGCAGATGGACCACGCGCTTCTGGGCGACGGGCAGGATGACGTTGCCCTCGATCTGCTGGATGAGGACGTAGACGACGGCGGTCCAGATCGCCAGGGACGGCGATTGCGCGAAGGCGACCAGCACCGCCGGGGCGGCGGCGAGGAACGGGCCGACCATGGGGATGAACTCGAGCGCCATCGCGACCAGCCCGAGCGCCACGGCGGCCGGTACCCCCAGCATGAGGAGCCCGGCGGTGGTCAGGATGCCGACCACGGCCATGGAGACGAGCTGCCCGAGCAGCCATTTCCAGAGCGCCGAGCCGGTGACGTCGAGCACCTCGTTGGCGCGGCGCTGGCCGGACGGCGGCACCAGCAGGATGAGGCCGTGCCGGTACAGGTGCGGCGACGCCGCCGTGTAGATTCCGACGAAAAGAACGATCACGAGGTAGCTGAGGAAATAGACGACGTTGGACGCCGCCGCCCGGAGATAGGAGCTCCAGGACGCGCTGGCGGCGTTCTCGGTGATCCGGGCGCGCACGTCCTCGGGCAGTGCCTGCAGGGCGCTGTCGATCTGGCTGCCCAGCTGGCCGAACTGCCCGGCCAGGGCGGAGCCCAGCAGCCAGCCGCCGCCGATCACGGCCGCCGCCAGCGCCGTCAGCACGAGGCCGAGCGCCCAGCCGTGCCCCAGACCGGTCCAACACCGCACGAAGCCGGCCAGGCGCAGGAAGAGGATGGCCAGGAGCACCCCGGCGAACACCAGCAGCAGGGCGTCCGCCGCCCGCCAGGCCAGGAAGGTGAGGGCGACCACGCCGACCACGATCAGCACGCGCCACACGAACGGCCGCAGACCGGGGCTGCCGCCGTCGGACCCGATCCCGTTCCGGCGCTGCGGTCGTCCTCCGGTCGTTCCCATCGAATGGTCCATGCGCCGTGTGCTCCCCGTCCCCGGCCCGCGCGGGAGGGGTCTCCGGAAAACGGCCGGGGCGGGCGGACGGCCACGCACCTCGGGGCGCTCCGCCGCATTTTCCGGTGGCGCCCGCCCGGCGATGGCGCCTATGGCGTTGGCGTTAATACCCCTTGCCGGGTTCTCGCCGCCGCGGCGGTCCCCATATTCCAGGATGACGCCAAGGAGTCATTCTCGCTGATGTCATCACTGGGCCCGCCCTCCGGCGGGCCCTCTTTTTGCCTCGGCGCACGCCAAGCAGGTTTGCCCAGATCGGTCCACAGATGGCCCGGCCTGGGCAAACCTGCTCAGGATCGCGGTCGTGCCGGTTCGCTGCCCTGGCAAACCGGCGGGGCCGGCGGGAGTTCCTACGATGACGGGCCGGGACCGGCGTCCCCGGCCGCCGCGCCGGGCGGCAGCACCAGCGCCACCGTCAGACCCGGCGCGTTGTCGGCGAACTCCAGGCGGGCCTCGTGCAGGCGGGCGACCGCGTCGACCAGGCTCAGCCCCAGCCCGTTGCCGGGCGTGGCGCGCGCGGTGTCGAGGCGGACGAAGCGCTGCACGACGCGTTCGCGCTGTTCCGCGGGGATGCCCGGCCCGCTGTCGGCGACGACGACACGGCCGGCCTGGTGGTCGGCGGCTCCTTCCACCCGCAGGTCGACCCGCCCGCCGGCGCCGGTGTACTTGACCGCGTTGTCCAGGAGATTGGCGACCGCCTGCGACAGCAGGTGCGGGTTGCCGCGCACCGGCACCGGCCCGTCGGGCAGCGTCACCGTGAAGGCCAGCCCCTTCTCCTCGGCCACGGGTTCGTAGAGGTCGGCGGCGCTGCGGGCGAGTTCCGCCAGATCGACGGTCTCGAACTCGGTGCCGCGCCGCCCGCCCTCGGCCTCGGCGATGGACAGCAGCGCCCGGAAGGTGGCGAGCAGGCCGTCGGCTTCGGCGATGGTCTCCTGCAGGGCGCCGCGGTAGACCTCGGCGTCGTCGGTGTCGTGCAGCAGCACCAGCTCGATGCGCGAGCGCATGCGGGTGAGCGGGGTGCGCAGGTCGTGGGCGACGCTCTCGCTGACGTGGCGCAGCCCGTCCATCAGCCGGACGATCTGGTCGAGCATGGCGTTGAGGTTGCCGGCGAGCTGGTCGATCTCGTCGCC
The DNA here is from genome assembly GCF_051225715.1 of Azospirillum sp. ST 5-10. Classification (NCBI taxonomy): domain Bacteria; kingdom Pseudomonadati; phylum Pseudomonadota; class Alphaproteobacteria; order Rhodospirillales; family Azospirillaceae; genus Azospirillum; species Azospirillum sp. ST 5-10. The sequence continues at coordinate 3,343 of NZ_JBPJSP010000039.1, forward strand.
CGAACCGCTGCGCGCCACCCGCTCCGCCAGATCGCCCGCCATGATGCGCCGCGTCGTCCGGTTGATGGCCTCGATGCGCGTCAGCGCGCCGCGGCTCAGCAGCAGGCCGCCGGCGACGCCCAGGGCCGCCGTCACCGCCAGCACCCAGCCCAGCGAGGCGGCGATGCGGCCGCGCAGGGAGTCGAGCTCGCTCATGTCGCGGCCGACCAGCAGCTTCAGCCCGCCGGGCAGGGCGAAGCCCTGGGCGCGCGCCGTCGCCGGCTCGCCGCGCGGGCCGCCGGTGGGGGCCACCTGGAAGTGCATCCAGCCGTCGCCGTCGGGCACCGCCTGCGGCCAGCCCGACAGGTTGCCGGCCAGTGGGGCGCCGTGCGGCGACAGCACGAGATACATGGCGTTGGTGTGCGGATCGTCGCTGCGGTCGCGCACGGTGTCGATCAGGCGCCCCAGCCCGCCGAACCGGTACTCCTCGCGCAGCAGCTCGATGTCGCCGGCGATGGAATCGGTGACCTGCGCCTCCAGGAACCCGGCGGTGGTGCGCCACACCACCCACAGGATCACCATCACCGAGGCGGCGAACAGGCCGAGGTAGAGCAGCGCCAGGCGGAAGGTGGTGGTGCGCAGCAGCTTGGGCACGGCGCCGGGCCTAGGACGCCGGCGCGGCGCGCAGGGAATAGCCGGCGCCGCGCACGGTGTGGATGAGCGGCGTCGGGAAGTCCTTGTCGATCTTCTGGCGCAGGCGGGCGATGTGCACGTCGATGACGTTGGTCTGCGGGTCGAAATGATAGTTCCAGACGTTCTCCAGCATCATCGTCCGGGTGACGACGCTGCCGGCGTTGCGCATCAGGTACTCCAGCAGCGCGAATTCCCGCGGCAGCAGGTCGATCTCGCGGCCGGCGCGATGGACGGTGCGTGCCAGCAGGTCCATCTCCAGATCGCCGACGCTGAGCCGGGTCTGCGGCTGGCCGGCGCCGCGCCGGCGCGCCAGCACCTCGATGCGCGCCAGCAGCTCGGCGAAGGCGTAGGGCTTGGTGAGATAGTCGTCGCCGCCGGCCCGCAGCCCCTTCACCCGGTCGTCGACGCTGCCCAGCGCCGACAGGAACAGCACCGGCGTGTGGTTGCCCGTGGCGCGCAGGATCTCCACCAGCGCCAGACCGTCGCGGCCGGGCAGCATGCGGTCGACGATCAGCACGTCGTAGTGCTCCGACCCGGCCAGGAACAGGCCGTCCTTGCCGTCGTTGGCCACGTCGACGACGTGGCCGGACTCCTTCAGCCCCTTGGCCAGGTAGGCCGCGGCCTCGGCGTCGTCTTCGATCACGAGAACCTTCATGTCGGGCATTGTAGTCCTCCCTCCGCGGGGCGCCAAGCCGCCGGCCGGCTCCCGCCGCCGCCATCATCGAGGCGCCGCAAAACTGACAAACCCCTGCAACCTGGGACGGCTATGCCGGAGCCACGGATGGATGTCCCCGGGAGATGGTCGTGACCCTTGCTGGCCTGGTGCGGCTCGCGGTGGCCGTGGGAGCGCTGCTGACCGGCATGGCCGCCGGTGCGGGCGCCGGCGAGACCTGGACCGTCGCGTCGGAGGAAAATTTCCCACCCTACAACTACACGGCGGACGGCAGGCGCACCGGCCTCGACACCGAGATCGTCGAGGCCGTCCTCGGGCGCATCGGCGTCACCCCGGACCACCGTCCGGCACCCTGGAGCCGCGTTGTCCACGACGTCGACCAGAACCAGACGGACCTCGCCTTCCAGTTCGTCGGCAAGCCGGAGCGCTTCGAGGCCTACAACATGGTCGGCCCCCACCGCGCCGGCCTGACCGTCTTCGCCGTCCGCGCCGACTCCGGCATCGCCTACGACACTCTGGCCGATCTCGGGGGAAAGAGGATTGGCACCGTCCAGGGCTTCGCCTACACGCCGGAGTTCGACGGCGCCGACTTCCTCGAGAAGGAGCCCGTCGCCAACAACACCCTGAACATCCGCAAACTGGCGGCCGGGCGCCTGGACGTCGTCATCGGCGATCTCCACACCCTGGCCTCCGTTGCCCGCGAGGAGAAGGTCTCGGCCAAGATCCGCTTCCTTCCCAAGCCGCTCAGCGAGGTGCCGCGCTACATCGCCTTTCCCAAGGCCCGCAAGGAGAAGGCCGAGCGGTTCGCCAAGGCGCTCGCGGAATTGCAGGCGGACGGCACCATCGACGCCATCGTCGCGCGGTGGCTGGCGCCCTGAAGGGCGCCAGCCACCGGCGCTCAGGCCCGTTTCAGCTTCAGCGCAACGAAGCTCTCGGCGCCGTGCCGGTTGATGAGCAGGAGGACGGCGTTGCTCCCCTCCTTCTCGGCTCCGGCGACGCGCTTGGCCACCTCCGCGGGTGAGGACACGCGCTTGCCGGCGACCTTGACGATGACGTCGCCCGGCTGCACCGGCAGCCGGCCGGCCTCGGCCGACACGCCGGCGACCACGACGCCCTCGACGTTCTCGTCGAGGCCGAGGCTGGCGCGGGTGCGGTCGTCGAGGCGGGCGAGCTTCAGCCCCTTCACCACATCGCCGCTCGCCGTCGCGGACGGGCCGTCGGCCGAGGCCACCTGGTCGTCGTCCGGCATGGCGCCGATGCGCACGTCCAGGCTCTTCTCGTTGCCCTGCCGCACCACCTTGACACTCACCGACTTGTCCGGGCGGGTCTCCGCCACCGCACGCGTCAGGTCGCGGACGTCGTCCACCGCGGTGTCGCCGTAGCGCAGGATCACGTCCCCCTGCTCCAGGCCGGCCGCCGCCGCCGGGCTGCCGAGGGTGACGTCGGCCACCAGGGCGCCGTGCCCGCCGTCGAGGCCGAGCGCCGTGCCGATCTCCGGCGTCACCTCCTGGATGCGCACGCCCAGCCAGCCGCGCTCCACCCGGCCGTTCTCCTTGAGCTGGGCGACGACGGTCTTGGCGAGGTTGGAGGGAATCGCGAAGCCGATGCCGACCGAGCCGCCGTTGGGCGAGTAGATGGCGGTGTTGATGCCGATGACGCGGCCGTCCAGGTCGAACATCGGCCCGCCGGAGTTGCCGCGGTTGATGGCGGCGTCGGTCTGGATGAAGTCGTCGTAGGGGCCGGCGTCGATGTTGCGGCCGCGGGCCGAGACGATGCCGGTGGTCACCGTGCCGCCGAGGCCGAACGGGTTGCCGACGGCGACCACCCAGTCGCCCACCTTGGCCTGGTCGCTGTCGCCGAACTCCAGGTAGGGCAGGGGCTTGTCGCTCTCCACCTTGAGCAGGGCCAGGTCGGTCTTGGGGTCGCGGCCGACCAGCTTGGCCGGCAGCTCGGTGCCGTCGTCGAGGGTGACCGATATGCTGTCGGCATCGTCGACCACGTGGTTGTTGGTGACGACGTGCCCGCCCGCGTCGATGACGAAGCCGGAACCCAGCGCCGTGCCTTCGCGGCCCTGCGGGCCCGGCTGGCCGTCGTCGTCGCCGAAGGGGGACGGTGCGCCGAAACGGCGGAAGAACTCCTCGAAGGGCGAACCCGGCGGGAACGGCAGGGGCGGCATCGGGCCGCGCTCGGCCGTCCGGGCCGCCGAGTGGCGGGCGGTGATGGTCACGACCGCCGGCTGGACGCGCTGCACCAGCGGCGAGAAGCTGCGCGGCAGTTCGGGGCCGGCGACGGCGACCGGCGCCTCGGACGCGGCGTTGGCGGCCGGAGGCGTCGACAGCAAGGCGGTGCCGGTGAGGACCGTCGTGCCGAGCATCACCGCGGCGACGGTGTGCCGCAGCCGGCGCTTCGGCGCTCCGCGGACAGGGGTGACGTTGGACATCGTGAGGTCTCCATGACGGGCTATCGATGGAGCCAATCTAGGGAGCGGCCGCTGACGACCGCCTTGCCGGCGGATTACAAATGGTTCAGGAACGGCCACCTCCTCGTGCGCCTTCGCCGGCCCGGCGCAGGGACCGCAGAAGCGCCTGGTCGGTGATGATGCGCGGCACCTTGTTCTGGCCGCCCAGCTTGCCGCGGCCGCGCATCCAGGCGGCGAAGGTCCCGGGGGGCGCCGCCTCGACCCGCGGCGGCGCCATGCCGAAGCCGCCGGCGCGGTGCGCCTCGTAGTCCGCGTTGAGCTCGCCCAGGCGCCGGTCGAGCGCCGCGGCGAAGGCGGCGAGGCGCGCCGGCTCCGGGAGCGTGTCGGCGAACTCCACCACGAAGACGTGGCCGCCCGGCTGCCCGGGCGAGTCGGGGAAGACGGGGCCGACGGAGTAGTCGGCGACGGCGGCGCCGATCGTCGCCGCCGCGTCGCTCACCGCCCGCTCGATCTCCTCGCCGATGAGGTGCTCGCCGAAGGCGGACAGGGTGTAGGCGGTGCGCCCGGTGATCAGCACCCGCGGCGGGTCGCGCTCGACGAAGCGCACCGTGTCGCCCAGCACGTAGGCCCAGGCGCCGGCGCACGAGCTCAGCACCACGGCGTAGTTCACCCCCGGCTCGACGGTGTGCACCCAGAACCGCCGGGGCACGGCGGCTCCCAGCTCCTCCAGCGGCACGAACTCGAAGAACAGGCCGTTGTCGAGCAGCAGGCGCAGCCCCTCGCCGCTGCCGCGGTCGGCGATGGCGAGGAACCCCTCGCTGGCGGGATAGACCTCGCGCGGCTCCGCCCGGCTGCCCGCCAGCCAGCGGGCGACGCGCGCCGCGTAGGGCTCGAAGCTGACGCCGCCGTGCACCAGCAGCTCCAGGTCGGGATAGAAGGCGGCGAGGGAACGCGGCCGGTCGGGGAACAGCTCGGCCAGGCGGTCGAGGAACAGCAGCAGCCAGCTCGTCGTGCCGCCCAGCGTGCGGACGTCGCGCTCCAGCGAGGCCCGGCCGATGCGGTCGACCTTCTCCTCCCAGTCCGACAGCAGCGCCAGCTCCGGCGGCGGGAAGGTGAGGCGGCGCGCCCAGGCCGGCACCTCGCGCGCGGCGATGCCGGACAGGTCGCCGCTGCACACGCCGGGAGCCAGCTCGACCAGGGCGGTGGAGCCGCCCAGCATGACGTTGCTCCCGCCGAACACCCGGCTGTGCGGGCAGTTCGCCAGATGGAAGACCAGCAGATCGAAGGCGGCGCGGATGTTGGCCCGCACCATGGCGCGCGACACCGGCACGTGTTTGGTGACGCCGGTGGTCGTCCCGGACGTGGCGGCGAGGTAGGGGATGGTGCCGGGCCAGGTGACGTCGCTCAGCAGCGGGAAGACCGCCTGCCAGTAGTCCCGCCAGAAATCCTCGTAGCGGCGCAACGGCACCCGCTCCTGGAAATCGCGCACCGAGCGGACGGCGGCGAAGCCGTGGTCGCGGCCGAAGCGGGTCGCCTCGGCGCGCCGCACCAGGCGCAGCAGCTGTTCCTCCTGCACCGCCGCCGGCCGCTGCGCGGCGAGGCGGCGCAGGCGGGTGCGGGCGTAGAGGCGCAGCAGCGGCGTGGCGTCGAACATGGGGCGGCCGTGGCTCCTCCGTGGCGGGGCCGGGCTCCCGTCCGGCTCAGGGGGTGAGAACCGTCTTGTGGGGGAACAGGGTCCGGGCGGTTTCGGCGCGCAGCGGGATCTGCAGGTAGGCGCCACGCTGCCACAGCGCGAACTGGTCGAGGAAGGTGGTGCTGCCCAGCCAGCCGTCCTGGCCGCCCAGCAGGACGAACCAGTTGGCGTCGGGATCGCCGAGGTCGGAGATGTGGCGGGCGTTGGCGCCGAGCTTGACGCGATGGACGTCGCCGGCGAAGCCGTGCGCGGTCTTCATCACCGTCTCGTTGCCGCCGGCCGCCGGCACGTCGGCGAAGCGGTAGCGCGGGCCGATCACCGGCACCGCGCCCAGCGCGTGGGCGAGCCGCAGCCGGTGCACCGCCCCCCAGGTGCCGTGGCGCCGCATCTCCCCGGCCGCCCGGTCCAGGGCGGGGCCGAGCGCCGCCGCCAGCCGCTCCGGCGGCGTGCGCTCGAGGTCGTCGCGCAGGAACGCCCAGGGCTCCCAGCCCGCGGTGTAGACGTCGAGGCCGGCCGGCCCGTGCAGCGCGCGGGCGAAATGGTAGAGCAGCAGCTCGAAGCCGAGGGCGCCCGCGGACTCGGCGTCGTAGCGGCCGTCCCACGCCGCGAGCGTGCGGCAGAAGGCGCCGCGGCCGGCCGACGTGTCCAGGCCGGCCGCACGGGCGGTGTCGAGCAGCCGGTCGCGCAGCTCCGGCGCCGAGGGGACGAGCACGTCGCGCTGCGCCGCCTTGAGGTCGTCGATGCCGACCGGAGCGTCGCGCCCCAGCAGCTCGCGCAGGCGGCGCACCCGGTCGTCCGGCGAGAAGAAGTAGCCGACGGGAACCTCGCCCGCCCGCTCCGGCCGGTTGTTGGCCGAGGCGACGAAGCCGCGCGGCGGGTCGACGATGGCGGGGAGGGTGTCGGCGGTGGCGAAGCGCTCCCAATGGCGGCGCGCCTCACGCGGCATGAACAGGTCGGCGGGCGATTGCGGCGGCCGCCAGGGGAGGTGCGCCGCCATGCACTGGCCGACCCGGCCGTCGACGTCGGCGTACACCATGTTCTGCGCCGGGATGGCGAAGCCGTCCAGGGCGCTGCGGAAGTCCTCCCAGCCGGTGGCGCGGTTGACGCCGAGCAGGGCCGTGACCTCGTCGCTCGGCCGGTGGCCGACCCAGTGGAGCGCCAGCCGCCGGCCGCCCGCCGCCGGCAGCAGCGGGGCGTCGGTGAGGATGGGGCCGTAGGCGGTGTCGCGCACGGTCATGGTGACCGGCCGGCCCCAGCGCACGCCGATCGTCTCCTGCCGCTCGGTGATCTCCGACGGCGGCAGGTCGGTGACGTCGAACAGCTCGCTGGACTGGGCGTGCAGGCTGGTGCCGCCCCAGGCGATGCGGCGGTTGCGGCCGAGCGCCACGGCCGGCACGCCGGGGATCATCAGCCCCACCGCGTTGAGCCCCGGCCCCGACAGGCCGGCGAGCAGCCAGGTGTTGGGCAGCATGATGCCGAGATGGGGGTCGCTGGCGATCAGCGCGTGGCCGCTCGCGCTGCGTTCGGCGGCGACGGCGCAGGAGTTGCTGCCATGGCGGCCGCACGCCGCCAGGAGGGCCAGCAGGGCGTCGGTTCCGCCGCCGCCGCCGGCGAAGCTCGGCACCGGCATGGCGTTGCCGCGCATCATGCGCTCCCACAGGGCGGGCCAGTCGCTGCGGGCACGCAGGCGCAGCAGGGGGATCCACACCCGCCAGGTGAAGTCGGTGCCGGCCAGCCGGCCGAGCGCCACCAGATCCTCCACCGTCCACGGCTCGGGCCGGTGGCCGAGCAGGGCGAGTTCCTCGGGCAGCTCGCGCGCCTGGGCGATGACCGTGTTGATGCCGCGGGCGAAGCCGGTCAGCCAGGCGAAGGTCCGCTCGGGCATGGTGGCGACGATGGCGCGCACCGCACTGGTCAGGCCCAGCGTGCGCAGGGTGCGGTCGAGGTCGACCGCCACCGGCCCCAGCAGCTCGGCCAGCCGCCCCTGGGCGGCGCGGCGCATCAGCTCGATCTGCGCCAGGCGGAGGTGGGCGTGGACGACGCCGAGCGCCACGGCGAGGTCGTCGTCGTGGGCGGCCTCGATGAAGGGGACATGCTGGTCGTTCCAGTGGATGATGACGGGGGCGCGAACCGGCAGGTTGCGGGTCGGGATCGCCTGCAGCCGTTCCGCCGTCGTCGCCCGCCGGGGTGGCCCCCGGCGCAACGCCATCGGTACGACGCGGGCCGCCAACCGTCCGAGCCCCCACGTCGTGCCGAGCGAAGGCATGGGGCGTGGGCCGTCCCTTGGTGATGAGGATACCGCTGCGGACGACAACGAGCGGCGACCGTCACGGTTCCGACGCATTCGAACCGTTCGCCGCCGGCGGAACCCGGGCCGCCGCCCCTCGGTTGGATTCCCGGCCAAGACGGAGGAGCCGCCAATGCGCCGGGTCACGTTCCCCACCTTCAACCCCTATGTCCTGCGCGATGCCGCGGACCCGCGCGTGCGGCGGCGGCGGCGGACCGAGGGGGCGGGACTGCTGTTCGAGCCGGCCGGGCCGGGCGAGGCGCGCAGCCTGCCGGCGGTGGTCGTCCTGGAGGGGGTGGGGGGCCCGAAGGAGTGCCGCGGGATCGCCTACGGCGAGCAGCTCGCGCGCTGGGGGTACGTGGCGTTCGTCGTCGACAGCTACGGGCCGCGCGGCTTCGGCGACGCCGGCCACCACCGGCGCGCCGTCCGGGTGACGGAGGCGATGCTGCTGGCCGACGCCCACGCCGCCCTGGCGCATCTGGCCGAGCATCCCCGGGTGAACCCGCGGCGCATCGGCGTCGTCGGCTTCTCCTGCGGCGGCATGATCGCCGTGCTGTGCGCCTACCGGCAGATCCGCGACCTGTTCGCCGGCGCGGACGGACCGTCCTTCGCCGCCCACGCCTCCTACTACGGCTGGTCGGTGGCCCGCTTCGACCGGCCGGAGACCACCGGGGCGCCGGTGCTGCTGCTGCTGGGCGAGCTGGACGAGAACGTGTCGATCCGCCGCTCCCGCGACATCGCCGACGATCTGCGCGGCGGCGGTTCGGAGGTGACGGTGCGCGTCTATCCCGAGACCTTCCACCAGTGGGACGGCGACGACCTGAAGCGCCGCCACGTCGGTCTCAGTCTCGTCAACCTGCGCTTCCGGGTGGGCGACGACCACCGCGTCGTCGACGAGCGCAGCGGCCTCGTCATGCGCGGCCCGCTGAGCCGGCGGGTGATGATCGGCCTCGGCGTCTCTCGCCTCGGCTACGACATCCAGCACAGCGCGCGGGCCAAGGCGTGGTCGGACGAGGACCTGCACCGCTTCCTCGCCCTCGGCATCGGCGAGCCGGAGCGGCTGTCGCGCCGCGGCGACCGCTCCGGCGGCCTGCGCGCCGGGCGGTAGGTCACGCGGCGTCGCCCTCGGGCTTGGCGGAGCGCAGCGGCAGCTCCTCCAGGAACAGGGTCAGCACCAGGGACACCACGGCGAGGCCGGCGGCGACCAGGAACAGGGTCTCGAAGCCGGCTTCGAAGGCCCGCAGCGCCGCCGCCCGCGCCGCCGGCGCCAGCCGGTCGAGCGCCGCGGCGCCGCCGTCCATCACCGCCCGCGGATCGAGGCCGGCGACGCCGGACGCGCCCAGGCGGGCGGTCACCACGGCGCTGAGGACGGCGCCGAACACCGCCACCCCGACCGACCCGCCGAGCGAGCGGAAGAAGCCGACCGACGAGGTGGCGGCCCCCAGGTCGGCGCGGTCGACGGCGTTCTGCACCGCCACCGTCATCACCGGCATCACCAGCCCCAGGCCGATGCCCAGCGGCACCAGGACCAGCACCGACAGCAGCGGGTCCGCCGCCGCCCCGGCGTGGAGGCCGAGCACCAGGTACATCGCCGCGGCCAGGGTCAGCCCGGCCAGGGGGAAGATCTTGTAGCGGCCGCTGCGGGCGATCAGCCGGCCGCCGCCGACCGCGCCGAAGGTCATGCCGAGCACCAGCGGCAGCAGCAGCAGCCCCGACTGGGTGGCGCCGGTGCCGCGCACCAGCTGGAGGTGCAGCGGCAGGAAGACGATGCCGGCGAACAGCACCATGGCCGACACCGCGACCACCGGATTGGCGACGGCGAAGACGGGGATGCGGAACAGGCGCAGCGGCAGGATCGGCTCCTCGACCCGCCGCTCGTGCCACAGGAAGAGGGCGAGCAGCGCCAGCCCGCCCGCCGCCAGCCCGAGGACGAGCGGCGACGTCCAGGCCAGCGTGCCGCCGCGCGACACCACCAGCAGCAGGCTGGTGACGGCCCCCATGAGCAGCACCGCCCCGACCACGTCGACCCGCGGCCGGGCGATGCCGGTGGGCAGGCGCCCCAGCGCCCGGTTGGTCATCACCAGGGCGGCCGCCCCGACCGGAAGGTTGATGAGGAAGATCCAGTGCCAGGACAGGTACTCGGTGAACAGGCCGCCGAGCAGCGGGCCGACGACGCTGGCCAGCGCGAAGACGCCGCCGATCAGCCCCTGGTAGCGGCCGCGCTCGCGCGGCGCCACCACGTCGCCGATGATGGTGAAGGCCAGCGCCATCAGCCCGCCGCCGCCCAGCCCCTGGAGGCCGCGGAAGAGGATGAGCTGCACCATGTCCTGGGCCATGGCGCACAGCAGCGAGCCGGCCAGGAACAGGACGATGGCGATCTGCAGCAGCCGCTTGCGGCCGTAGAGGTCGGACAGCTTGCCGTAGACCGGCGTCGTCGCCGTCGAGGCCAGCATGTAGGCGGTGACCACCCAGGGCAGCACGTCCAGGCTGCCGAGATCGGCGGCCATGGTCGGCAGGGCGGTGGCGACGATGGTCTGGTCCATGGCCGCCATCAGCATGGCGAGCGCCACGCCGCTGAACACCTCCAGGATCTCCCGGTGGCTGAAGGCGACGGGACTGGCGGACGAGGGCGGCATGGGGCGGATCCGGAATGCGTCGTCGGGCGGGAGCGCCCACCATAGCCCGGCGTCGCCGCCGCGCAAGGGCCGGCGTGCCCGGAACCAAGGGGTCGGCGGCCGGTTGTCCCGCGACAGGCCCGAACGGTGCGTCCGGACGGCGACGCACCGGGGGCGGCGACCCGAAGCGCTTGGAGGTGACCCATGTCGCACCTGATCGAGATCCGCGGCGGCGCCGTGGCGAGCAACGACGATCCCGGCGACGGCTACCTGCCGGTCGGCACCCGCATCGACCGGCCCGACGGCTGCTACGTCGCCTTCGGCATGGACGTCGAAGGTCCCTACGGCCGCGACGAGGCCAACGACCGCATCGAGCACCTGAAGCGCGCCACACGCCGCGAGCTGGAGGAGGAGGACCACAAGAAGCAGGGGGCGTGACCGCGCCCGAGGCCGGCCGTCACAGGTAGGGCGGCGTGCAGGCGCTGACGATCTCGCATTCCTCGTCGCCGAGGTTGCGGAAGCGGTGGGGGACGCGGCTGTCGAAGAGATAGGCGTCGCCGGGGCCGAGGACCGCCTTGCGGTCGCCCACCGTCAGCTCGATCCGCCCGCGCAGCACCACGCCGCCCTCCTCGGAATCGTGCTGCAGCATGGTGCGGCCGGTGTCGGCGCCGGGGGCGTAGCGCTCGTGCAGGATCTGCAGGGTGCGCCCGCGCAGGTCGCCGACCTGGCGGAAGGAGATCGGTCCGACCGCCCCCTTGAGCGGTCCGGCCAGCTCCACCAGGTCGTCGCTCGCGAAAAAGATCTGCCCGCGCGGCGGCAGGGCGTCGCCGGCGAAGAACTCGGCCAGGGTCATCGGGATGCCCTGCAGGACCTTGCGCAGCGACGACACCGACGGGCTGCAGCGGTTCTGCTCGATCAGCGAGATCGTGCCGTTGGTGACGCCGGCCCGCTGCGCCAGCCCGCGCTGCGACAGCCCATGGGCCTCGCGCACCTGCTTCAGGCGCGCCCCCACGTCGAAATCCTCAACGCCGACATCCATGGCGACCTCCGGCCGCCAGGGATAGCCGAAGCCGGCGCCAGCGTCCACACGGCGCGCGCCCGCGCCTTCAGGCGGCGACCGTCCGCCCCACCAGATCGGTGAAGGCGCGCACCAGCGGCGAGCGGTCGCCGCGGCGGTGGGCCAGCATCAGGGTGGTGTGGGCGTCGGCCGCGTCGAGGCGGCGGTAGACCACGTCGGCCACCGCCACCTGGCGCAGGTTGGCCGGCAGGATCGACACCCCGAGGCCGGCGGCGATCAGACCGATGATGGTGAAGGCCTCGCGCGCCTCCTGGGCGATCGTCGGGCGGAAGCCGGCGCCGGCGCACAGCGCCATCACCCGCTCGTGGGTCGCCGTGCCGTACTCGGCGGGGTAGAAGACGAAGGGCTCGTCCGCCAGGGCGGCCAGCGGCACCGGCTCGCGGGCCGCCAGCGGATGGTCGGCGCGCAGCACGGCCAGCAGCGGCTCGCGCAGGATCGGCCGGAAGCGCACGGCGTCACCGGGCGGCGTCAGCGGCTCGCGGATGAAGCCGACGTCGAGGCGGTTCTCGGTCAGCGCCGCCAGCTGCGGTTTCGACGGCATCTCCACCAAGGTCAGATGGACGTCCGGGCTGGCCCGGCGGTAGGCGTCGATCAGCCGCGGCACCACCGGCTGGAAGGGGGCGGCGGCGGTGAAGCCGACCCGCAGCTCCCCGACCTCGCCGCGGGCGGCACGGCGGGTCAGCGTCACCGCCCGCTCGGCGTGGGCGAGGATGGCGCGCGCCTCCTTCAGGAGCGTCTGCCCGGCCTCGGTCAGCTCGACCCGTCGCCGCGTGCGCTCGAACAGGCGCACGCCGAGGTCCCCCTCCAGCGACTGGATCGACTGGCTGAGCGGCGGCTGGCCGATGCCGAGCCGCGCCGCGGCGCGGCTGAAGTGCAACTCCTCGGCGACGGCGACGAAGTGGCGGAGATGGCGGAGATCCATCGCCGCACTATGCCGGAGCGGCCGGCGCCGTCAATGCGCTGCGACGGGTCCTGCTATTCCGGGTTGCTTTTGGCGCAAAAGCCCGAGTTAAGAAACAATTTACCATCTAACCCCTTCGGTTTCTTGACGCGGGGAAGCCGGCGCCGCAACTTCGGAGAAGAGTTCGAGTGATCAATCAAGCGTGTAGGTTTTAACAGACCAAAACGCTGGGTGATCGCCGGCAACAATAAGAGCCCTTTTTGTCGGAGGCAATCATGGCGCTGTTTCGGGGTAACAACGGGAATGACGCGATCTCGGGGAGCGCGTCTTCGGATATTATTTACGGGAACGGCGGCGACGACCGGCTGTGGGGCCTCGGCGGTGACGACACGCTGTACGGCGGCACCGGCACCGACCTCCTGTCCGGCGGCGTCGGCAACGACACTTACTACGTCGCCGAGCCGGGCGACCAGATCGTCGACGACGGCGGCGCCGCCGACCGGGTGTTCCTGTTCTCCGGCTGGGATCTGCGCAACGCGTCGGGGGTCGAGCAGGTGCTGCTCCAGGACGAGGCGGGGGCCGCCAACGTCGCCGGCAGCGCCGGCGGCGACTCCATCGTCGGCAACGCGTCGGGCAACCTGCTCCAGGGCGGCGACGGTGCCGACAAGCTGCGCGGCGTCGGCGGCAACGACACGCTGGACGGCGGGCTGGGCGACGACCAGCTCTACGGCGGGGTCGGCGACGACCGGCTGATCGCCGTCAGCGGTCACGACACCGTGCAGGGCGGCATCGGCGCCGACACCTTCTACGTCGACCCCGCGGCCGACGGGGAGACGGTCCATCTCCACTTCCCAGACTTCAACCCGGAGGAGGGAGACCGCATCGTCGTGGCCATCGGCGGCGCGCCGCAGGACATCTGGGAAGGCTCCAACACCGACGGCGGGCCGCTGGCGCCCGGCGAGGCGCCGTCCACCATCATCGAAGCCTACGGCGCGACCGGCAACGTCTTCATGCACTTCGACGGCCACAGCTACGGCATCGATCCCTACATCGAGTGGATCTGAGCGGCGGTGCCGGAGGTGGCGGCACTCATATGGCAATCCTATAAGTGCCGCCGCACAAATGTATTGGACCCATCAAACGATCCTGCTTCACTCTGCCGCGGAGGGCGCGTCAAGGCGCCCGTTCCGAAGAGGGAGGATGCAAGGGTGGCGAAGACCGATACGCGCGCGACGTTCGCCTGGGACGACCCGCTGCTGCTGGACGGGCAGCTGACCGACGACGAGCGGATGATCCGCGACAGCGCCCGGTCCTACTGCCAGGACAGGCTGATGCCGCGCGTGCTGGAGGCCAATCGGCACGAGAGGACCGACCCCGCCATCTTCCGGGAGATGGGCGAGCTGGGCTTCCTCGGCGCCACCCTGCCGGAGGAGTACGGCTGCGCCGGCGCCAACTACGTCTCCTACGGCCTGATCGCCCGCGAGGTGGAGCGGGTGGACAGCGGCTACCGCTCGATGATGAGCGTGCAGTCCTCGCTCGTCATGCACCCGATCCACGCCTACGGCACCGAGGAGCAGCGCCGCAAGTACCTGCCGAAGCTGGCGCGGGGCGAGTGGATCGGCTGCTTCGGCCTGACCGAGCCGGACGCCGGCTCCGACCCCGCCGGGATGAAGACGCGGGCGCGCCGGACGGCCGAGGGCTGGGTGCTCAACGGCTCCAAGATGTGGATCACCAACTCCCCGATCGCCGACGTCTTCGTCGTCTGGGCCAAGGACGACGAGGGCGAGATCCGCGGCTTCGTGCTGGACAAGGGGGCGAAGGGGCTGTCCGCCCCGAAGATCGAGGGCAAGTTCGCGCTGCGCGCCTCGATCACCGGCGAGATCGTCATGGACGAGGTGGCGGTCGGCGAGGACGCCCTGCTGCCCAACGTGAAGGGACTCAAGGGGCCGTTCGGCTGCCTCAACCGCGCGCGCTACGGCATCGCCTGGGGCGCCATGGGGGCGGCCGAGTTCTGCTTCCACGCCGCGCGCCAGTACCAGCTCGACCGCAAGCAGTTCGGCCGGCCGCTCGCCGCCACCCAGATCTCCCAGCTCAAGTTCGCCGACATGGAGACGGAGATCGCGCTGGGCCTGCAGGGCGCGCTGCGCGTCGGGCGGCTGATGGACGAGGGGACGGCGGCGCCGGAGATGGTCTCCCTGGTCAAGCGCAACAACTGCGGCAAGGCGCTGGCGATCGCCCGGGTGGCGCGCGACATGCACGGCGGCAACGGCATCGCCGACGAGTTCCACGTGATCCGCCACGCCATGAACCTGGAGGCGGTCAACACCTACGAGGGCACCCACGACATCCATGCCCTGATCCTCGGCCGGGCCATCACCGGCATCCAGGCCTTCACGGGCTGAGCGCCATGGGTGGTCCCCTGTCGCACGTGCGCGTGCTGGAGCTGAGCCGCGTCCTGGCCGGGCCCTGGGCGGCGCAGACCCTGGCCGACCTCGGCGCCGACGTCGTCAAGGTGGAGCGGCCGGGGACCGGCGACGACACCCGCACCTGGGGGCCGCCCTGGGCCACCGGGCCGGACGGCGAGGGGAAGGAGGCCGCCTACTTCCTCTCCACCAACCGCGGCAAGCGGTCCGTGACCATCGACTTCGAACGGCCGGAGGGACGGGAGCTGGTGCGCCGGCTCGCCGCCGAATCCGACGTGGTGATCGAGAACTTCAAGGTCGGCGGCCTGAAGAAGTACGGTCTCGACTACGAGAGCCTGCGGGCGGCCAACCCGCGGCTCGTCTACTGCTCGATCACCGGCTTCGGGCAGGACGGGCCGTACGCGGCGCGGGCCGGCTACGACTTCATGATCCAGGCCATGGGCGGGCTGATGAGCATCACCGGCGTGCCCGACGGCGAGCCGGGGGCCGGGCCGATGCGGGTCGGCGTGGCGGTTGCCGACATCTTCACCGGCCTCTACGCCACCGTCGGCATCATGGGCGCGCTGGCCCACCGCGAGCGGACCGGCGAGGGGCAATGGGTGAACCTGGCGCTGCTCGACGTGCAGGTGGCCGTCCTCGCCAACATGGCGATGAACCATCTGGTGTCGGGCGCGGTGCCGGGGCGGATCGGCAACGCCCACCCCAACATCGTCCCGTACCAGGCCTTCGCCACCCGCGACGGCTACATGGTGCTGGCGGTCGGCAACGACGGCCAGTTCGCCAAGTTCTGCGCCGCCGCCGGCCGGCCGGAGCTGGCCGCCGACCCCCGCTTCGCCACCAACCCGGCGCGGGTCGGCCACCGGGCGGAGTTGGTGCCCGTCGTCGACGCGCTGATGCGGACCCGCACGACGGCCGACTGGCTGGCGGTGCTGGAGCCGCTGGGGGTGCCGTGCGGGCCGATCAACGACCTGGCCCAGGTGTTCGCCGATCCCCACGTGGTGGCCCGCGGGCTGCAGCGCTCGCTGCCGCACCCCACGGTCGGCACGGTGCCGACGGTGGCGAGCCCGATCCGCTATTCGGCGACCCCGCTGGAGCATGCGGTGGCGCCGCCGACGCTCGGCCAGCACACCGACGTCGTGCTCGCCGAACGGCTCGGCCTATGCGCCGCCGACAGGGAAGCCCTGCGCAGCAAGAAGGTGATTTAACCGCCGCGCTGCGGCATCTGAGGGGGCCTGTCCCGCAGCGGGAGAGGCCATCCCCCGCCCCCTTTCCCCACGCGGCGCCCCATGTCCGACACACGCCTCGGCATCCTGATGATGCTGCTGGGCAGCATCCTGTTCACCGTCAACGACGCGCTCGGGAAGTGGCTGGTGGCGGAGCACGCCGTGGCCGTGCTGCTGTCCGTGCGCAGCCTGTTCGCGGCGGCGGTGATCCTGCCCTTCATCCTGCGGCGCGGCTGGCGGTCCGTGTTCGCCGTGCGCCGGCTGCCGCTCCACCTCCTGCGCGTGCTGGCGTCCACCACCGAGATCGGCTGCTTCTACTGGGCGGTGCGCTACCTGCCGCTGGCCGACGTCATGACCATCTACATGGCCTCGCCGCTGATCGTCACCGCCCTGTCGGTGCCGCTGCTGGGCGAGAGCGTGGGGTGGCGGCGCTGGACGGCGGTGCTGGTGGGGTTCGCCGGCGTCGTCCTGGTGCTGAACCCGGCGGGCGACTTCGACCCGGTGCCGTCGCTGGTGGCGCTGGCGGGGACGTTCGCCTACGCCCTCAGCATGATCGGCTCGCGCTTCCTGCGCGCCGACGGCAACCTGACGCTCGTCTCCTTCAGCGTCTTCGGCACCGGCCTGGCCGGCGCGGCCGCGCTGCCGACGGCGTGGGCGGTGCCGGACGCCGTGGATTTCCTGCTGCTCGGCCTGCTGGGGCTGGTGGCGCTGGCCGGCCACGTGGCGGTCAACCGCTCCCTCCAGCTCAGCCCGCCGGTGGTGGTGGCGCCGTTCCAGTACATCTCCATCGTCCTGGCGGTGGTGCTCGATGCGGTGGTCTGGGGCCACGCGCCGGCCCTACCGGTGGCGGCGGGCGCCGCCCTGATCATCGCCAGCGGCCTGTTCGTCTTCCACCGCGAGCAGACCGTGCGCAGCGGCGTCGCCGCCGCGGCGGGAACGACGATGGGCCCGGGGGAGTGAGGCGGGCGGGGGGCTCCGCCGCCCGTGCTCAGGATAGGGCCGGCGGCGTCACCGGGGCCGGCATGGTGCCGTCGTCCAGGCCGGCGGCGGCCGCGGCGGCGCGGCGCGCGACCTCGGCCACGCCGGCGCTCATCGCCAAGCGGCCGGCGGCGACCTCCGGCAGCGGCACCCAGCGCGCTTCGAGCGCGTCGTCGCCGGCGACCGGCTCGCCGGCGATCCAGCGGCAGAGCACGGCGACCAGGATGAAGTGACGGCGGACGGCGCCGGCGTCGTCGCGGTCGAAGGCGTCGAGCGCGGTCACCACCGTCTGCGCCTCGGCGCGCACCGCCGTCTCCTCGAACAGCTCGCGGAGCGCCGCCGCCTCGATGGTCTCCTCCGGCTCGATCCGGCCGCCGGGAAAGCCCCAGAGGCCGGCGTCCGGAGGATTGGCGCGGCGCACCAGGAGGACGCAGCCGTCGCGGAACACGACGGCGATGGTGGCGGGCACCGGGGGGCGGCGGGGCGGCAGGGGCATGGCGGCGGATGGTCCGTGGCTCCGGGATCGGCGGCGCCGGGTCTCGGCGCCCCGCGACCGATCATCGCCCGGCGCGGCGGCGCCTGCCAAGGGGCGCCGCGCCGGCGACCTTTGGCGGTAGGCCGGACCGCCGCGCCCGCTCGTCCGTTGAGTCCGGCAGAGGCGACGGGAGGGCGCTGCGCATGGCCGTGCTGAAGTGGACGGGGCTGGTCCTTCTCGGGCTGGTGCTTCTGGTGGCGGCCGGCATCGGTGTCGTGGCGGCGCTCTACGACTGGAACGACGCGCGCGGCTTCCTGGCAGCCCGGCTCGGCGATGCCCTCGGCCGCGACGTCGCCCTCGACGGCGACCTCCACGTCGGCCTTGGCGACCCCATCCGCATCCGTGCCGAAGGGGTGCGGATCGCCAACGCGCCCTGGGCGCGGGAACCGGCCCTGGTGGAGATCGGCGCGCTCGACGCCCGGCTGCGCCTGTGGCCGCTGCTGCGCGGCGACTGGGAGTTGCCGGAGGTGCGGCTGATCGCGCCGAAGCTGGCCGTCGAGCGGAACGAGGCCGGCGAGAGCAACTGGACCTTCGCCTCGGACCCGCGGGCGGCGGCGGTGCGCGAGGCGACGGCCCCGGACGACCGCAGCGAGATGCCGGTGATCGAGCGGCTGCGCATCGACGACGGCCGGTTGCGCTACCGCGACGCCACGCGGGACATCGACCTCGACAGCACCATCAGCACCGCGGTCGGCGGCAGCGGCGACGACCGCGTGCACCTGGAAGGGCAGGGGAGCTTCGCCGGCCAGCCCTTCC
This sequence comes from Azospirillum sp. ST 5-10, assembly GCF_051225715.1. Classification (NCBI taxonomy): domain Bacteria; kingdom Pseudomonadati; phylum Pseudomonadota; class Alphaproteobacteria; order Rhodospirillales; family Azospirillaceae; genus Azospirillum; species Azospirillum sp. ST 5-10. The sequence goes on from NZ_JBPJSP010000039.1 coordinate 21,596, forward strand.
GGCTGGCCGTCGACGGCGGTTCCCTGCGCCTGCTGCGCGACGGCACCGAGCCCTATCCGGTCCGCGCCGAGGCCGCCGTCGGCCGCACCCGCGGCACCGTCGAGGGCACCTTGGCGGAGCCGGTGCGCTTCGAAGGGGTCGACCTCGGCATCGACCTGCGCGGCGACGACCTCTCGACGATCTTCCCGATCTTCGGCATCCCGGCGCCGCAGACCGGCCCCTACACCTTGAGCGGGCACCTCGCCCGCGACGGGGCGGTGTGGCGGCTGACCGGGCTGAAGGGCCGGGTCGGGCGCAGCGACCTGTCGGGCACCGTCACGGTGGACGGCGGCGGCGAACGGCCGCACGTCGCCGCCGAGCTGGTGTCCGAGCGGCTGGCGCTGGCCGACCTCGCCGGCCTCGTCGGCGCCGCGCCCGAGGGGCCGGAGGGCTATCCGACCAAGGAGGCCGCCCGCGTCCTGCCGGCGACCCCGGTGAACCTGGACCGGCTGCGCGCCACCGACATCGACCTGCGCCTCAACGGCCGGCGCCTGGAAGCCGCCGCCGCGGCCCTCGACAATTTCGCCATGGTCCTGCACCTGGAGGACGGCGTCCTCGCCGCCGACCCGCTGTCGTTCGGGGTCGGCGACGGCCGCATCCTCGGCAAGGTCACGCTGGACGGGCGTCGGCGGATCCCGTCCGCCGCCGTCGACCTCGGCGTGCGCGGCATCGGCCTGGCCGATCTCTTCGAGGGCACCGATCTCGCCGCCGAGATGGGCGGCACCGTGACCGGCCGCATCGTCCTGTCGGGTCGCGGCGCCACCGTCGCCGACATCGCCGCCGTGTCCGACGGCTCCATCGGCCTGGCGGTCGACGGCGGGACCGTCGGCGGCCTGGTGGTCCAGGGGCTGCAGACCGACATCCTGGAGACCCTCGGCATCGTCCTGTCGGGCGACGAGCCGGCGCCCTTCAACTGCTTCGTCGCCGACGTCGCGGTCGAACAGGGCGTCGGCCGGGTCAAGGCCCTGGTGCTCGACACGCCGGAGACGCTGGCGGTCGGCGGCGGCACCGTCGACCTCGGGGTCGAGACGCTGGACCTGCGCATCGAGGGGCGGCCGAAGGAGGCCAACCTTCTCTCCACCCAGGTGCCGGTCCTGGTGCACGGGCGGTTCGCCGCCCCGGAGATCGGCTTCGATCCGGCGGAATCGGCGGCGCGCGGCGCTGCGGCCGTGGCCCTGGGAGTCCTGCTGACGCCGCTGGCCGGCCTGCTGCCCCTGCTCGACCCCGGCACCGAGGCGGGCCCCAATTGCGGCACCCTGATCCGCCGCGCGCTGGCGCCCGACGACGAGGCCGACGGCGGCCGTTAGGCCGGCCCGCCGTTGCCGCGGCGCCCCGGCGCCTCCATGTCAGCGGGTCGCGCCGCTTCCCCAACCACCCGTGTGCGAGCTTCATGATAACAGACCAGGGCTTGGCCTTTGCCATCATCGGTGCCGTCGTGGTGCTGCTGGTGTGGGACCGTCTGCGCTACGACATCGTCGGCCTGCTGGCCCTGGTGACGGCGCTGGCCGTCGGCATCGTGCCCGAGGACCAGGCGTTCCGCGGCTTCTCGGACGAGATCGTCATCATCGTCGGCTCCGCCCTGGTGGTGAGCGCCGGGGTGGCGCGGTCGGGCGTGGTGGAGGCGGCGATGAAGCCGCTCAGCGCCCGCATGCGCACGCCGGCCTCGCAGGTGGTGGTGCTGGCCGGCACGGTGACGGTGCTGTCGGCCGTCGTCAAGAACGTCGGCGCGCTCGCCATGCTGATGCCGGTGGCGGTGCAGATCGCCGCCCGCACCGGCACGCCGGTGTCGGCGCTCCTGATGCCGATGGCCTTCGGGTCGCTGCTCGGCGGGCTGATCACCTTGGTCGGCACCTCGCCCAACATCATCGTCTCGCGCATGCGCGAGGACATCCTCGGCGAGCCGTTCCGGATGTTCGACTTCACGCCCGTCGGGGTCGCCCTGGCACTGACCGGGGTCGCGTTCCTGGCGCTCGGCTGGCGCCTGCTGCCGCTGCGCCGCACCCAGGCCAGCCAGGCCGCCTTCTCGGTCGACGACTTCACGGCGGAGGCGCGCCTGCCCGCCGGCTCCCCGTTCGTCGGCCGCACCGTCGCCGAGCTGGAGGACCGCGGCGACGGTGACGTCACCGTGGCGGCGATCCTGCGCGAGCAGCGGCGGCGCTACGTGCCCTCCGGCAACTGGGTGCTGTTCGAGGGCGACGTGCTGGTCCTCGAATGCGACACCCAGGCGCTCGCCCGCATCGTCGAGGCGGCCGGCCTCGAGCTGGCCGAGGGCAAGACGCTGGACGGCGTGGTCGGCAACGACGAGCTCACCGTGGTCGAGGCGGTGGTCACCCAGGGATCGCTGCTGATCGGCCACACCGCGGAGGAGCTGTTCCTGCGCAGCCGCTACGAGGTGATCCTGCTGGCCCTGTCGCGGCGTGGCCGGCCGATCCGCCAGCGGCTGCGGCGCGTGCGTTTCCAGTTCGGCGACCTCGTGGTGTTTCAGGGCCGCGCCGCGGGCGTGCACGAGACCCTGGCGACCCTGGGCTGCCTGCCGCTGGCCGAGCGCGACCTGCCGATCGGCCGGCCGAGCAAGCGCGGCTTCGCCGTCGCCATCGTCGCCGTCACGGTCGGACTGGTGGCGACGGGGCTGGTGCACGTCGCCCCCGCCTTCTTCGCCGCCGCGGTCGCCATGGTGCTGTTCGGCGTGCTGACGCCCAAGGAGGCCTACGACGCCGTGGACTGGCCCATCCTGGTGCTGTTCGGCGCCCTGATCCCGGTGTCCGGGGCGCTGAAGGCGACCGGCGGCACCGACCTGATCGCCGAGTGGCTGTCGGTCGCCGCGGCCTCGCTGCCGCCCGTCGGGGCACTGGCGCTGATGATGGTGGCGGCGATGGCGGTGACGCCGTTCCTCAACAACGCCGCGACGGTGCTGGTGATGGCGCCGATCGGCGCCAGCCTGGCCGCCCACCTCGGCCTGCGGCCCGATGCCTTCCTGATGGCGGTGGCGGTGGGTGCCGGCTGCGATTTCCTCACCCCCATCGGCCACCAGTGCAACACGCTGGTCATGGGCCCCGGCGGCTACCGTTTCGCCGACTATTCCCGCCTCGGCCTGCCGCTGTCGCTGCTGGTGGTGGTGGTCGGCACCCTGGCGATCGCCCTGGTGTGGCCGCTGGCGCCGGGATGAGGGGGGCGGATCGGGAGAGCCCTCCTCCCCCGATCCGCCGCCCGGCCGGTCAGGCCACTTCCTTGTGCCCCCTGGCGTAGCCCAGGGACTTCAGCGCCTCGGCGATCTCCGGCAGGATGCCGGGGTCGTCGATGGTCGCCGGCATCTTGTACTCCTGGTCGTCGGCGATCTTCTGCATGGTGCCGCGCAGGATCTTGCCCGAGCGGGTCTTGGGCAGGCGGTCGACGACGAGGGCGCGCTTGAAGTCGGCGACCGGGCCGATCTGCTCGCGCACCAGCGCCACCACCTCCTTGACGATCTGGTCGTGGGGCCGGCTGACGCCCGCCTTGAGGCAGAGGAATCCCAGCGGCACCTGGCCCTTGAGCGGGTCGGCGACGCCGATGACCGCGCATTCCGCGACGTCGGGGTGGGAGGCCAGGACCTCCTCCATGCCGCCGGTGGAGAGGCGGTGGCCGGCGACGTTGATGATGTCGTCGGTGCGGGCCATGATGTAGACGTAGCCGTCGTCGTCGACGAAGCCGGCGTCGCCGGTCTGGTAATAGCCGGGATACTCGGTCAGGTACGACTTCCTGTAGCGCTCGTCGGCGTTCCACAGCGTCGGCAGGGTGCCCGGCGGCAACGGCAGCTTGACGCAGATGGCGCCGATGTCGCCGCGCGGCACCTCCTTGTTCTCGGCGTTGAGGATGCGCACGTCCCAGCCCGGCATCGGCCGGGTGGCGGAGCCGTACTTGACGGGGAAGAGGTGGACGCCGAGCGGGTTGCCGGAGATCGCCCAGCCCGTCTCGGTCTGCCACCAGTGGTCGATTACCGGGACGTTCAGATTGTCCTCGGCCCAGTGCAGGGTGTCGGGGTCCGACCGCTCGCCGGCCAGGAACAGGGCGCGCAGGCACGACAGGTCGTACCTCTTCAGCAGCACGGCGTCCGGGTCCTCGCGCTTGATGGCGCGGAACGCCGTCGGCGCGGTGAACAGGGTGGACACCTTGTGCTGCTGGATGACGCGCCAGAAGGTGCCGGCGTCGGGGGTGCCGACCGGCTTGCCCTCGAAGACGATGGTGGTGTTGCCGTTGAGCAGCGGCGCGTAGACGATGTAGGAGTGGCCGACCACCCAGCCGACGTCGGAGGCGGCCCAGTAGATCTCGCCCGGGGCGACGCCGTAGATGTTCTTCATCGTCCACGCCAGCGCCACGGCGTGGCCGCCGTTGTCGCGGACGACGCCCTTGGGCTGGCCGGTGGTGCCGGAGGTGTAGAGGATGTAGAGGGGATCGGTTGCCTCCACCGGCACGCAGTCCGCCGGCTGGGCGGCCGCCACCGCCTCGTGCCAGTCGACGTCGCGGCCGGCGACCAGGACCGCCTGCTCCTGCGGGCGCTGGAAGACGATGCAGCGCTCCGGCTTGTGGGTGGACTGGTCGATCGCCGCGTCCAGCATCGGCTTGTACTTGACGACCCGGTTGGGCTCGATGCCGCAGGACGCCGAGACGATCACCCGCGGCTTGGCGTCGTCGATGCGGGTCGCCAGCTCGTGCGGCGCGAAGCCGCCGAACACCACCGAATGCACGGCGCCGAGGCGGGCGCACGCCAGCATCGCCACCAGCGACTGCGGGATCATCGGCATGTAGAGGATGACCCGGTCGCCCTTCTCGACGCCGAGGCGGCGCAAGGCGCCGGCGAACAGCGCGACCTGGTCCTTCAGCTCGGCGTAGGTGATGGTCTGGACCGTGCCGGTGACCGGGCTGTCGTAGATGATGGCCGCCTGGCCGCCGCGGCCGGCCTCGACGTGGCGGTCGACGGCGTTGTAGCAGGTGTTGAGGACGCCGCCGCGGAACCAGCGGTAGAAGGGCGGGTTGCCGTCGTCCAGGACCGTGTCCCAGCGCTTGATCCAGCTGATCGCTTCCGCTGCCTCGCCCCAGAATCCTGCGGGGTCGGCGAGCGAACGGGCGTGCATGGCGTCGAACGTGGCGGCTGACGTCTCAGTCATCGGGGCGTCCTCGGATTATAAGTTTTGTGCGGATTTCTCCGTGCCTCACGCAACGATCTGTCGCATGGCGGCCTTCTAATCTGCGACATTCCGTGTCGCCAATGCAAACGGCAAACCGGATGGTGCGGCAGGTCGTCGCAGGCCGTTCGGCGGCACCGTGCGCCGGCCCGCGGCGGCTCCGTCATCGACGCGCCGTGCTCGTTCCGGCGTCGGCCCCGGCTCCGTCGGAGGGGGCGGAGGCCGCCCGTGCCGGGCGGCCGGGAACCGGCGGCGCACCGGCGGCGTTGCCATGGGACCGGAGCCGTATGGGCTCCCCGTTCCTTGCCGCCCGAGGAGGTTCATGACCGACTGGTTGGTGCAGGTGCTGCACTCGATGCACTACGTCGGCATCTTCCTGCTGCTCGTGCTCGCCCGCGTCGTGCCGCCGGTCCCGGCGGAGAGCGTCATCCCCCTGGCCGGCTTGGCGGCCGCCACCGGCGAATACAGCCTGATCGGCATCGCGCTGGCCGGCGGTCTGGGCTCGCTGGCCGGGCAGCTCGTCTGGTACGCGCCGGCCCGCTTCGCCCGGCCCGAACGGCTGGAGCGCTTCCTCAAGCGGCACGGCCACTGGCTGACCATCCGCAAGGACAAGGTCGACCGCGCCACCCGCTGGTTCCAGCGCTACGGCGGCGTCGCCGTGTTCTTCTGCCAGCCCGTACCCGGTCTGCGCACCCTGATCTCGATCCCCGCCGGGGCCTGCCGCATGCCGGTGTGGCACTACAGCCTGGCCTCGGCCAGCGGCTCCATCCTGTGGACGCTGGTGCTGGCGTGGGCCGGCTACATGCTGTCGACCTGGCCGGGCATCGTCGACTGGGTCGGCTACGTCACCGTCGGCCTGGTGGTGGTGCTGGTCGGCGCCTATCTCGCCCGGCTGGCGCACTTCTTCTGGACCCGCCGGGGCGGCGAGGACGACGGGCCGCGCGAGGTGATCAGCCCATCCCCGCGGCGACGATGCCCGTGAAGCCGGTGGTGAGGGCCCACAGGCCGAAGCCGGCCAGCGCCAGTCCGGTGCAGTGGTTGAGCAGGGTCAGCCGCTCGTCGGAGATGCGGTGGCGCAGCGCCGCCACCCCGCAGGACAGGGCCAGCCACCATCCGCCGGAGCCGATGAAGACGCCCAGCACCATGGTGGCGGCGTCGAAGTTGCCGAGATCGGCGCCCAGGCCGAAGCCGGCGAAGATGGCGATGAAGGCGAGGATGGTGGCCGGGTTGGTCAGCGTCAGCGACAGGCCGGTGAGGAAGCCGCCGATGGCGGTGCGGCTGTCCGGGGCGGCGGCGGCCTCGCGCTCCTCCGCCTGCGGCTGCTGACGGAAGGTGCGCACGGCGACGGCCAGCAGGAAGACGCCGCCGATGATGCGGAAGAACACCTGGTGCCCGGTCAGGAAGTTGAGCGCCGCCGAGACGCCGAAGGCGGCGATGCCGCCGTAGAAGGTGTCGGCGACGGCCGCCCCCATGCCGGTGGCGAAGCCCATGAGCGGGCCGTGCTCGAGCGTCCGGCGGATGCACAGGAGCCCGATCGGTCCGACGGGCGCGGCGATGGCGATGCCCAGTATCACGCCCTGCAGCAGCACCACCACTTCATGCACGTCCGTCCGTCCTCCGCTGCGGGTTTCCAACACCTGGCATCCGGCCGCGCGACACGGCGGAACGGCCCGGTGCCGACGGCACGCCGGAGGGCCGGGTGCGTGATATCCCCGGCACGCCGGCAAGTCAACCGGACATGGCCGGGGACGGCGGCCGGACTCGGCGCCGGCGGCGCCGGCGAACGCCTCGGGCCGAGCCGAGCGGCGCCACGGGCGCGCGTGTTCGGCGCCGAGCTTGCCCGATCCGCGAGCGTCGCCGCCGGAAGGCGCCCCGGCTGCGGGCGAAGGGCGGGGGACTTCCCGTTGCCGTTCCATGAATTGTTCGTGTCGCCGCGGAGTCCATGCCGCCCCACCCGCTCCATCGCCCCGCGCTCCGGCTGTCCGATCCGCTCCCATCCATTGGAACACAAGGGTAAACGGCGACGGCCGTGGTCCCCGGGGCGATGGTGCGGGCGGAGCGGTCCATAAGGATTGCCCCTTCGGGGCGAAACGTCGCGGGCGTCCGCCGGCTATAGTTGCGCCGCCCGTCCGCTGGCCGCCGAGGTGACGGCGGCCGGTCCCGACGTCGTCCCTTTGCAGCCAATCCCGAGGTGCGTGATGAGACACCGGATCGCGACCGGCGCCGCGGCGCTGCTCACCGCGGCGGCAAGCCCGGCGCTGGCGGAAACGACCGTCAAGCTCGGCGGGTACGTCCAGTTCCAGGCCGGCCATTTCGCCTACGACGATCGCGACGGGGAGAACGACGCCGAGTTCCGCAACGAGGTCGAGATTCACGTGCGCGCCGACGGCAAGGCGGACAACGGGCTGGAATACGGCGTGAAGATCGAACTGGAAACCGGCGGGACCGTGATCGACGGCGACGGCCGGACGATCCGCACCGACGAGGCCAACATCTATCTCGCCGGTGCCTGGGGCCGTGTCGAACTCGGCGACGACGACGGGGCGGCCGAGGTCCTGGTCGTCCGCGCCCCGACCCCGTCGGCGACCATCACCGACATGACCGACGACTGGGGGCTTCCGGTCGAGCTCGACGAGTTCTTCGGGGTGCCCGACAGCAGCGATTCCACCAAGGTCACCTATCTCAGCCCGGACCTGTACGGCTTCAAGGCGGGCGTGAGCTTCGCTCCCGAAACCAACGAAGGCGATGCGGTGTACCTGACGGCGCCGCGCGACCGCTATGGCGACTGGGTCGAAGGCGGCGTGCGCTACGAAACCGCGTTCGGCGACGTCACCGTCGCGGCGACGGCGACCGTCAGCGCGGCGCAGGCCGACGGGAACGAACTGGACGATTTCGTCGCCTGGCAGACCGGCGTCGAGATCGCCTACGCCGGCCTGACCGTCGGCGGCGGCTACGTCTCGTTCGGCGACTTCACCGGGAGCTTCACCCTGTCGCGCGCCTCGCTCGACACCCTGGACGGCGAGGGCGACGACGGCTGGAACCTCGGCGCCATGTACGAAGCCGGCGACGTGGAATTCGCCGTCACCTATGCCGAAGTGTCCTTCGACGCTCCCCCGGCCGCCGGCAACGGCGACTTCGACTTCACCGCCCTGACGGTCGAGGCCGGCTACGCCCTGGCGCCCGGCCTCTCCATCCATGGCGGCTACGTTCGCTTCCGCACGGATGCCGGGCAGCGCGGCACGTTCGACGACGACCTGTTCCTGGTCGGCACGCGCCTGACGTTCTGAGCGGCGTCCGGGCGGCGCGGATCGGCGGCGGCGCCCGCCGCCACCCCGGCGTCAGTGCCCGTGCGTGCCGGTCTTGGCGCCCTGCTTGAGGACGTAGCGGCGCGAGCAGTAGGGGCAGTCGACCCGGCCTTCCTGGCCCAGCGGCAGATAGACCAGCGGGTGGCCGAGCGCGCCGCCGCCGCCGTCGCAGCCGACCTCGGCCGTTTCCACCTCGATGGTTTCGATGGGCTGCATCGCCATCATCCTTCCTTTTGACACACACGCCCAATAGACGCACCGTTAGGATCGGTGGCGGGGCCGCGGGATGATACCCGACGCGCCGCGCCGATCAACGGGATTGAACCGGGAAAGCCCTCTTTCGACGCCATGGTTGCACACAGCCCCACACCATCGCCCGTTTCCCTGCCGGCGCACGCCGTGGAGATCCGGGGCCTCGTCAAGACCTACCAGGCCGCCGGCCGGTCCGGCCCGAAGCACGCCCTGAAGGGGATCGACCTGGCGATCCCGCGCGGTTCCCTGTTCGGCCTGCTCGGGCCCAACGGCGCCGGCAAGTCGACGCTGATCAACATCCTCGCCGGCCTGGTCAACAAGACCGAGGGCCGGGTCGCCATCTGGGGCACCGACGTCGACGCCAACCCGCGCCAGGCGCGGGCGTCGATCGGCGTCGTGCCGCAGGAGCTCAACATCGATCCCTTCTTCACCCCGCGCGAGATGCTGGAGTTGCAGGCCGGCCTCTACGGTGTGCCCAAGGCGGAGCGCCGGACCGACGATCTCCTGGCGGCGGTCGGCCTGGCGGACAAGGCCAACGCCTACGCCCGCACCCTCTCGGGCGGCATGAAGCGGCGGCTGATGGTCGCCAAGGCGATGGTGCACACCCCGCCGGTGCTGGTGCTGGACGAGCCGACCGCCGGCGTCGACATCGAGCTGCGCCGCCTGCTGTGGGAGCACGTGCGCGCCCTGAACCGCGCCGGCACCACCGTGCTGCTGACCACCCACTACCTCCAGGAGGCGGAGGAGCTGTGCGACACCATCGCCATCATCGACCACGGCTCGGTGGTGGCGTGCGAGCCGACCCGCACCCTGCTGCGGCGCATCGACGCCAAGGCCCTGACGGTGTTCGTCGACCGCGACCTGGACGCGGTGCCGGCGGAGCTGGCGGGGTTCACCACCGAGCTGCCGGAGCCGCGCCGGCTGGTGGTGCGCTACCAGCCGAGCCGGCAGCGGGTCGACGCGATCCTCGCTGGCGTCGCCAAGGCCGGCCTCTCGGTCATCGACCTGACCACGGAGGAGTCCGACCTGGAGGACATCTTCCTCCAGCTCACCAGCGGCACCCACGAGCCGGCGGCGCGCCGGGAGGAGGGGCACCCCGGTGCCTGAGCGCATTCCGACGATCCGCCGGCTGGCCGCCGTGCTCGTTCTGGGGCTCCTGCTGACAGGCTGCGCCGCCCGCCTCCAGCCCATGGGGCCGGCGCTGGCCGATCCGCAGCTCGCCGACGGCGCGATCGTCGCCGCCGACGGCTATACGCTGCCGACCCGGTCCTGGCTGCCGGAGACCGGCAGGCCGCGGGCGGTGGTGCTGGCGCTGCACGGCTTCAACGACTACTCCAACGCCTTCGCCGACACTGGGCGGGCCTTCGCGGCCAACGGCATCGCCACCTACGCCTACGACCAGCGCGGCTTCGGCGCCACCCGCGACCCCGGCATCTGGCCGGGCGTCGAGACGCTGGTCGCCGACCTGCGGACCGCCACCGCGGTGGTGCGGTCGCGCCATCCCGGCGTCCCCTTCTACCTGCTGGGCGAGAGCATGGGTGGGGCGGTGGTGCTGACGGCGCTCGACCGCGCCGACGCGCTGCCGGTGGACGGCGCCATCCTGGTGGCCCCGGCGGTGTGGGGGAAGGAGGTCATGGGCTTCTTCCCGCGCGCCGCCCTGTGGCTCACCAGCACGCTGGTTCCCGGCCTGACGGTGAGCGCGCCGAAGGAGCTGGACATCCAGCCGTCCGACAACATCGAGATGCTGCGGGCCCTGGGGCGCGACCCGCTGGTCATCAAGGCGTCGCGTATCGACACCCTGAACGGCCTCACCGATCTGATGGGCCGCGGCCTGGAGGCCACCGGGCGCCTGCGGGTGCCCGCCCTGGTGCTCTACGGCGCCCACGAGGAAGTGCTGCCGCCGCGGCCGGTCAAGCGGGCCATCGCCGAGCTGGAGGCGTCCGGCCATCACCGCATCGCCGTCTACCCCGACGGCTACCACATGCTGCTGCGCGACCTGCAGGGGCCGGTGGTGCAGGCCGACATCATCCAGTGGATCGAGCATCCGGACCTGCCGCTGGCCAGCGGCGCCGACCGGGCGCCGCGCACGCTGGTCGCGGAGAAGTGAGGGGGCGCCCCGGCGGCGGCAGGTCACAGGCGCCGGGGCTTTTAGGAAAATCGGCGTATTCTTCCGGCAACAGCTGTGCCCGACGGCGTCCGCTACCCCGAATTCGCAAAAATGGGTCCGCGTCGGGCGGCGTATAAAAGCAGCAGCGAGCACCGGAAAAGGATGACGGAAATGCCTGTTCCGAAGCAGGACCCCGTCTTTTGCGCTCTGTGCGGCCAGCAGATCGTGCCAGGGAAGCCGCGCTGGGCGGGAGAAGAACCCGTTCTGTCCTGGCATTATTCTTGTGCCGAACTGTCGGGGAAGACGTCGCAACTGCGACGGCGCGACGCCGAAGGGCGCCCGGTGCTGGTGCCGCTGTGATGACGATGGGCGGCGGGCGCGGGGACGGAGTCGCAAGACCGTTGCCCCCGCACCCCTGATCCGGGGCATGCCCGCACGGCAATCGTCCTCTCCCGACCCGGGAGAGGACGATTCCGCCGCCTGCGGAGAGGCTGCGGGCGGCCGGTTCAGGCGTTGGCGGGCGTGTCGAACACGGTGACCGCCGGCGGCTGCCCCTTGAACAGCTCGACCTCGGCCAGGCAGGTGTGGGCCGACGTCGCCTGCCCGAGTTTGGACGTCGGGATGTCCGGCGTCAGCACGTTGGGATCCCCGTACTTGCACAGCGTGCCCGGCTTGCCGCCCTCGGCCGGGTCGTACCAGGCGCCTTCCTGCAGCTCGATGACGCCGGGGCGGATGTCGTCGGTGAGGACGGCGCCGGCGAGGCACTGGCCGCGGCCGTTGAACACCCGCACGATGTCGCCCGAGGCGATGCCGCGGGCGGCGGCGTCGGCGGGGTTGATGCGGCACGGCTCGCGCCCGCCGACGGCGTAGAGCTCGCGCACCGTGGTGCCGTTGAGCTGCGAGTGCAGCCGGTACTGCGGGTGACTGGAGTTGACGTGCAGCGGGTACTTCCGGTCCGCCTGGCCCAGCCACTCGCTGGGTTCGAACCAGGTGGGGTGCGGCGGGCAGTCATCGTAGCCCATCTTCTCGATGGCCTTGCAATGGATCTCGATGAGGCCCGTCGCCGTCGGCAGCGCGTTGAGCAGGGGATCGGCGCGGAAATCGGCGTATTTGGTGCGGCGCAGGGCGACTTCCGGGATCTCGAACTCGACGATGCCGGCCTTGTTCCAGAAGGTGTCGAAGTCGGGCATCGGGATCTTCTTGGCCGCCGCCTGCTTCAGCGCGTCCTCGTAGACCTCGCGGACGCGGTCCATCGACGACTTGCCTTCCGAGAACTCGGGCTCGACGCCGAGGCGCTTGGCCAGCTCGATGAAGATGTCGTAGTCGTCGCGGGCCTCGAACACCGGGTCGATCAGCCGCTTCATGGCGACGAACGCCTTGCGGGCCACCACGCCGACCCGCTCGATGTCGTCGCGCTCCACGCTGGTGGTCGCCGGCAGCACGATGTCGGCGTGGCGGGCGGTCGCCGTCCACTGGAAATCCTGGACGACGAAGGTCTCGATCCGCCGCCACGCCTCCAGCATGCGGTTGCGGTCCTGGTGGTGGTGGAACGGGTTGCCGCCGGCCCAGTAGCACAGCTTGATGTCGGGATAGACGAAGGTGCCGCCGTTGTGCTGGTAGGTGGTGCCGGGATGCAGCAGCATGTCGACGACGCGCGCGCAGGGGATGCTGGTGGTCCCCTTCTCCGCCGGCCAGGGCTTGATCTCCTTGCGCTTGCCGATCTGCAGCGAGCCGCCGAGGCCGGGCGCGTTGGCGGTCGGGGTGCCGGCGTTGTCCAGGTGGTAGCGTTGGCAGAAGCCGCCGCCGGGCAGGCCGATCTGGCCGACCATCGCCGCCAGGGTGACGAAGGCCCAGGGGAATTGCTCGCCGTACTGCTGGCGCTGCGGCGTCCAGCCGCTGACCAGCATGCTGCGCCCCTTGGTCAGCCGCCGCGCCAGGTCGCGGATGGTGTCGGCCGGCAGCTCGCACAGCGCCGCCGCCCACTCCGCCGTCTTCGGCGTGCCGTCCGTCTCGCCCCTGAGGTAGGCGGCGAAGACCGGGAAGCCGGTGGTGTGGGAGTCGAGGAACTCCTTGTCGTGCAGGTCCTCGACCAGCAGCGTGTGCGCCATGCCGAGCGCCAGGGCGACGTCGGAATGCGGCCGCACCGGCAGCCACTCCGCGTCGAGGAGCTTGCAGCCCTCGGTGCGCACGGGATCGATGAAGACGGCCTTCTTGCCGGCCTTCCTCATCGCCTCGAACCAGCCGTACTCGCCATGGTCCGGGATGGCCGCGGAGATCTGGTTGTCCTTCAGCGGATCGGACGCCCAGAAGACGATCAGGTCGGTGTTGTCGAGAATGGTCTGGTGGCTGGTCTGTGGCCCCTCGGCATCGATCGAGCCGAGAACGTAGGGCATGATCGCTTCGATGCCGGCCTTGGAATAGTTGCTCGACGACACCACGCTGCCGCCGGTCAGGTTCATCAGCCGCTTCAGCATCGTCTGCGGGTTGCCGACGCGGCCGATGGGGCCCCAGCCGTAGGAGCCGGTGTAGATCCCCCACGGACCGACATCGGTCTGCACCCGCTTGATCTCGCCGGCGACGAGGTCGAGCGCCTTCTCCCAGCTCACGCGGACGAAGTCGCCGGCGCCGCGCGTCTCCGGCGCTGCCCCCGGACCCTTCTCGAGCCAGGCGCGCCGCACCATCGGGTAACGGATGCGCGTCGGCGAATAGACCACGTCCCAGGCGCCGGTGAGCTGCGGCGACGGGTGCGGGTCCTTCTCCCACGGCCGCAGCCCGACGAAGCGGCCTTTCTCGATCTTTGCCCAGAAGGCGCCCCAGTGCGACGCCTGGAGATACTCGCCGTCCGGCAGCGCCGCGGCCTGCGCCTGGGACAGGCCGAACGGCAGCCCCGAGATGGCGCCGAGCGCGGCGACCGCCGACGTCGCCTGCAGGAAGCGCCGTCGCGACACGCGCAGTGTGTCGAGTTCCGTCATGATGTGTCTTCCTTGTTGTCGAAGCCCTCGTCGAGGGCGGACGCTCAGGCGGCGAGAACCCGTTCGCCGTCGTCGAGCACGGTCGCCAGCACGGCGGCCAGCGAGGCGTAGAAGCCGGAGGAGTCGAACCGGGCGCAGGCCCGGGCGAAGGCCGGGACCCATTCGGCGAGGCGGCCGCGCAGGGTGGCGACCGCGGGGTCCGTTCCGGCGTCGGCGATGCTGGCGCCGAGACGCAGGAGTTGCGCCAGCAGCGACAGTTCCATGGCGATGTGGTCGGGCGGCTCCACGAACCCGTCGGCCGGTCGCAGGCCGTAGGCGGCGAGCATTCCTGCCAGGGCCTCCGCCGGCTCCTGGAACAGCCGTCCGGTGCCGCGGAAGGCGGATTCGAACGGCGGCGCTCCGGCGGCGCCGCCGATGCCGAGGAAGAGCTGGCAGTAGCTGCGGTTGAGAAGAACCGTCGCCGCCTCGTCGCTCGGCTCGGCCCGCACCACGTCGAGCGCGCGCTGGAGGGCGTCGGCGCAGCGCCGGTCGCCGGCGAGCGCTGCCAGCGGGCCGAAGGCGCCGCCGCGGCGCAGGGTGCGGACGTCGTCCGCGTCGAGCGGTGCACCGAAATAGCCGGCGAGCTCGCTGCAGACGTCGGCGAGGGTGGCGGCCGGGAGAGGTCGGATGGACATGGTCGATGCCTCCGTGGGAATGGTGCCGTGGCGGGAGAGGGAGCGGCGGCTCAGGACCGGCCGGCCGTGTCCTTGGCGTGGCGCTGGAGATGGGCTTCGAGGAAGCGCAGCTCTTCCTGGCCGAGGCCGGTGTCGTTCTTCATGTCGTTGAGGATGCCGGTCCACTGGTTGGCCAGGTAATGGGTCGGCTCCGGCAGGCCGTGGCAGGCCCCGCAGGAGGTGCCGTACAGCTCGCTCGGCTGTAGTTGGCCTTCATGCGCGCCCACTCGTGCTTGGCCAGCTCGAGGCGCTTGGCCTCGAACCGCTCCGGCGTCGCGATCGTGCCCATCGCCTTGTGATAGAGCTCGTTGGTCGCCTGGATCTTGCGCAGGACCTTCGGGCCCCATTCCCGCGGAACGTGGCAGTCGGGGCAGCCGGCCCGCACCCCCGAAGGATTCTGGAAGTGTACGGAGGATTTGTATTCCTGATACACGGTGTCGCGCATCTCGTGACAGGAGATGCAGAACTCGACATTATTGGTGATTTCCAGCGCGGTGTTGAAACCACCCCAGAAGAGAATGCCGAGAACGAGTCCCACCACGCCGACCAGGCCGGTCGCAGCCGGCCGCTTCAGGAACCGGAAGACGACGGCGAGTGGATGGATCATACCTGCCCCCAATAACCACCATGATCTTGTGGTCTTGGCGGAGGCTACGGCCGGACTGTAAAGACACGGCGGTGCGATCGTGAACGCACCGTGCGGAATTGTGAACGGAGTGTGACGGGAACGATGCTGAGCGCCGCCACGGTCAGACCGCAGGACCTGCAGATCGCCATCGTCGACGACGAGCCGGTCATCCTGGAGACCCTGACCGCCTACTTCAAGGACGCGGGATTCAAGGTCTTCAGCGCCGAGAGCGCGGAGGGGCTGCGTCGCCTGCTGGCCCACAACACGGTCGACCTCGTGCTGCTCGACATCCGCCTGCCCGACGAGAACGGCCTCTCGCTGATGCGCGACATTCGGGCGCACTCCGAGATCCCGGTCATCCTCGTCACCTCCAAGGCGGAGGAAACCGACCGCGTGGTCGGACTGGAGCTGGGGGCCGACGACTACGTCACCAAGCCGTTCTCGCCGCGCGAACTGCTGGCCCGGGTGCAGACCGTGCTGCGGCGCACGCTGCCCCGGCCCGAGACGGAGAAGGCCCGCGGCGTGCGCCGGTTCGCCGGCTGGATCTTGAGCGTGGAGGATCGGCGGCTGTCGTCGCCGACCGGCGAGACGGTTCGCCTGACCCACGCCGAATACGATCTGCTGGCCGCCCTGGTCCTCCACCCCGGCCGGATCATGAGCCGCAACGACCTGATCGACGCCGTCGGCGACCGCGAGTGGAATCCCAACGACCGCACCATCGACGTGCTGATCAGCCGTCTGCGGCGCAAGATCGAAGCCGATCCCGGCAAGCCCCGGCTGATCGTCACCGAATACGGCCTCGGCTACGTCTTCGCCGAGCGCGTGACCTGACACGGCGGCGGGGCCTCAGAGCGCGGCCGCCTCCAGCGCCGCGAACTCCCGTTCGGCACGCTCGAACAGCGCGTCCAATTCGCGGTCGACCGCCGGTTCCAGGTCCCGGGCCAGCGCGTGCAGGACGGCGCGATCGGCGGTCGCGGCCTCCCGTTCGATGTCGGCCGCCACGGCGGCGATCGCCTCGGCGCCGACGTGGCGGGCGCCGCCCTTCATCCGGTGCGCGAGCGCGACCGCCTCGGCGCGGTCCGCCGCCTCCAGCGCGCGCCGCAGCGCCTGCGCCATGCCCGGCGTCTCGGAGAGGTACAGCGCCACCAGCTTGCGCGCGCCGTCGACACTGAGGTCGCGCGCCTGCTCGGACAGGACCGCCAGCCTGCGGGGAACGGGGGCGCTCGGCGGTGCCAGCCCGATCGCCGCGGCCAGCGCCCGCTCCAGGTCGCTGCGACGGTAGGGCTTGCCGACGACGCCGTCGAATCCCGGGTCGCCGCCGGGCAGGTGGCGGGCGGACGCGAGGTTTGCGGTCAGTGCGACGATCGGCACCATGGCCCGCGTCTCGTGGCCGCACGCGCGGATGCGCCGCGTCGCTTCCACGCCGTCGACGCCGGGCATCGAAAGGTCCATGAGGACGACGTCGAAGTCCGCGGCGCAGGCGCGCTCGACCGCCACCCGTCCGTCGCCCGCCACGTCGACCCGGTGGCCCGCCCGTTCCAGCAGGGTGCGGGCGACCATCGCGTTGACCGGGTTGTCCTCGGCGACCAGCACGGCCAGGGGCGGCAGCGTGGGGGCGGCGGCCTCGTCGTCCAGCGCGGCGGAACGCCCGTCTCCGGTCGTGAACGGCAGCCGGACGGTGAACACGGTGCCCCCCTCGGCGGGGCATTCCAGGGCGATCTCGCCACCCAGCAGGTCGACCAGGCCCTTGCAGATGGCGAGGCCGAGACCGGAGCCGCCGAAGCGGCGGGCGATGCTGCCGTCGGCCTGGGTGAAGGGGCGGAACAGGTCGCCGCGCGCGGACTCGGCGATGCCGATCCCGGTGTCCGCCACCACGAAGCGCACCCAGGCACCGGCCCCGCCGGCCGGCCGGGGATCGCCGCGGACGCTCAGGGTGACCCGGCCGGTCCGGGTGAACTTCACCGCGTTGCCCAGCAGGTTGAGCAGAATTTGGCCGAGCTTGCCGGGATCGCCGACCAAGCGGTCGGGGAGGGCGGCGTCGATCGTGCGCCGGAACTCCAGCCCCTTGGCGGCTACCGATGGCGCGATGGTCGCCTCGACGATGGCGATGCGGTCGGCCAGCGAGAAGGCGACCCGCTCCACCGGGGCGCGGCCGCTCTCGATCCGGGTGTAGTCGAGGATGTCGTCGACGATCTCCCGCAGCAGCCGTCCCGACTGTTCCAGCGCCTTCAGCCAGCGCTGCTGTTCCTCGGTCACCGGGCTCGACTCGAGGAGCTGGACCGTGCCCAGGATGCCGTTCAGCGGCGTGCGCAGCTCGTGGCTCATCGTCGCCAGGAACTCGGACTTGGCCCGGCTCGCCCGGCCGGCGTGCTCCACCAGCTCGTCGCGCATCTCGTCGATGCGCTTGCGCAGGCGCACGCTTTCGAGGGCACGGCGGCGCAGGGTCTCCAGGGCGTCGGCGATGGCGCCGGGCTCGTCGTGCCAGGGCGAGGCGGCGACCGGCGTCTCGTGGTCGCCCTGGCCGATCCGCGCGACCGCGGCCCGCAGCGAGTCCAGCGGCCGCGACAGGCGCAGCCGGACGAAGCGGACCGCGACGACACCGAACAGCAGGGCGAGCGCCAGGACGGCGGTGGCGCCGGCGCCGGCGACCAGGGCGCCGGCCCGCCGCTCCTCGGCGCGCTCGACGGCCTCGTCGAGCGCGCGGAAGCCGATGGCGAGGATCGAATCGTAGGCCGACATGCAGTTCTGCGACCAGCCGGCCGCATCGTAGGCCGGCGCACCGGAGCCCGACAGGCCGTCGAGGACGCGGTCCATGACCGCCTGCGTCGCCGCCGTCCGGCGCCGTCCCGCCTCGACCAGGCGGCGCAGGGCGGACGTCTCCGGCAGGTGCGCGGCGATGCGGTCGAGCTGGTTCCAGAGCTCCCGGTAGGCGCCGATGTCCTCGTGCCAGGTCCGCCGCTCCGCCGTCGTCAGCGGGAGGTCGTTCTGCACCTGCCGGCGGAAGCCGGAGCACTGGCGCGAGTAGCGGTCGCGGATGGCGTAGGACAGCTCGCGCACGGCCACCAGGTCGGCCAGGGCGGAATCGACCGCGCACAGGCGCGTGCCGACGGCGCGGCCGACCGCCGACAGGGCGTCGGCCGCGCCGTAGATCGCCTGCCGCCACGGTTCGATGCGGACGACGTCGCGGGCTCCCGGCGGGCGTCGGGATTCCGCGCGAACGGCGGTCTCGCTGGCCTCCAGCCGCCGGACCGCAGTGTCGAGCGCGGCGGCGAGCGCGTCGCGGTCGGCGAGCGCGGAGTCGCGGAGCAGGACGAGGACGTGGCGGGTCTTCCCGGCGACGGTCGCCAGCGCGCCGGCGACCGTCGCCGACGGCTCGGCCTCGCTCAGCAGCGCCACGCCGACCGTGCCGATCTCGGCACGGATGCCGGTCACCGCGTCGAACACCGAGCGGTCGAGCCCGGCGAGGTCGACGATGCGCCGCGAGTCCAGATGGCTGCGCCAGGCGGCGGTCGCGTAGGCGAGGGCGGCGGCGACGATCACCGCCACCGCGATCCACAGGAACACCCGTACGGCGCGCGCGACGGACGTCGGGAACATGTGGACCGTTCCGGCAGGCATGAGTGGCATCCGGCCTGGTCTCCAGGCGCCGGGAACGACGGGCGCGGCAGCGGCGCCGTCTTCGCCTCACGACGGTAGGCCGAGCGGGCCCGCCTCTTCAAGGAAGGCGGCCGGCGCCGGCCTGCGGCATTTGGTGCCGCGGTCGGCCACGCCGCCCCCGCGCACCGTTCGCCGCGCCGATGCGTTCGGGCGGTGGCCCGGCCGGCGGCGGAGCAGACCCGGTCGCGCCGGGCCGGCGGCGTTCCCGGCGATGGCGCGGCGTCAGTAGTTCCACTCGAAGGTGACGCCGACCTGCGTGTCGGCGTTGGCGCCGACGCCGGCCTCGGCCTTGATGTTGTCGGTGACGTCCACCTCCACGCGGGCGCGGCTCTGGGCGGGGCCGATGCCCTGCTCGATGCCGACGTAGACGCGGTCGCTGACGTAGCGTCCGGCCTCGACGCCGCCGGGGCTGCCGTTGGTCCCCTGGACGAACTCCAGCCGGTCGATGCCGAGCCCCTCGCGCAGCCGATCGACGAAGCCGGCGCCGCCGCCGACTCCGGCGAGGTCCGCCGCCGACCGGGCGATCTGCACCGCCTCGAAGGCGCTCAGGCGGTTCAGCGGCTTGCCGAACAGGACGCGGGCCAGCACCTCGTCCTGGGGCAGACCCTGGGGCGACGACAGCTCGATCTGCGGCCGGCTGGCGCGGCCGGACACCTGGATCTCGGCGGTCACGTCGTTGGCGGTCGCCTGCGCCACCAGGTCGAGGCCGGGATCGACCGGCCAATTGCCGTCGAAGGCGATGATGCCGCGCTGGAATCCGAAGGTCTGCCCCAGCACGTCGAGGTCGCCGCGCACCATGACGAGGCGCCCGTCGACCGCCGGCCGGTCGGCGGTGCCGCCGATCCTCAGGTCGCCGGAGAACTGGGCGTCCAGGCCGCGCCCGCGCACGAAGATCTGGTTGCGCGCCGCCACCGTCATGTCGAGGGCCAAGGTGAAGGCGGCGTTGTCCGCCGCCGGCGCCGTGGCGGCCTCCGGCTGGCCGGGCTTGCGCTCCGGCACCGGCGCCCGCCGCCCGCGCCCGACCTCGACGACGTCGAGGTCGACGACCTCCGGCGGCGAACTGTCGGGAATGCGGACGTTGGCACGGACGATGCGGATCGGGCCGGCCAGCACGGAGCGGTCCAGGGTGCCGGTCAGCGTCAGGTCGGCGTCGAAGGCGGCGCTCACGAGGTCGGTCTGCAGCAGGGCCGCGTCGTTCAGGGTGACCGTGAGGTCGAACACCTGGTCGGCCGCCGGCGCCACGGTGCCGGCGACGCGGAAGCCGCCGCCGCCCGGCGTCCGGCCGCCGAGGCTCTCGATCCGGAAGACGTCGCCCGAACCGACGATCCGGCCGTCGATCCCGGTCAGCACCGCGCCCGACGCGCGGTTCTCGTAGCGCGCGTCGGCGATCGTGACGGTGCCGCCGACCGCCGGGTCGTCCAACGTTCCCCCCACCGTGACGTTCAGCCCGATGCGGCCGGCCATGCGGTCGCCGGTGGTCGCCAGCAGGTCGTTGAACTGGGCGAGTTGGACGTTGCCGGTCACCGCCGCATCCACCCGGCTGCCCGGCGGCACCGCCGGCACCATGGTCTGCGGGTCCATCACCAGCGGGACCGAGCCCCGCAGGGCGAGGGCGTCGGACCGGCCGTGGGGCTGCACCGTCCCGGAAACGGTCAGGCGCGCGTCGCGCCAGTTCGCCTGGACGCTGGCGTCGAGTCCGGCGATCCCGGCCTCCTCGATCTGCCGGGCGCGCACGCCGTCCAGGCGGAGGCGGGCGTCGACCCGCGGCGCCGCCAGGGTGCCGCCGAGATCGGCGCTGGCGTTCAAGGTTCCTTCGACCGGCAGGTCGGGGGCGGCGAGCCGGGCCAGCGCCAGCGGGATGCGGT
Source organism: Azospirillum sp. ST 5-10 (assembly GCF_051225715.1). Lineage (NCBI taxonomy): Bacteria > Pseudomonadati > Pseudomonadota > Alphaproteobacteria > Rhodospirillales > Azospirillaceae > Azospirillum > Azospirillum sp. ST 5-10. Next base: position 42,293 of record NZ_JBPJSP010000039.1, read on the forward strand.
CGAGGCGGACCGATCCGTTCAGCCGGCCCTCGACGAGACCGGCGTCGGCGGCGAGCCGGGCGTTGCCGCTGACCAGCCGCAGGTCCGCCACGACGTAGCGCTCGGTCCCGATCTCCAGACGGGCCGGTCCGGCCAGGCGCACGCTCTCGCCGTGGGCGCTGGCGCGCAGCCGGTCGAGACGGACCGTGGTGACGGCGCCCGCCGCTTCCAAGGTGCCGGCGAGCTCCGCGTTCAGACCGTCCGGCCCCGGCGCCTCCGCCTTCGCCTGGAAGGCGGCGCGGGTCGGGTCGCCGTCGGCGCTGGCGGTGAGGCGGGTCACCGCGGTGCCGGCGAGCGTGCCGTCGTCGAGGCGCACCTGCGCCTTGCCGGACGGCGCGGTCAGCGCCCGCTGCACCTGCGCCGAGACGGTGAGGCGGCGGGCCGCCAGCAGGTCCTCGCCCGGCTGCGCCACCCGCAGTCCGGCGGCGCGGGCCTCCAGGGTCGCCGCCTGCTCGCCGCCGCTGCCGTCGAGCGCCACGGTGAAGGAGGCGTCGCCCTGCAGGTCCATGCCGGCCAGTTCCGACAAGGCCCGCAGCTCGGGCAGCGCGCCGTTCAGCCTGCCCGTCGCGGTCAGGGTGTCGAGGGCGACCGTCGCCTCGCCGCTCACCCGGTTGCGGCCGCCGGCGACCGCCAGGTCCGACAGGCGCAGGGCGTTGCCGTCGAGCGCGTAGGCCGTCTGCAGCCGCAGCCCGAGCCCGGCCAGTTGCGCCTGCGCCTCGACGCGGCCGTTCGGCCGCCGGGCCAGATCGCCGGCGGTGGCGGTCAGCGTGGTGTCGCCGAAGCGGCGTCCGGCCGCCTCCAGCCCGCGCGCGTCGACCGCCGCGCGGGCCTGCAGGGCGTCGAGGGGGCCGGAGGCGGTGGCCTCCACGGTGGCGGCGCCCTGCATCGGCGTGCCGACCGCGTCGCCGACGGCCGCCAGCCGCGGCAGCGCGACCCGTGCCGCCGCATCGAGCCGGCCGTCCGCCAGGGTGGCCTCGGCGCTGAGTTTGGCCTCGGCGCCGTCCACCGTCAGCCGCTCCAGACGGACCGCGCCGTCGGCGCCGAGGCCGGCGGTCACGGCGACGCCGACCGCGTCGCCCAGCAGCGGGTCGGCCGGCGTGCCGGTCCGGAGATCGCGGACGGAGCCGGTCAGCTCGGCCCGCACGGCGTTGCCGGACGCCACGGTGAGGGGCCCCCGCAGCTCGGCGGCGCCGGACAGCGGCTGGCCGGCGAGCGCCGACAGACGGGCGAGATCGGGCAGCGCGAGGCCGAGCACGGCGTCGACGGTCTCGCCCCAGTTGCCGACGGTGCCGTCCAGGGTGGCCGTGCCGGCGCCCGCCGTGATCACGGCGCGCGTCAGCTCGATGCGGCCGGTGCCGGTGTGCACGGTGGCGTCGGCGCTCGCCTCCAGCCGGTCGCCGATCGCCGGGGCGAGCGCGGGGTCGCCGGCGTCGAGGCCGGTGAGCCGGGCCTGGAGGGTGGCGGCGAGCGCCGTCAGGGGGCCTTCGGCGCGGCCGGTCAATGTGGCGGTGTCCCAGGTCGGGGTGGCGACCATGCCGTGAAGGGCCGATTGCGGTCCGGCGGTGATCTCGTAGTCCAGGGCGACCCGTTCGAACTGCGGGCCGATGGTCCCGGACAGGGTGGCGGTGCCGGCGGCCAGCGTGGCGGTGACCGGCTGCAGGGTGAGCGCGCCGTCCGCGCCGACCAGGACCTCGGCGTGCACCCGCGGCTCCCCGCCCACCAGCGGCGCCATGTCGGGGCCGGCGTAGGCGGCGACCAGCGGGGCGAGGTTCCCGCCGGCGTCCAGGGCGAGGCGATGGCCGCCGTTCTCGGCGCGGATGGTCGCCTCGGCGTTCAGCAGCAGGTCGGCGGCGGCGGCGACGAGCGTTCCCCGCCAGTCCGCCAGGGTGCCGCTGCCGTCGACGCGCACCTCCACCGGCGGCAGGCCCGGCAGCCCGGCCGCCCGGGCGATGACGCCGCCGGCCGGTTCCGACACCTGGAGGCCGAGGTCGAGGGTCTGGTCCTCCGGCCGGAAGGCGACGTCCAGGCTGGCTTGGCCGGGCTTGTCGTCGATGCGCTCGACGTCCAGGTCGGCCGACACCGCCGATCCGCCGGAGCTCAGCACGATGTCCCGGCCGGCGATCCTGAGGACCGCGGCCTCGCCCAGCAGCGGCGCGCCCAGCCGCAGCTCGTCCACCGCCAGCCGGTCGACCTGCACGCCGATGGGCAGGTCGGGAAGCAGGGACGCCGGACCGCCCGGCTCCTCCTCCGGCGGCGGCGCGGCGGCGGACGCCGCCGGGGCGCGCTCGACCACCACGCGCGCCGCCTCGATCGCGTCGGCGCCGAGCCGGCCGGAGAACAGGGCCGACGGGGCGAGGTTGAGGTGCAGCCCTTCCAGGCGCAGCCACTCCCCGTCGCGGTCGGCGACCGACACCGTCGAGACCCGGAAGTTGAAGGGCACGAAGCCGCTGATCTCGCCGATGCGGACCTGCAGGTCGGGGCCGGAGACGAGCTTCTCGATGGTGCCGGCGATCCAGCCGCGGACGCCGCTGCGCGACCCGTCGTCCTGCGCCATCGCCGCCGCCGTGAGGAGCACCAGGCCGGCCGTCGCCGGAAGCACGCTGCGCAAGGCCTTCAAAACGCGGATCCCCTTTGCCGGACAAGCGGATGGTCCAGGGAATATAGAGGTTCGTTCCGCCGCCGCCACCGTCGCGGTGCCGGAGCGTCGGTGGCGGTGGCGACCGGCCGGACCGCCTTGACGGCGGTCATCCCGGCCTGGGGCAAATTGACGCGCGGCATCCAGCCGGGCGCGAAGGCCGGTTCCGATATCTAAACTCCCAACGATATCAGCGCGGTTCCCACTAACTTAGAACCCTTAGGGAGCAGGACATGTCCAAGCGTCATGCGCTTTCGGTAGCGGCCATGCTGGCCGTCGTGGTCGGTGGAGCGGGGGGTGCCACCGCCGCGATGGACGAGCCGATCCAGCCGATCGAGCCGGCGAAGGTCGCGAACCCGAGCCTCGTGGAACTGGGTAAGAAGCTTTACTTCGACCCGCGGCTGTCGAAGTCCGGATTCATCTCCTGCAACTCCTGCCACAACCTGTCGATGGGCGGTTCCGACAACCTGAAGACGTCGATCGGCCACAACTGGACGCAGGGTCCGATCAACGCGCCGACGGTGCTCAACGCCAGCCTCAACGTTGCCCAGTTCTGGGACGGCCGGGCCATGACCCTGCAGGACCAGGCGGGCGGGCCGATCGCCAACCCCGGCGAAATGGCCTTCACCCACGCCCTGGCCGTCACGCTGCTCTCCTCGATCCCCGGCTACGTCAACGAGTTCAAGACGGTGTTCGGCCAGGAGCAGATCACCATCGAGGAGGTGACGCGGGCGATCGCCGCCTTCGAGGAGACCCTGGTCACGCCCAACTCGCGCTTCGACAAGTGGCTCAAGGGCGACAAGACGGCCCTGACCAACGACGAGCTGGAGGGTTACGAGCTGTTCCGCGATTCCGGCTGCACCGCCTGCCACAACGGGGCGGCCGCCGGCGGCAACACGTTCCAGAAGATGGGCGTGATGGAGCCCTACCAGACCACCAACCCGGCCGAAGGCCGCGTCGCCGTGACCAAGGAGGAGGCGGACCGCTTCAACTTCAAGGTGCCGACGCTGCGCAACGTCGAGCTGACCTACCCGTACTTCCACGACGGCCAGGCGACGACCCTGACGCAGGCGGTGGACGTCATGGGCCGTATCCAGCTCGGCCGGAAGTTCTCCGACTCCGAGAACGCCAAGATCGTCGCGTTCCTCCACACGCTGACCGGCGACCAGCCGAGCTTCGCGCTGCCGATCCTGCCGCCGTCGACCGACAAGACCCCGCTGCCGAAGCCGTTCGACTGATCGGATGAGGCAGGGGATCGCGTTCGCGACGCAGCGTCCCGGATGAGAGGGGGCCGGACGGCAGGCACGCCGTCCGGCCCCCGCGCGTCTCGGCTGCCGGTGCCGCGTCGGGCGGCCGCCGGTGCAACGATCGGGAGCGATCGGTCATGGTTCTGGCTTGGGTTCGGTCGCGCTGGCGGAGCACGCTCGCGCTGGTGGGCGTCGCCGGCGTCGCCGTGGGCGTGGTCGGCTGGGGCGCCTTCAACACCGCGATGGAGGCGACGAACAGCCTCGACTTCTGCATCTCGTGCCATGAGATGCGCGACACCGTCTATCAGGAATACCAGAAGAGCGTGCACTTCCAGAACGCCTCCGGCGTGCGCGCGGTCTGTGCCGACTGCCACGTGCCGCGGGACTGGACGCACAAGCTCGTCCGCAAGGTGTACGCGACCAAGGAGCTCTATCACTGGCTGGTCGGCACCATCGACACGCCGGAGAAGTTCGAGGCCAAGCGCCACGAGCTGGCGCGCCACGAATGGGACCGCATGCGCGCTTCCGACAGCCGGGAGTGCCGCAACTGCCACTCCTTCGCGGCGATGGACTTCCACAAGCAGTCGGCCAAGGCGGCCTCGACCATGCCGGACGCGATGAAGGCGGGGAAGACCTGCATCGACTGCCACAAGGGCATCGCCCATAAGTTTCCCGACATCGACGCGGGGCACCGGCGGATCTTCGCCGACCTGCTCGCGGCGGCGAAGACGCGCACGCCGGCGCCCGGCGCCACGGCGTACGCGCTCACCGGCCTCGATCTCCTGGAGGCGGCGGGGGCGGCGGGGGCGGCGGGGGCGCCGCCGCAGGGGGAGATCGCCGCGGCCACGCCGGTCAAGGTGCTGGCGGCCGAGGGCGGCTTCCTGCGGGTGGAGATCACGGGCTGGCAGCGCGGCGGCTCGGGCGACACGCTGTACGCCCGCCTGGGCCGGCGCATCCCGCGCGCCCGGCTCGAGGCGGCGGCCGTCGCCCGGCTCGAGCCGTTGCGCACGGTGGCCGACGCCGACACCGGCCGGGACTGGACCGAGGTGCGCCTGGTCGCCTGGACCCGCGCCGACGGCTACGCCGCCGACCGCGACGCCCTGTGGGATTACGCCGCGACGATCTATGACGCCAACTGCACCCTGTGCCACACGCCCTACGCGCCGGACGCCTACACCGCCGATGCCTGGATCGGCAACCTCAACGCCATGAAGCGCCTGACCCGCCTCGACCGCGAGGAGACGGGTCTGCTGCAGGTCTGGCTGCAGAGCAACGCCAAGGATACGGGCGCCGAGGCGCCATGAAGGAACGGCCCGGCGTTGCCGCCGGGCCGCTGTTCGTCCGGTGCCGGCCCGCCGTCAGGCGGCCACCGACTCGTTGGCCGGGACCATGCGGATCAGGTGGTCGAAGGCGGACAGCGCCGCCTTGGCGCCCTCGCCCATGGCGATGACGATCTGCTTGTAGGGCACCGTGGTGGCGTCGCCGGCGGCGAACACGCCGGGCACCGAGGTCTGGCCGCGGGCGTCCACCTCGATCTCGCCGCGCGGCGACAGCGCCAGCGTGCCCTTCAGCCACTCGGTGTTGGGCACCAGGCCGATCTGCACGAAGATGCCTTCCAGGTCGATCCGCTTGAGGTCGCCGCTCGCCCGGTCCTTGTAGGTGAGGCCGGTGACCTTGTCGCCGTCGCCGTGCACCTCGGTGGTCTGCGCCGAGACGATCACGGTGACGTTGGGCAGGCTGCGCAGCTTGCGCTGCAGCACGGCGTCGGCGCGGAGCTGGCTGTCGAACTCGATCAGGGTGACGTGGGCGACGATGCCGGCCAGGTCGATGGCCGCCTCGACGCCCGAGTTGCCGCCGCCGATCACCGCCGTGCGCTTGCCCTTGAAGAGCGGGCCGTCGCAGTGCGGGCAGTAGGCCACGCCCTTGTTGCGGTACTCGTTCTCGCCGGGGACGTTCATCTGCCGCCAGCGCGCACCGGTGGAGAGGATCACCGTCTTCGACGTGAGCGAGGCGCCGTTGGCCAGCCTGACCTCGATGAGCCCGCCCGGCGCCTTGGCCGGCACCAGCGCCTCGGCGCGCTGCAGGTTCATGATGTCGACCTCGTAGTCCTTGACGTGCTGCTCCAGGGCGGCCGCCAGCTTCGGGCCCTCGGTGTGCGGCACCGAGATGAAGTTCTCGATCGCCATGGTGTCGAGGACCTGGCCGCCGAACCGCTCGGCGGCGATGCCGGTGCGGATGCCTTTGCGGGCGGCGTAGATCGCCGCCGCGGCGCCGGCCGGGCCGCCGCCGATCACCAGCACGTCGAAGGCCTCCTTGCCCTTGATGGCCTCGGCGGCGCGCGCCTCGGCGCCGGTGTCGAGCTTGGCGAGGATCTGCTCCAGGCCCATGCGGCCCTGGGCGAACGGCTCGCCGTTGAGGTAGACCGACGGCACGGCCATCACCTTGCGCGCCTCGACCTCGTCCTTGAACAGGGCGCCGTCGATGGCGACGTGCTTGATCCGCGGGTTGAGCACGCTGAGCAGGTTCAGCGCCTGCACCACGTCGGGGCAGTTCTGGCACGACAGCGAGAAGTAGGTCTCGAACCGGAAGTCGCCGTCGAGCGCCTTGACCTGTTCGATCACCTCGGCCGACTCCTTGGGCGGGTGGCCGCCGACCTGGAGCAGGGCGAGGATCAGGGAATTGAATTCGTGCCCCATGGGCAGCCCGGCGAACCGCACGCCGATCCCGGTGCCGGCGCGGTTGATCGCGAAGGACGGCTTGCGGGGATCGTCGTCGCGGCGGACCAGGGTGATCCTGTCCGACAGCGCCGCGATCTCCTGCAGCAGCGTCAGCATCTCCTGCGACTTGGCGCCATCGTCCAGGCTGGCGACAAGCTCGACCGGCTGCGTGATGCGCTCGAAATAGGCCTTGAGCTGGCCCTTTACAGTGTCATCCAACATGGCGATGGGTCCCCCAGGCAGGTCTTCTCGATGAGCCGGTCCCACGCCGGCAGACCCGCGCGGCAGACCCGCGCGGCACTGGCTCCGTCGCACCCTGGGCCCGGACGGGTCCGGGCCCAGGGACGGCGATGGTCCGGATCGCTTTTGGCCGCGGCGCGGCCGGGACTCAGATCTTGCCGACCAGGTCCAGCGACGGGGCGAGGGTCTTCTCGCCTTCCTCCCACTTCGCCGGGCACACCTCGCCCGGGTGGGCGGCGACGTACTGGGCGGCCTTGATCTTGCGCAGCAGCTCGGTGGCGCTGCGGCCGACGCCGCCGGCGGTGATCTCCATGATCTGGATCTTGCCGTCGGGGTCGACGACGAAGGTGCCGCGGTCGGCCAGGCCGGCTTCCTCGATCAGCACTTCGAAGTTGCGGGAGATCGCCAGGGTCGGGTCGCCGACCATGGTGTACTCGATCTTGCGGATCGCCGGCGAGGTGTCGTGCCAGGCCTTGTGGCAGAAGTGCGTGTCGGTCGACACGCTGTAGATCTCGACGCCGAGCTTCTGGAACGCCCCGTAGTTGTCGGCCAGGTCCTCCAGCTCGGTCGGGCACACGAACGTGAAATCAGCGGGATAGAAGAACACGACCGACCACTTGCCCTTCAGGTCGGCGTCGGTGACCTCGATGAACTTGCCGTTCTTGAAGGCGGTGGCCTTGAAGGGCTTGATTTCGGTGTTGATCAGCGACATTATAATGCTCCGTTGTGTAAACAGTTTGGAACGCTCGCGATCCTGTCGCCCGTTCCGCCGGCCGCGGCCTTCCCAGGAGTCCGCGAACAGGGACCGATTGCCAGGGGGCGGCTTTCCTCAGCCCGTTGCCCGCAGCGAAAATAGGGGGAATCTTGCGTCGCAAAAAGCGGAAAATTCAGATCGCATTGATCGACTGAGTCGATTAGAATGGCGGCATGAGACCGCTCCCCACCCTGCGCCAGCTCCGTTATCTGGTCGCCGTCGTCGACCGTTGCCATTTCGGCCAGGCGGCACAGGCCTGCCACGTCAGCCAGTCCACCCTCAGCGCCGGCGTGCAGGAGCTGGAGGAGCTCCTGGGCGCGCCGCTCTTGGAGCGCACGCGGCGCTCCGTGATGCCGACGCCGCTCGGCCGCGAGGTCGCGGAACGGGCGCGCGACCTGCTGAAGGGCGCCGAGGACCTGGTCGACATCGTCCGCGCCACCGAGGACCCGATGGCCGGCCCCCTCCACCTCGGGGTGATCCCGACCATCGGGCCGTTCCTGATTCCCCGCGTCATGCCGGGGCTGCGGGCAACCTTCCCCCAGCTCAAGCTGTTCCTGCGCGAGGACCAGACGGCGCGCCTGCTGGAGCGGCTCGACACCGGCGAGCTGGACGCCGCCCTGCTGGCCCTGCCGTACCCGTCGGGCGACGTCGAGTCGGCGGACATCGCCGTCGACCGCTTCTCCGTCGTCTGCCCGCCGGGCCACAGGCTGTGCCGCTCGGCCTCGGCCCATCCCGCCGACGTGGCGGTGGACGACCTGCTGTTGCTGGAGGACGGCCACTGCCTGCGCGACCACGCGCTGGCCGCCTGCTCGCTGGAGGACGGGCGGCGCAACGCGGCGTTCCAGGGCACCAGCCTGCACACGCTGGTGCAGATGGTGGCCAACGGCCTGGGGGTGACCCTGCTGCCGCAGATGGCGGTCGATTCCGGCATCCTGCGCGGCCTCGACCTCGCCGTGCGGCCGCTGAGCGGGGAGCGGCCCTACCGGCGGATCGGCCTGGTGTGGCGGCGCACCTCCGGGCGCAAGGAGACCTTCCGCCGTCTCGCCGCCGCGCTCAAGGCGGAGATGGAGCGCAACGGCGGGGGGATCCCGCCGATGCAGGGAACGGCCGAGGCCCGCTGACGCGGCCGCCGCCGGCCGGCCGGACCGGCCGGCGGGTCAGCCGCCGCGGCGTCCTTCCAGAAGGTCGCGCTCGTCGGCGAAGGCGTCGGCCATGGCGTCGAGGAAGGCCCGCACCCGGCCCATCTGCCGCAGGTCCTCGTGGGTCAGCAGCCAGATCCTCGTCGCCACCTCGGCAACCGGCGCGCCGAGGCGGCGCATGAGCGGGTCGCGGTCGGCCAGGCCGCAGGGCAGCAAGCCGAGTCCCGCTCCCGCCCGCACCGCCTCCACCGCCGCGGCGACGGAGTTCACCCGCAGGCCGATCCGTTCGTCCGGGACGGTCTTCTTGTGCCAGCGTCCCAGGGCGGTGTGGTCGAAGGATTCGTCGAGGACCACCCAGGCGTGGTCCGCCGGCTCCGCGGCCGGCGCCGCCCCCTCCAGGTACGGCGCCGCGCCGTAGACGGCGAAGGCGAGGCCGGAGACCGCCCGGCCCACCAGGTTCTCCGGCGGCCGGTTGGTCGAGCGGATGGCGACGTCGGCCTCGCGCCGGGTCAGGCTGAGGGAGGCCTCGGCGATCATCAGGTCGATGCGCAGCTCCGGGTGGCGGCGGCCGAACGCCGCAAGGTGGCGGGGCAGGACGTGCAGGGCGACGATGTCGACGGTGGTGACCCGCAGCACCCCGCCGATCTGGGCGTCGCGGCCCGACAGGCGGCGGTTCGCCGCGGCGAGATCCTCCTCCACCTTCTGCGCCACCCGGTGCATCTCGTCGCCGGCCGCGGTCAGCGCGTAGCCGCCGGGCAGCCGGTCGAACAGGCGCACGCCCATCGCCTCCTCGAGCGCGGTGATCCGCCGCAGCACGGTGCTGTGGTTGACACCCAGGGCGCGCGCCGCCGCCGACAGGGAGCCGTGGCGCGCCACGGCCAGCAGGTGGCGGAGGTCGTCCCAGTCGTCCCGCTCGTTCATGCAGAGGCCATTTGCAAAACTTCCCAATTCCCGCTCACCCAAGCACACCGTACGGTCGAGAGGAAGCTTTCACCCATCCGCAGGTTCCGCGCATGTCCGACCTGATGCACGACCCCTTCGTCCAGTCGAGCATCCTGCCGCTGGTCGCGAGCCTGCTGGCGGTGGGAGTCCTGCACGCCCTCGGCGCCCGGCGCGGCCTGGCCGCCGCCGGGATCGGCCTCGGCTTCCTGGCGATCTTCACGCTGGTGGTCGGGGTGCCCGCCCTGCCGCCGCCCTCCAGCATGGGCAAGCTGTTCTGGTGCGCCGCGGCCGGCGTCGCCCTCGCGGCGGCCGTCGACGCGGCGGCGCCGGACGGGCGGATCGCGCCGCCGCTGACGGCGCTGTGGCTCGCCGCCTCGCTCGTCTGGATCGGCCTTCCGGTTCTCGACTCCGCGGCGGCGGTGGCGACCCTCGCGGTGCTGCTGGCGGTCGCGGCGTGGGTCGCCTTCGCGCGGCCGGCGGGCTCCGCCGGCCCGACCGCACCGGCGGCCTCCCTGCTGGCCCTCGGGCTGGCGGTCGGCGGCACGGCGCTGATCGGCTCCTCGGCTTCGGTCGCCCAGCTCGGGCTCGCCCTGGCGGCGGCGGCGGGCGGCTTCCTGCTGTGGAACTGGCCGGTCGAACGCCACGGCTGGGGGATGTCCGGCCGGGTCGCCCTCGGCATCGCCGTGCTGCTCGCCGGCGTGCTGGCCTTCTTCTCCGAGGCGCCGGTGGCGGTCCTGGTGCTGGCGCTGCCGGCCCTGCTGGCCGACCGCCTGCGCCGCATCCTGCCGGTGGCCGACACCGGCTTCGGCCACGCCGCCGGGGCGGCGGCGGTGACGGTGGCCGCCGTCCTGCCGGCGGCGGTCGCGGTGGCCGCCGCCTACGCGCTCAGCGGCGGCGAAGCCTCCCCCTACTGATGCCCTGTCCCTTCCTCGTGCTGGAGTCGTTCGTCCGATGAAACCGGTTCTCCTCGCGGCCGCCCTGGCCGCCGCCACCGCCCTCTCCGCCCTGACCCCCGCGGCGGCGGCCCCCGTCGCCTACACGTTGGACCCGGCGCACACGGCGGTGGTGTTCATCGTCAACCATCTCGGCTTCTCCAACGCCATCGGCCGCTTCAACACGGTGTCGGGCGACGTCGCCTTCGACAAGGAGGCGGTGGAGAACAGCAAGGTGTCCGTGGTCATCGACGCGGCCAGCGTCGACACCAACCACGCCAAGCGCGACGAGCACCTGAAGTCGCCGGACTTCTTCAATGTGAAGGAGTTTCCGACCCTCACCTTCACCAGTTCCCGGCTGGAGAAGACCGGCGAGAACACCGGCAAGCTGCACGGCGAGCTGACCCTGCTGGGCGTCACCAAGCCGGTGGTGCTCGACGTGACCTTCAACAAGGACGGCGTCAGCCCGGCCAGCAAGAAGGAGACGGTGGGCTTCTCGGCCCGCGGGACGATCAAGCGCACCGACTTCGGCATGAAGTACGGCGCCCCCAACGTCGGCGACGAGATCCAGGTGCTGATCGAAGCCGAGGCCGTGAAGGCCTGAGAGGGCGTCCGTCCGATCCCTCGCCGGAGCGTCCTGGGCGCCGGCCTGTTGTCCGTGGGAGGGGCCGTTCCGCCGGCTCCTCCCTTTTGCCGAGTCGGGGGGCGACCATGCCGCAGTTGGTGAACGGCGCGTGGGTCAAGGGGCCCATCGCCGGGGGCGAGATCCGGGACGGCGCCTTCCACCGCGAGCCGACCCGGTTCCGCGCCTGGATCACCCCGGACGGGCGGCCCGCCGGTGCGGGGCGGGATGCCCTGCCGGCCGAGGCGGGGCGCTACCATCTCTACGTCTCGTACCTCTGCCCCTGGGCGTCGCGCACGCTGATCGTCCGCGCCCTCAAGGGGCTGGAGGGGCTGGTCGGCGTCTCGGTCGCCGAGCCGGTGATCGGCGAGGACGGCTGGGTCTTCGCCACGGAGCAGGACGCGGGCCCGCGGGTCGGCGGGTTCCGCCACCTTCACCGGCTCTACACCGCCAGCGATCCCGCCTACACCGGCAAGGTGTCGGTCCCGGTGCTGTGGGACCGGCGGGACGGCCGCATCGTCAACAACGAATCGGCCGACATCGTCCGCATCCTCAATCATGCCTTCGACCATCTGACCGGCGACCGGCTCGACCTCTATCCCGAGCCGCTGCGGCCCGAGATCGACGCCTGGAACGACCTCGTCTATCCCAACGTGAACAACGGCGTGTACCGCTGCGGCTTCGCCCGCACCCAGGCCCATTACGACGCGGCCTTCGACACGCTGTTCGCCACGCTGGACCGGCTGGAGGCGCGGCTCGCCCGGAGCCGATACCTGGCCGGCCCCTGGCTGACCGAGGCGGACTGGCGCCTTTTCGTCACCCTGGTGCGCTTCGACGCGGCCTACCACGGCGCCTTCAAGTGCAACCTGCGGCGCCTCGACGACTACCCGAACCTGTCGGACTACCTGCGCGAGCTCCACCAGTGGCCCGGCGTGCGCGGCACGGTGAGGCTGGACCACATCAAGGTCGGCTACTACACCAATCCGGCGATCAACCCGACGCTGATCGTCCCCAAGGGGCCGGCGCTGGACTTCGACCGGCCGCACGACCGGGACCGGCTGGAAGGGAGGGGGATCTGGCGGCGGGACTGAGGGGGATGGGGCCGGCCGGCCGGGCCGCGTCGCGGGCCAGCTGACAGCGCGGTTGCGGCGTCGGGCTCGGCGGACGCCGCCGTCGGCGCGATGGGCGCCGTCCCCGTGGGCGACGTCGGAGATCCGGGGGTGGGGGATCCGCGTTCCCGTCGCCCCGTGGCCCTGGGGAGCAAGACAGGGCGGCCCGCCCTGTGGCACAAGAAGACATGCAAGATCTCCTCCCGGTCCGCCCGCGCCCGCTGCTCCCGCGTCCGGGCGACCTCGTGGCGCGTGCCCTCGGCGACCACCGGGCCGGGCGTGTCCGGCCTGCGGGGGGCTTGTACCGCACCGCGCTGGCGGTCGAGCCCGGCTTCGCCGATGCCCTGCACCTGCTCGGCCTCGTCGAGCTGCAGTCCGGCCGGGCCGGCGTGGCCGTCGCGTGGCTCCGCCGCGCCCTGCGCAGCGGTGGCGAGCGGGCGGCCTTCCGCAACAGCCTCGGCGAGGCACGGCGCCTGCTGGGCGGCGCCGCGGCGGCGGCCGACAGCTACCGACGGGCGCTGGTGGACCATCCGGCCTACGGCGAGGCGCACCGCAACCTCGGCATCGTCCTGGCCGGGATCGGCGAGCCGGCGGACGCCCGGGCGGCGCTGATCCGGGCCGTGATCCTGGGGCAGGAGGGGCTCGATCTCCGGCTGACGCTGGCCGGCATGCATCGCCTTGCCGGTGACGCCGCCGCCGCGCGGGACACGCTGTCCGGTGCCCTGCGCCTCGCGCCGGCCGACCCGGCGGTTGCCGACCGTCTGGCCGAGGCGGAACGGGCGGCGGGCGACGCACGGATGGGCGCGGGCGACCACGCCGCCGCGGCCGCGTGCTACCGGCGGGCGGTGGCCTTGCGGCCGGCCTTCGTGGAGGCCATGAACAATTTGGGCGGCGCATGCCTGGGCATGGAGCGGCACGACGAGGCGGAAACGCTCTACCTGCGGTCGCTGCGCGTGCGTCCCGACTACCCCGACGCCCACAACAATCGGGCCTGCGCGCTGCTGGAGCGCGGCCGGCTCGACGTGGCGGCCCGCAGCCTGCGGCGGTCCGTCGCGGCGTGTCCCGACGCCGCGGACTCCCATGCGAACCTCGCCTATCTCGGCCGGCTCGAGGCCCGCGACCGTCCCGGCCATGCCGCCGCCGAGGCGCTGTGCCGACGGGCGCTGCGCCTGAATCCGCGCCATCCCGTCGCGCTCAACAATCTCGGGATCATCGCCCTTGATCTCGGCCGCCTGGCCGAGGCGGAGACGGCGTTCCGCGCGGTGCTGGAGGTGCGGCCCGACGACGCCGACGCCCATTTCAACCTGTCGCTCGTCCTGCTGAAGTCCGGCCGCCTGGCGGAGGGCTGGGAGGAGTACGAATGGCGCTGGCGGACGCGCCAGCTCGCCGCGCCGACCCTGGGCCGGCCACCCTGGCAGGGGGAGGACCCGGCCGGGCGGACGATCCTGCTGCACGCCGAGCAGGGCCACGGCGACACCCTCCACTTCGTGCGCTACGCCCCTCTGCTGGCGGCACGCGGCGCGCGGGTGGTGCTGCTGGTGCAGCCCGCCCTCAAGCGGCTGGTGGCGCGCCTGCCCGGCCTCGCCGCGGTGTGCGGCGCCGGTGAAACGCTGCCGGCGTTCGATCGGCACGCGCCGCTGATGAGTCTGCCGCGCCTGTTCGGCACGACCCTCGATTCCATCCCGGCCGCCTGCCCCTATCTGTCGGCGCCCGCCGAGGCGGTCGCCCGCTGGGAGGGCAGGCTGCCGCAGGACGGCCGGGTGCGGGTCGGGCTGGTGTGGTCCGGCGACCCGCGGCCGGGCGTGGTGCGCGCCAACCTGACCGACCGGCGTCGCAGTGTCCCGTTGGACGCCTTCGCGCCGTTCGCGCGGATACCGGGGGTGCGGTTCGTCAGCCTGCAGAAGGGGGCCGCGGCCGCTCAGGCCAAGACCCCGCCGCCGGGCATGGACCTGGTCGACTGGATGGACGAGGCCGGCGACTTCGCCGACACCGCCGGCCTGGTGGAACGGCTCGACCTGGTCATCACCGTCGACACCTCGGTGGCGCACCTCGCCGGCGGGCTGGGCAAGCCGGTGTGGGTGCTGTCGCGCTTCGATTCCTGCTGGCGCTGGCTGGAGGGGCGCGAGGACAGCCCGTGGTATCCGACCCTGCGCTTCTTCCGGCAGCCGGCGCCGGGGGATTGGGACGGCCTGTTCGAGCGGGTCGCCGGCGAGTTGGCGGCGCTGGCGGGAGGCGACCGCGGCCGGCTGCTTCCGGCGCGGCCCGGCCGGCCCGTCCCGTCCGCCGCGGGCGTCCCGGAGACGATGCCCGAGGCCCTGGCGCTGCACCGTGCCGGTCGCACGGCCGAGGCCGCGGCGGCCTACCGCCGCATGCTGGTCCGCGAGCCCGGGCACGGCGACGCCCTTCACCTGCTGGCCGCGGCCGAGCTGGCGGAAGGCCGGCCGGCCGTGGCGGCCGAGAAGGCCGCCGCCGCGCGGCGCATGAACCCGGAGGCGGCCATCTATCACAACACGCTCGGGGAGGCGTGCCGGATGCAAGGCAAGCCGGCGGCGGCGGCCGCGCACTACCGCCGCGCCGTGGCGCTGCGGCCGGACTATCCCGACGCCCTGCGCAACATCGCCGGCCTGCCGGTCGGCGACGGCGGCGGGGGCGGTGCCCTGGCGGCCGCGCGGGCCCTCGTCCGCGTCGCGCCGGTTCCCGTCGAGCCGCTCGCGGCGCTGGGGCGGATGCTGCGCCGTGCCGGTCGGCCGGGGGCCGCGCGCGCCGCCTTCCGGGCGGCCCTGGCGCAGCGGCCCGACCACGCCGACGTCCTCGATCACCTCGCGGCCCTCGAACGCGCGGAGGGGAACGTCCCGGCCGCGGCGGCCTGTCAGCGCCACGCCGTGGTTCTGACGCCGTCCGACGCGGGCGCCCACAACAACCGGGGCACCCTGGCCTGCGGCGACGGCCGCCCGGAGGAGGCGGGCGCCTGGTTCCGCCGCGCCCTGACCCTCGACCCGGCGCTGGCCGAAGCGTGGCGCAACCTCGGCATCGCCTGCTCGAGATTGGTCCGGCTCGACGAGGCGGCATCCGCCTACCGGCGGGCCGTGGCGGTCGACCCCTGTCACGCCGACGCGCTCCATGGAGCCGCCGACGTCCGGCGTCAGCAGGGGCGCTTCGCCGAGGCGGCGGCGACGGCCCGCCAGGCCCTGATGCTGCGCCCCGACCATGCGGAGGCGATGAACACCTTGGGCGTCGCCCAGCAGTGCCGGGGCGAGCTGCCGGAATCCGCGGCGACGCTGGCCCGCGTGCTCGTGCTGCGTCCGGGTGATGCCGTCGCCCGCTTCAACCTGTCGCTGTCCCTGCTGCGCAGCGGCGACTACGGCCGGGGCTGGCGTCATTATGAGGCCCGCTGGGAGATGCCGGACGTTCCGACCCCGCCGGTGACGGTGCCGCGCTGGCATGGCGAGGATCCCGCCGGCCGGACGATCCTGCTGCACGCCGAGCAGGGCCATGGCGACACGCTGCAGTTCGTGCGCTACGCCCCGTTGCTCGCACGCCGCGGCGCGCGGGTGGTGCTGACGGTCCAGCCCGCCTTGACGCGGCTGCTGCGCGCCGTCTCCGGCGTGGCCGCCGTCCATGGCATGAACGATTCCTTCGGCGGCTTCGACCTGCACTGCCCGATGATGAGCCTGCCGCTCGCCTGCGGCACCACGGTCACGACGATTCCCGATCGGCCTTACCTGACGGTGCGTCGGGAATGGCAGGCACCGTGGGCGACCCGCCTGGCCGGCGAACGGCGCGCCAGGGTCGGCCTGGTGTGGGCGGGCGATCCACGCCCGCACATCGCCGCGGCGCACGTCCTGGACCGCCGCCGCAGCCTGACCCTGGCGGCGCTGGCACCCTTGGCCGGTGTGCGAGGGGTCCGCTTCGTCAGCCTCCAGAAGGGCGCGGCGGCCGATCAGGCCCGTCATCCGCCGCCCGGCATGGAGTTGACGGACTGGATGGACGAGGTGGGGGATTTCGCCGACACGGCGGGGCTGATCGCCGAGCTCGACCTCGTGGTCACGGTCGACACCTCGGTGGCGCATCTGGCCGGCGGCCTCGGCAAGCCGGTGTGGGTGCTGTCGCGCTATGATGCCTGCTGGCGCTGGCTCGTCGACCGCGAGGACAGCCCCTGGTACCCGACCCTCCGCCTCTACCGGCAGGACGGGCCGGGGGACTGGCGGCCGGCGGTCGACCGGCTGGCGGCCGACCTGGAGCGCTGGGCGCGGCGGCACGGCGGCGGGCACGGCGGCCAATCCGATTGAGCCGGCATCGTCGGGTGCGCCACCGTGTCCACACCGCGCGCGGGCGGCACGGTGCCGATGCGGCGGCGAGGATGGCGGGGGCGGCTGGCCATCGACGCCTGCGGCGAGCGCTGCCGACGGCTTGCTCGCCGGCTTATGCCGCCTGCAGGTTCAGCCAGAAGCGGGCGGAGGTTCCGAAATAGGCGCCCAGCCGCAATGCAATGTCCGTCGTGACCGCACGCTCGCCGTTGACGATTTCGGCCATCTGGATCTGCGGCACATCGAGCGTCCGGGCGAGGGCCGCGACGGAGACGCCGATCTCCGCCAGCTTCTCGGCCAGGATCTCGCCGGGATGGGGCGGCGGGCGCTGAGCCCCAAAGGTGGCGATGGACGACTTCGGCTTCATGGACGCCCCCAGCGGTGATAATAATGCCGATCAACGGCCAAGGACTGATTTGGATTCGGCGTTGGATTTCCCTCCGGGCATTTCCGTTCGCGCCTGCAGAAGCAAGTGGCGGGAACGGAGCACTGGGCGCTGACAGTCGAATTTCGCCCTGAACCGCACATGCTCTATCCCATCAAAAGGAGCAGGACGTCAAAAGTGGAATTGTGACGTATTGTAACTCCCTGCCGCGCTATGCCGACTTTGCGCACCGTTGCGAATCCGAAACGTTAACCGCCTTGTGCTGCCAGCGGCATGTTTGCCTGGAACCGGTCGCGTCATCGTCCGCGGTCCCTGCCGGCGTGCGGCCACCCAGGAGCCGAAGCCGGACGAGCGGCTCGAACCGGTCGGGATGACCTGCACCGTCTGGGGGACAGCACCGTCAGCCGCCATCCTGTCGCTCGCGTGGAATGCGGCGCGTTGCCGTAGGGCGACGTGCAGTCATCGCTTGCAGAGGCGGCGACGGCTTTCTGCCGAATGCGGCAGGAAAACCGACGCTGGTGCAATTTGCAAACCGATTTTCTTGAGCGGCGAGTTCATCGGCGTCAACGTGGTTAGCGTGACGACCAGAGAAGAAGAGGATCGAGCGCAGAAAGCGGCCCGCCGTTCGTCGGGTCGAATTAACGCATCCCGCTGGGGTTCATGCCTCTTGCGCTGGCATGCGGCATGCTTGCGAAAGCCGCGGGAGCAGGTGGTCGGCGACTGCCGATAGTCTAAGAGGGGTCTCAGGTCAGATGGCGACCGTCCAGAACACGAGCGATCACGCGAAGCGGCTGAGTGCATTCAAGATCACGGAAGCGGACGTCGCCCTGCTGCGCCGGAACGCGGAGTTCGCCGAGCACCGCCTGCCCCCGCTTCTGTCCCAGTGGCACGACGCCTTCGCCGCCTGGCCCGAGATCATGACCGCCCTGCAGAAGCCGGACGTCCACCGGGT
>NZ_JBPJSP010000004.1:0-344081 GCF_051225715.1 Azospirillum sp. ST 5-10
TCGAGGCCCAGCCCCTTCAGCTTCTTCACCGTCTCCGGCGAGGCGGCGACGCGCTTCTCGTTGGCACGCCGCTCCTTCGGTATGGCGATTCTCACTTCTAATCCCCCTGCCATAAATGGCTAATCCGCGTGCGGATCGGCGCAATGGGTAGGCATGTTTGCCGCAATCGGCGCAGTTTGTGAAGCCGCCCGACGTCGCACGCCGGTCACCGCAGCCGCGCCGCACCCTAACGCGAAGGAGATAGGATGTGACCTACCCCATTGGGCAGGCCCGATCCGGATTCGCTCCGCCGGCGAGGCGCGGCGGCGGAGCGTGCCCGTCGGCGCACACCCCGCACCGGGTCGCCGCGGTGGCGTTCCGCCCCCCTTGCGCGGGGCGGGGCCGCCCGATATCGTCGCCCGCTGCCAATCACTTTCGGCTAATCCTTCAGTCTATGTACAGGGAAGTCCAACCATGACCGACGTCGGCGGCATCGCAGCGGAGCGCCTGAAGTCCTTCATCGAGCGCATCGAACGACTCGAGGAGGAGAAGAAGGGCATCGCCGACGACATCAAGGAAATCTTCGCCGAAGCCAAGGGAACCGGTTTCGACGCGAAGATCATGCGCCAGATCCTGCGCCTGCGCAAAATGGACACCGCCGACCGGCAGGAGCAGGAGACCATGCTGGAACTCTACAAACAGGCGCTCGGCATGGTCGACTAGAGGCGGCCATGGAGCCGGCGGGCGACGGCGGCGGCGGGCGGCGCGGCTTCGACCTGCGCCCCGTCCTGTTCATCATCGGTGCGCTGGTCACCGTCACCGCCTGCGCCATGCTCGTGCCGATGCTCGCCGACCTGGCGGTGGGCAGCCCGGACTGGATGGTGTTCGCCGCCGCCGCGGCGCTGACCCTGTTCTTCGGCGTGCTGCTGATGCTGACCAACCGGACGCCGGTCATCATCCTCACCCTGCGCCAGGCCTTCCTGCTGACGGCGCTGAGCTGGCTGGTCATCCCCGCCTTCGCCGCCGCCCCCTTCATGGTGTCGCAGATCGCCCTGCCGGCGGCCGACGCCTATTTCGAGGCGATGTCCGGCCTCACCACCACCGGGGCCACCGTCATCGTCGGCCTCGACCGCCTGCCGCCGGGGCTGCTGCTGTGGCGCTCGCTGCTGCAGTGGCTGGGCGGCATCGGCATCATCGCCATGGGCATCGCCATCCTGCCGTTCCTGCGCGTCGGCGGCATGCAGCTCTTCCGCTCCGAGTCGTCGGACCGTTCCGACAAGGTGATGCCGCGCGCCGGCGATCTCGCCATCGCCGTCGCCTGGGTCTACGTGACCCTGACCCTGGCCTGCATCGCCGCCCTGACGCTCGCCGGCATGTCGCTGTTCGACGCCATCAACCACGCCATGACGTCGGTCGCGACGGGCGGCTTCTCCACCCGCGACGCCTCGGTCGCCGGCTGGGACAACGCCGCGGTGGAATGGGTGATCGTCGTCTTCATGCTGCTGGGCGGCCTGCCCTTCGTCCGCTTCATCAGCGTCGTCCGCGGCGACCCCGCACCGCTGTTCCGCGACACCCAGGTGCGCTGGTACATCGTCTTCATCACGGCCGTCTCGCTGGGGTTGTCGCTGTGGCTGCACGGCATCGGCGGGATCGCGCTCCACGACGCCGTCCGCCTCGCCACCTTCAACGTGGTGTCGGTGGTCACCACCACCGGCTTCGCCTCGGCCGACTACAGCCTGTGGGGACCGATGCCGGTGGTGCTGTTCCTCATCCTGATGACGGTCGGTGGCTGCACCGGCTCGACCTCCGGCGGGCTGAAGGTCTTCCGCTTCGAGGTCCTGTTCATGGTGCTGCGGGTGCAGGTGCTGCGACTCTACAGCCCGCACCGGGTGATCCCGCTGCGCTACAACAACAAGCCGGTGGACGCCGACGCCATGGTGTCGGTGATGAGCTTCGGCTTCGTCTACATCGCCCTGATGTTCGTCGTCGCCCTCATCCTCGGCGCCCTGGGGCTGGAGTTGGAGACGGCCTTCTCCGGCGCGGTGTCGGCCGTCGGCAACGTCGGCCCGGCCCTCGGCCCGGTGATCGGCCCAAGCGGCACCTTCGCCCCGCTGCCCGGCGAGGCGAAGTGGGTGCTGGCCGTCACCATGCTGCTGGGCCGGCTCGAGTTCTTCACCGTGCTGGTGCTGTTCAGCACCGCCTTCTGGAAGCAGTGACGGGCCTCACGCCGCCACCGCCGGCCGCCGCTGCCCCGCCAGCGCCGCCATCACCGCGTCGATCAGCCGCAGGCCGGCGCCGTCCTCCAGGGTGAGGATCGATTCCGGGTGGAACTGCACCGCCGCCACCGGCAGGGTGCGGTGCTCGACCGCCATCACCAGCCCGTCGCCGGCCTCGGCGGTGACCTGGAGGTCGGCCGGCAGCGATTCGCGCCGGGCGAACAGGGAATGGTAGCGGCCGACGCGGAAGCGCCGCGGCAGGCCGGACAGCAGGCGGCCGCCCAGCACCCGCACCTCCGAGGCCTTGCCGTGCACCGGCTCCGGCAGCACGCCGAGGGCGCCGCCGAAGCGCTCGGCGATGCCCTGCAGGCCGAGGCAGACGCCGAACACCGGCACGCCGAGCGCCAGCGCGGCGTCCACCGTGCCGGCGACGTCGAAGTCGGCGGGCCGGCCGGGCCCGGGGGACAGCACCGCGAGATCGGGCGGGGCCGCCGCCAGGGCGGCGCGGGCGTGGCCGTGGCGCAGGGTGGACACCTGCGCTCCCGTCTGCCGGAAATAGTCACCGAGCGTGTGGACGAAACTGTCGTCGTGGTCGACCAGCAGCACCCGCCGGCCGCGCCCCGCCGTGAACGCCGCGGCGGCGGCCGGCACGCGCGCGGCGCCGCGGATGGCGTCGAACAGGGCGGCCGCCTTCAGCCGGCACTCGTCGTCCTCGGCCTGCGGGTCGCTGTCGGCCAGCAGGGTCGCGCCGACCCGCACGTGGGCCAGCCCGTCCTGCAGGCGGATGGTGCGCAGGGTCAGCCCGGTGTCGAGGCCGCCGTCGCAGCCGAGACGCCCGAACGCCCCGCCGTACCAGCGCCGCGGCGACGGCTCCGTGTCCTCCAGGAACTGCATGGCCGCCCGCTTCGGCGCCCCGGTCACGGTCACCGCCCAGGTGTGCGTGAGGAAGGCGTCGAGCGCGTCGAGGCCGGGGCGCAGGCGTCCCTCGACATGATCGACGGTGTGGATGAGCCGCGAATAGAGCTCGATCAGGCGGCGGCCCACCACCCGCACCGAGCCGGGCTCGCACACCCGCGCCTTGTCGTTGCGGTCGACGTCGGTGCACATGGTCAGCTCGGCCGCGTCCTTGGCCGAATTGAGCAGCGCCAGCGCCTGGCGGGCGTCGCCCAGGGCGTCGGCACCGCGGGCGATGGTCCCGGAGATCGGGCAGGTCTCCACCCGCCGCCCCGACACCCGCACGTACATCTCCGGGCTCGCCGCCACCAGGAACTCGCCCTGCCCGAGGTTGATCAGCGCCTCGTAGGGCGCCGGGTTGGCGCGGGTCAGGCGGCGGAACACCGCCGACGGCGCGTCGGCGCAGGGCTCGCTGAAGGTCTGGCCGGGCACCGCCTCGAACAGGTCGCCGCGGCGGAAGGCGGCGCGCGCGCGCTCGACCGTCGCCGGGTAGGCGCCGGGCGCATGGTCGCAGCCGCCCTCCAGGTTGGTGGTTGCGCGGTAGGGATGCGCCGCCCCGTCCCGCGGCAGCCCTTCCGTCGACCGGCCCGCCACCGCGAACTCGTAGTCGAACCGGCGCGCCACGCCGGCCGCCGGGTCGGCGACCACCAGCCGGTCGGGCAGGTAGAGGACGGCGTCGCGCTGGTCGTCCGGACGGTCCAGCCGCCGCCGCACCGCCTCGAACTGGAAGGCGAGGTCGTAGCCGAAGGCGCCGTAGAGGCCGAACAGCGGATCGTCCGGCACGGCGAGCCGGTCGCGCACCGCCCGCAGCACCGAGAACACCGAGGGCTGGCGGCTGCGCTCCTCCTCGGCGAACGGCCCGTCGGCGCGGCGCACCAGGACCGACAGGCGCCGCGGCGCCGTCTCGACGGCGGCGACCGCCGGCGCGCCGGCCAGCGCCTCGGCCAGTGCCGGCAGCAGCACCCGCCCGCGCCGGTTCAACGCCTCCACCCGGACGGTGCGGCCGCGGGCGGTGAGGACCAGCGGCGGGTCGACGAAGCCGAGGCGGGCGCGGCGGTAGCGCCCCGGCGCCTCAACGCCGCAGGCCAGCGCCAGGCCGCGCCGCGTGTCGAGGGCGTCGAGCAGGGGATCGAGCGCGCCCTCCCACGCCAGCGGCACGGCGGTGCGCGTCACGGTCACGCCGCCGTCCGTGCGGGTGCACCGCGGCTCCAGGTGGCGGGGGTCGGCGAGGAAGAGGTCGGCGGGGATCATGGGTGCGTCTCCAGGCTGTCTCGGTCCGTATCGACCGCGGCACGCCCGGAGATCCCCCTTCGGCACGAGGCCTCCGACGAGAAGAGGCCGCCCGGGGCATCCCCGGGCGGCCTCGATCGTTTCACACGCTCACGCGCAACGCTGGCCGCCCGGTCAGTCGGGCCACCACCAGCGGCGGGTCAGGGTGAGCGAATGGCTGTTCATCGGTGGAGCTTGGACACGGCGCGGCGGCGGTGTCAAGAGCGGCGCGGCACCGGAGGCCGCCCTACGCCGTGCGCCCCCCGTGCAGCGCGCGCAGTTCGGCGACGCCGTGGCGCAGGAGCGATCCGGCCGACCCCAGCGCCAGCGCGGCGACGCCGACGGCCACGACGACGTCGGGCCAGCCGGTGGCGGTGCTGGCGACGCCGGCGGCGGCCAGCATCACGGCGAGGTCGGCGGCGGCGGCGCGGCGCGCGCACAGCCAGACCGCCCGGAGGGTGGCGCCGCCACGCCTCCCGGCGAACAGCATCGCCGCCGCCGTCAGGTTGGCGCCCAGCGCCAGCAGGCCGGCCAGCCCCATCACCGGCGCATCGGGAACGGTGCCGGCGGCGGCGTTCGCCGCTGCCGTCGCGAGAACCCAGAGCGCCGCCGCCACCAGCACCGCCCCCCGCGCCACGGCGGCGCCGGAGCGCCACCCCGGCGCCGCGCCGAGCGCCCACAGCCCGAATCCGTGCCCCGTCGCGGCGGTCAGGAAGGTCAGCGCGTCGGCCCGCAGGGCCACCGATCCGGTCGCCGAGCCGGCGGCCAGCATCACCGCGACCATCGCCCCGTTGACCACCAGCGCGGCCCGGAGGGTGCGGCGATGATCGCCGCCACCGCGCCCACCGCCGAGTCCACAGCCCCCGTCCCGGCACCCCGCCATTCCCCGCCTCCCGCCACCGGCGCAATCGTCTTACCACGGGAGTATGGGGCGTGAGCCCGTTGATTTCCGCGGCTTTCGCGAGAACGCTTATATGAACGGCGTCCTTGCGTCATTGCGTCACATCAGTGATAGGCTGAATCGTTGGACGGCCTGACGAAAGCCGGAAAACCGGGAGGGCCGCCGCCGCTCGAGGAGGGGATGAACGCATGACGACCATCGCCGAGCTGTTGAACGCCAAGGGCCACACCGTGGTCTCCATCCTGCCGTCGGAAACGGTGTCCGGCGCCGCCCGCACGCTGACCGACAAGCGCATCGGCGCGATCGTCGTGCGCGACCGCCGCGGCAAGCTGGTCGGCATCCTGTCGGAGCGCGACATCGTCCGCTCCGTCGCCGAGAAGGGCGAGGAGGCCCTCGACCTCAAGGTCGAGGAGCTGATGACCAAGCAGGTCAAGACCTGCCGGCCTACGGATTCCATCAAGGACCTGATGCAGATGATGACCCTGCGCCGGCATCGCCACGTGCCGGTCTGCAACGAGCTGGACGAGCTGGTGGGGATCGTCTCGATCGGCGACGTGGTGAAGGCGCGGCTCGACGAGCAGGCGCACGAGGTGGCGGTGCTCCGCGACCTCACCCTGGTGAAGGGCTGATCCGGACCGCCGGACCCGCTCCCGTCACGCCGCCCGACGACAAAGGCAAGCGGCCGCGGCGGGAACGGGGTCCGCGCCATCGTCCGCACCCTATTTCCCGCGCAGCGGCCGCTTGCCCTTGTCGTCGTGCGGCGTCGGCGGGACGTCGCTCTCGCGGCCCGGCGCGTCCGGGCGGTTCTGGCCGGTGTCGCGCCCGACCGTGTCGGTCGTCCGGGGTCCGCCGGCCGAGGGGGGCGGCGCGTCCGTATAGTCGCCGGTTCCCACCCCCATCCCCCGTCCGGTGCGGCCCGGCGTACCACCGCCCGCCCCCATCGCACCGAAATCGGGCGTTCGTTCGTTGCGAACGCCGCCGGCGCCGGGATTCGGCTTATCGTCTTCAGCCATGTCCGCCTTCCTCCGTCTGTCTCCCGACGGCCAACATCCCCATCCGGGGAGAGTTCCGAGGGGTACGGCGGACCGTCCGCCGGGGAATCCCGCAGCGAATGGCGCTACCCCCTCTCCACGTCCTGCGGTTGCCGTGTCCGCACCCGATATCGGGAGTGCCGCCATCACCGACACCGCACCGAGGCACGTTCCGGTTCCCATGCATCGCCCCTCCCCCGCCAGCCGCCTGCACATCCTGATCGTCGAGGACAACCCGCTGCTCCTGCGGGGCCTGTGCGACATGCTGGGCCTGTGGGACCGGGCGACGGTGCGGACCGCCACCGACGGCGCCGAAGCCAAGGCCCTCCTGCGGGTCGAGCCGTTCGACGCCGTGCTCACGGACTGGGCCATGGCGCCGCTGGGCGGCGCGGCGCTGCTGCGGTGGATCCGCGAGTCCGCCGACAGCCCGCGCCCCGACCTGCCGGTGGTCGTGCTGACCGGCCACGCCGACGTGGCGACGGTGCGGGCCGCCTGGGACGCCGGGGCCGACGCCGTCCTCGCCAAGCCGGCGGCGGCCGGCGACATCGCCAAGCGCCTCGAGACCGTCGTCGAGCGCCCCCGCCACCGGACGCCGCGTCCGCCGGCCATGGCCGGCGCGGACCGCCCGGCGGCCGCCGACCCGTCCCCCTTCCCGTCCCCCTTCCCGGCGCTGGGCTCCACCGGCGCGGCACCGCTGCCGCCGCCCGGCACCGGCGCCGGCGCGCGCCGCCTGCCGCCGCCCGGCCGGTCGTCGCCGACGTGGCAGCGACGCCTGCGCCTGCTCGTGGCGCTCGACCGGCTGGAGGCGCTCGCCCTCGCCCCCGCCACCGACCGGAACCGGCTGCGCGACGCCGCCGCCGAGGTCCGTCGCGCCGCCGACGGTCCCGCCACCGCCGAGCTGGCGTCGTCGCTGGCCGCCTGCGTCCTCGAGGTGCGCCCCGACGCCGAGGGATTCGCCGAGACGGTGGTGGCCCACGTCGGCGCGCTGCGCTGGGCGCTCACCGGCCAGCAGGGCGGCGCCGACGTCCGGCGCAATCTGCTGGAATGCCTGCGCGCCACCGTGCGCGCCCTGGCGCAGCGCCGGACCGCGGCCGAGGAGCGCCAGCCGGGACGCCGGGACCCGGACGGCGCCGATTACCCCTATCCGACGTAAGGCACGGTTCGGGAATTTCCGCCGCGCCGCCGGATCCCCATGTTGTGTTTCAGGCGGCCGCCACCGACCGATGCTTCCTTGCTTTTTTCGGGGCGCCCTGCCGCCGCCGTTTACGGATACGGCAGCATTGATTACCTTTCTTGCATCCGAACAATAAGAACGACCCGCGTACGAAACGCGCTCTTGCAACGGGGAAGGGACCATGGCTCTTGCGACCGTGACGCTCGAGGACAAGTACGCCCTGGAATCGGGGCGGGTCTATCTGACCGGCACCCAGGCGCTGGTGCGCCTGCCCATGATGCAGCGCCAGCGCGACCTCGCGGCCGGCCTCAACACCGGCGGCTTCGTGTCGGGCTACCGCGGCTCGCCGCTCGGCGGGCTCGACCAGAACCTGTGGAACGCCCGCCGCTTCCTGGAGAAGAACCACATCGTCTTCCGCCCCGGCGTGAACGAGGAGCTGGGGGCGACCGCCGTCTGGGGCACCCAGCAGGTGGGCATGTTCCCCGGCGCCAAGTACGACGGCGTGTTCGCCATGTGGTACGGCAAGGGCCCCGGCGTCGACCGCTCCGGCGACGTCTTCAAGCACGGCAACGGCGCCGGCACGTCGCGCCACGGCGGCGTGCTGGTGCTGGCCGGCGACGATCACGCCTGCAAGTCCTCCACCTTCCCGCACCAGTCCGAGCACGCCTTCGTGCACGCCATGATCCCAGTCCTCAATCCGGCCGGCGTGCAGGAGATCCTCGACTACGGCCTGATCGGCTGGGCGATGAGCCGCTATTCCGGCTGCTGGATCGCCATGAAGACGATCGCCGAGACGGTGGACAGCTCGGCCTCCGTCCACGTCGACCCGCAGCGCGTCGCCATCCGCACGCCGGACGACTTCGCCATGCCGCCGGGCGGCCTGAACATCCGCTGGCCCGATCCGCCGCTGGAGCAGGAGCACCGGCTGATGCGGCACAAGCTGTACGCCGCGCTGGCCTTCGCGCGGGCCAACAGCCTGGACCGCGTGGTGATCGCCGCGCCCCGTCCGCGGCTCGGCATCGTCACCACCGGCAAGTCGTACCTCGACGTCCGCCAGGCCCTGGACGAGCTGGGCATCTCCGAGGCGATGGCCGCCGACCTCGGCCTCACCGTCTACAAGGTGGCGATGCCCTGGCCGCTGGAGCGCGAGGGAGCGCGCCACTTCGCCGAGGGGCTGGAGGAGATCGTCGTCGTCGAGGAGAAGCGTGCGGTCATCGAGAACCAGCTCAAGGAGCAGCTCTACAACTGGCATCCCGACGTCCGCCCCCGGGTCGTCGGCAAGTTCGACGAACACGGCGAGTGGATCCTCCCCTCCGCCGGCGAGCTGTCGCCGGCGCAGATCGGCATCGTCATCGGCCGCCGCCTGCTGGCCTTCGTCGACAACGAGCAGATCCGCCGGCGCGTCGAGTTCCTCGACCGCCAGGAGAAGCAGAAGGCGCACAAGGCCCGGGTCGAGCGCAAGCCGACCTTCTGCTCGGGCTGTCCGCACAACACCTCGACCGTGGTGCCGGACGGCAGCCGGGCGCTCGCCGGCATCGGCTGCCATTACATGGCGACCTGGCTGGACCGCAAGACGGACACCTTCACCCAGATGGGCGGCGAGGGCGTGCCCTGGGTCGGCCAGGCGCCCTTCACCGAGGAGAAGCACATCTTCGCCAACCTCGGCGACGGCACCTACTACCATTCCGGCATCCTGGCGATCCGCCAGGCGATCGCCGCCGGGGTGAACATCACCTACAAGATCCTCTACAACGACGCCGTCGCCATGACCGGCGGGCAGCCCGTCGACGGCACGCTCACCGTGCCGACCCTGGCCAAGCAGCTGGCGGCCGAGGGTGTGCGGCGCATCGTCGTCGTCTCCGACGAGCCAGAGAAGTACGACGTCGGCAGCGGCCTGCCCCCCTTCACCGGGGTCGAGCACCGCGACGAGCTGGACCGCGTCCAGCGCGAGCTGCGCGAGGAGGCGGGGGTCACGGTGCTGCTCTACGACCAGACCTGCGCCGCGGAGAAGCGGCGCCGGCGCAAGCGCGGCAAGATGCCGGACCCGGCCAAGCGCGTGGTCGTCAACGAGCTGGTGTGCGAGGCCTGCGGCGACTGCTCGGCCAAGTCGAACTGCGTGTCGGTGGTGCCGGTGGAGACCGAGTTCGGCCGCAAGCGGCAGATCGATCAGTCCTCCTGCAACAAGGACTATTCCTGCCTGAACGGCTTCTGCCCGAGCTTCGTCACCGTGCACGGCGGCACGCTCCGCAAGCCGCAGCCCCTGGCGAGCGGCGAGGTCGACGTCTCCGACCTGCCGCTTCCCGTCCTGCCCGACGTCGACGCCAAGCCCTGGTCCATCTACATCACCGGCGTCGGCGGCACCGGCGTGGTGACGGTGGGGGCGCTGCTCGGCATGGCCGCCCACCTCGAAGGCAAGGGCGTGGGGGTGCTCGACATGACCGGCCTGGCCCAGAAGGGCGGCGCCGTGACCAGCCACATCCGCATCGGCCGGACGCCCGAAGACATCCACTCCGTGCGCATCGCCGCCGGCGGCGCCGACGCCGTGATCGCCTGCGACGTGGTGGTGGCGGCCGCCGGCGACGGGCTGTCGAAGATGGTGGCCGGGCGCACCCGCGCGGTGGTCAACGCCCACGAGACGATCACCGCGGACTTCATCAAGCAGCGCGACTTCCAGGTGCCGGTCAACGCGATGCTCGACGACATCCGCGCCGCCTGCGGCGGGGCGGACATGGTCAGCGCCGCCGACGCCACCCGGATCGCCACCGCCCTGCTCGGCGACAGCATCGCCGCCAACCCCTTCATGCTGGGCTTCGCCTGGCAGAAGGGGCTGATCCCGCTGTCGGCCGAGGCGCTCCTCAAGGCGATCGAGCTGAACGGCGCGGCGGTGGCGATGAACCGGCGCGCCTTCGCGTGGGGCCGGCGCGCCGCCCACGACCTGGCGTCGGTGGAGGCGGCGGCCAGCCCGCCGGCCGCCGCCGCGTCGGGCCGGCCGATCCTCGACCAGCGCCGCCTCTCCGGCTCGCTCGACGAGATCGTCGACCGCCGCGCCGCCTTCCTCACCGGCTACCAGGACGAGGCCTACGCCCGACGCTACCGCGCCCTGGTCGACCAGACGCGCCGCGCCGAGGGCCAGGCCGTGCCCGGCGCCACCGCGCTGACCGAGGCGGTCGCCCGCGGCTTCTTCAAGCTGATGGCCTACAAGGACGAGTACGAGGTGGCGCGGCTCTACACCGAGAGCGGCTTCTTCGACCAACTCGACCGCATGTTCGAGGGGGACTGGACGGTCAACTTCCACCTCTACCCGCCGATCTTCGGCGAGAAGGACGCGGGCGGCCACGAGCCGAAGAAGCGCACCTACGGTCCGTGGCTGCGCAAGGGGCTGGCGCTGCTGGCCCGCGGCAAGCGCCTGCGCGGCACGGCGCTCGACCCCTTCGGCTGGCTGCCGGAGCGCCGCACCGAACGCCGCCTGATCGCCGACTACGAGGCCACCCTGGCCGAGGTGCTGGGCCGGCTGAGCCGCGACAACCATGCCCTTGCGGTGGAGATCGCCGGGCTGCCGCTGGACGTCCGCGGCTACGGTCCCATCAAGGAGCGCAACCTGGCCGACGCCAAGGCCCGCGAGGCGAAGCTGCTCGACGCCTTCCGCCGGCCGGCCCCGCCGCAGCCCATGGCGGCGGAGTAGCGGGGCCGCGTCGCTCCCCTTCCCGGCCTCCCCCCGTGTTCCCCCTCCCGGCCCTTCCCCCGCGTCAGCGGGGGAGGGTCGGGTGAAGGGCCGCGGCGGCCACGCCCCCGATCACTGCGCCGTCCACGCCCCGTCCATGGGCAGCGCCGCGCCGGTCATCTGCGCCGCGGCGTCGGAGCACAGGAACGCCGCCAGGGCGCCGAGGTTCTCCGGCGTGACGAAGGCGCCCGAGGGCTGCTTGGCCGACAGCAGCTCGCTGCGCGCCTCCGGCTCGGGGATGTTCTTCATGGCGGCCAGCGCGTCCACCTGCTTCTGCACCAGCGGCGTCAGCACCCAGCCCGGGCAGATGGCGTTGCAGGTGACGCCGGTTCCCGCGGTCTCCAGGGCCACCGTCTTGGTCAGGCCGACCACGCCGTGCTTGGCCGCCACGTAGGCCGCCTTGTCGCGCGAGGCGACCAGGCCGTGGACCGAGGCGATGTTGATGACGCGGCCCCAGCCCCGCTGCTTCATCCCGGCGAGCACCAGCCGCGTGCCGTGGAACACCGCCGACAGGTTGATGGCGATCACCGCGTCCCAGCGCTCCACCGGAAACGCCTCGACCGGCGCCACGTGCTGGATGCCGGCGTTGTTGACCAGCACGTCGACCGGCCCGAGCGCGCCGACCGCGTGCTCGATCAGCGCCTCCACGCCGGCCGCGGTCGACAGGTCGGCGCCGCTGTAGGTCGCGCGCACGCCGAACTCCGCCGCCAGGCCGGCGCGCAGCGCCTCGATCTCCGCCGCGTCGCCGAACCCGTTCAGCACCACGTCGGCCCCGGCTCCGGCCAGGGCCCGGGCGATCCCCAGGCCGATGCCGCTGGTCGACCCGGTGACGACGGCGATCTTCCCCTTCAGCATGTCCCTGCGTCCTCCTCGCTTGTTTTGATCGTCGACGCCGCGCGGTTCAGCGGCGCAGCCCCTCGATGAGGCCGCGGATCACGTCCTGCGGCTGCTCCGCCCTGCCGCCGCCGAGTCCCGGCACCGGCAGCGGCAGGCCGCCCGGCACCGCCTTCTCCAGCACCGCGCCGGCGGCCCGCCGGGCGATGAAGTCCTGCAGCTCGGCCATCTCGAAGGAGCGGGTCGGCTGCGCCAGCGGCCCGGTCAGGCGCACCGTCACCGGCGGCAGGGTCCCGCCGGCGTCCGGCTCCACCCGCACCCGCATGTCGATGCTCCGCTCCGGCAGGTCCACCTGCCCCGCGGCGGTCGCCTCGCCGATCGCCGACACCAGCCGGACGTCCTCGGTACGGGCGACGCCGTCGCTGATGCGGAAGGTGCCGTCGAGGCGGGCGAAACGCGTCTCGCCCCCCTGCAGCCCGCGGAGCACCGCCTCCAGCACGTCCTGCGGCTTGTCCAGCCGCGCCGTCAGGCGCTCGCGCAGGGCCCCCAGGTCGAAGCCGCGCAGCACGCCGTCGCGCACCGCCAGCCGCCCCTCGCCGCTCAACGCCCGCAGCATCGCCTCGCCGTCGCGCCCGGTCGTCTTCAACGCCACGTCGAGGTCGAGCGTCCCGCCGCCGAGGCCGATGGCGCCGCCGCCGATCGCGTGGTCGAGCTTCGCCTTGACCACGGTGACGTCGAGCTCGCCGCCGGGCAGGCCGTCGGCCGGCGCGGCGAAGCGCCCCGTTGCGCCGAGCTGCCCGTCGTAGAGGCCGCCGTCGAGCTGTTCCAGGGTCAGCACGCCCTCCTCGAGGGTGGCGGCGAGCGCGACGTTCTCCAGCCGCACGCCATCGGTCGCCACGGCCGCCGAGGTCAGCCCGAGCCGGCCGTCGACCATCCGCATCCAGGCGAAGCCGTCATCCTCCCCGGTCGGCGTGTCGGGCCCGGCGGACTGGCCGCCGGTGGCGGGCGGACGCTGCGCGGCGGTCTCGACCGGGCCGGCGGCGAGACGGGTCAGGTCGAGCGCACCGGTCTGCAGCTCCGTTTCGACGCGCGGCCGCGGGCCGCTGCGGTCGACGGTGGCCTCGCCCTTCACCGCGGTACCGGCGACGATCCCCTGGATGCCGCTGACGGAGAACGCCTCGGCCGTCCCCGACAGCTCGGCGTAGAGATCGAGCGGCCCCAGGCTGGCCGGACCGCCCTCGGCGAACAGGCCGACGAGGCGCGCCAGTTCGGGGTGGGTCGCCCGCACCTTGAGGTCGGCCGCCGCGCGGCCGGGCGGGCCCGTCACCGTGCCGCCCACCTCCGCCGTGCCGCCGGCGGCGTCAGCCGACATCTCGATGGACAGGGAGTCGAGATTGCCGGCCAGGATCCCCTGCAGGGTCACCGGCCCCAGTTGCTCCGGCGTCGGCGCGCCGGCCGGCCAGCCGACGAGGCGCGGCAGGCCGGACAGGCTCTGCGCGCGCGCCGTGACGGCGAGATGGAGGCCGCGCGGCGGCAGCATGCTGTCGATCTGGCCCGTGATCTCGGCGGCGACCCCGGCGAGGTCGCTGAAACCGGCGTCGCGCACCGTCAGCTTTCCATTGCTGGCGGACGCCGCCAGGGTCAGCCCGTCGACCGGCACGCCGCCGGCGACCAGGTTGCCGACCGTCAGCTCCAGGTTGGCGTCGACGCCGCGCAGCATCCGTTCGAGCACCGGCGGCGGCGGCAGCGCCGGTGGCCCGCCGGCCCCGTCGCCGGAACCTTCGCCGGAGGCCGGACGCGCCGGACGGTAGGCGTCGAGATTCAGGCGGTCGACGTCGAGCCGGACGCCGAAGGCCGGCTTGCCGCGGTCGATGTAGGTGACGGCGCCGGTCATCCGGCTGGTGTCGACGCGCAGGTCCAGGCCCGTCACCTCGACCCGCTCGGGCCGCCCGGCGACGTGCACCGCCAGCGAGGCCTTGCGCAAGCGGTCGGCGGGGACCGCCGCCACGTCGAACTTCAGCCATTCCAGCAGGCCGCGCAGGTTGTCGGCGTTGGCTTCCATCCGCAGGTCGATCACCGGGCGGCCGTTGGCGGCGGTCAGCGAACCGGCGGCCACCATGTCCGAGCCGCCCGGCAGCAGGGCGCTGAGGCGGTCGATGGCGAGCAGCCCGCCCG
Organism: Azospirillum sp. ST 5-10; assembly: GCF_051225715.1. Taxonomy (NCBI): domain Bacteria; kingdom Pseudomonadati; phylum Pseudomonadota; class Alphaproteobacteria; order Rhodospirillales; family Azospirillaceae; genus Azospirillum; species Azospirillum sp. ST 5-10. Next base: position 14,255 of record NZ_JBPJSP010000004.1, read on the forward strand.
ACAGCGACGCCTCCAGCCGGGCCTGGCGGACGACCCCGCCGTTGTAGGTAACGCCGTCCGCCGCCAGATCGATGCGGGCCGACAGCCCTTCCGGCAGGACGAAGCCCGGCACCTCCGACGCGCCCGGCGCCGCGCCGTCGGCCGTCGAACCGCGGTTGCCCGGCGGGGGCGGCGGCGGTGCGGCGGCCGCACGCTGCAGCCAGCCGTCGAGATCGAGGCGGTTGACCGCCAGGGCCAGATCCACATGGGCGGGCTGCTGCGGGCGCAGGCTGGCGCTGCCGGTGGCCCGCGTGTCGCCGATCTGCAGCTCCAGGGCGCCGAAGCCGACGGCGCCGGCCGACGCCTCCACCGTGCTGCGCAACGAGAACGGCTGGCTGAACGCCCCCGGCGGCGGCGCCCCCTCGGCACCGCCGAGGGCACCGATCACCCGGGCGGCATCGCTGCCCTCGGCACGCAGATCACCCTGGGCCCGCAGGCCCTCCTTGCCGCCGGCCTTGCCGCCCGCCCGGCCGGTGTCGACGATCCCGGCGAAGCGCATGGTGGCGTCGGTGTCGGGCAGCGCCACCGACACCCGCAGCGGCACCGCCGCACCGTCGGCGAAGCGCCCGGCCGTCAGTTCGCCGGTCATCGGCACGCCGCGCAGCACGAATCGCCCCTCGACCTGGAACGGCCCGGCGAGGCTGCCGGCGACGACGCGGGCGTGGACGTTCTCGATGCGCTCGTAGCGGCCGGACTGCGCGTCGCGGTAGAGGATCGACCCGTTCTCGATGGCGACGCGGTCGAAGCTGACGGCGGCCGCGAACCCGTCGCCGCCCATCGGCTGGCGCGGCGCGGCGGCACCGCCGAGATCCCAGTTGAAGCGGCCGTCGGCCAGCACCTCGAAGACGATGGTGGGCTCCACCAGGGTGACGCTCTCCACCTGCACGCGACCGCCCAGCAGCGGCATCAGCGCCACCTGCACGTCGAGTCGCTTGAGCCGCATCATCTCCGGCTCCTCGGCCCCGGGCAGGCTGGCGACGCGGGCGTCGGTGACGGTGAGCGCGGGGTGCGGCAGCAGCGACAGGCGGAGGTCGCCCTCCAGCTCGACGGCGCGCCCGGTCATGGCGCCCAGGCGTGCCGCGATCTCGCCCTTGTACGCGTTCCAATCGACGAATCCGGGGACCACCAGCACCGCGCCCACGAGAAGCGCAAGAACGACAAGGCCGCTCAGGAGTATCTTCTTCACCGCTCGCCCACCGCCTCTGCCGACCCCGCATCGAGCCGCTGCACCATGCGCCCGCGTCCGCGCCACGGCAAGCCCCGGCTCCGCCGGGGCGGCCACGGGGGCGCTTCTCGCCCGTACGCGTATCCGCTAAGCTAACGGACGTGGAAAGAACACGCAAATCGGGCATTCCCGCGGCACGCCGCCGTTCTTTTCGTGTGGCATCGACCGCGGCCGGCCGGAGGAATCGCTATGGGCGAGATCGTCAACCTGAACCGTTACCGCAAGAGTCAGGCGCGGGCGCAGCGGGAGAAGGAGGCGGCTGAGAACCGCGTCCGGTTCGGCCGTCCCAAGGCGGAGACCGCCGCCCAGCGCAAGGAGCGCGAGCGCGCCGACCGCGCCCTCGATGCCAAGAAGCGCGACGATCCGGCCTGACGGCGCGGCGGGACGGTCCCGGCGGGATCCGGCCGGCGAAGCCGGGGGCGACGTCCGGACAACGAACGGTCCGCCACACGCACAATCTGGCGGACGGTGCGACTTTTTGGTACATTGACGTCAGCGAAGGGGGGCCACCGACGAGGGAGAGCCGTCACCATGGTCGACGTCACGACGCACCACCACCATCCCGCCCAACCCACAGGCACCGGACGGCACCCGCGGACCCGCCCCATCGGCACGGACCGCCCGTGGCGCTGGCTGGCGGCGGGCTGGCGCGACATCTGCGCGGCGCCGACGGTCAGCCTCGCGTACGGCCTGCTCGCCGTGGTGTCCAGCTTCCTCCTCCTGTTCGGCCTGTCGGCCACCGAGATGCACTATCTCGTCCTGCCGCTCGCCGCCGGCTTCATGCTGGTGGGCCCGCTGCTGGCGGTCGGCCTCTACGAATCGAGCCGGCTGATCGAGCGGGGCGAGCGTCCGAACCTGGCGGCGGTGCTCGGCGCCTACACCCGCAACGCCCCGCAGCTCGCCGCCATCGGGCTGGTGCTGATGCTGGCGCTGCTGGCCTGGATCCGCACCGCCTTCCTGGTGTTCGCGATCTTCTTCGCCGCCGATCCGCCGGCCCTCGACATGCTGGTCGACCGCATCTTCTTCTCCGCCGAGACGGTGCCCTTCCTGCTGACCGGCACGGCGGTGGGCGGGGTCATCGCCGCCGGCGTGTTCGCCATCAGCGTCGTGTCCCTGCCGATGCTGCTCGACCGCGACACCGACGTCTTCACCGCCATGGCGACCAGCGTGCGGGTGGTCCGCGACCATTGGCGCGGCATGGCCACGTGGGCGGCGCTGATCGCCCTCTTCACCGCGGCCGGCATCGCCACCGGCTTCGTCGGCCTGGTGCTCGCCTTCCCGCTGATCGGCCACGCCTCCTGGCACTGCTACCGCGACGTGGTCGAGCGGCGCTGAGCCGCCGGCCACGGCTCCCGGAAGGCGGAGGCGCGCCGCCGCGCAGCGGGATTCGTCCGACGGATCGCCCTCTCGACGCGCCCGGCGCGGCTCACCGCATCGGCGCGCCGCGCCGGATCGCCCGCCCGACGCAGGCCTGGTCGGCCCCGTCGATGGACCGCCCGAGCGAGCCGCCGGCGAGGGCGCCCAGCACCGCGCCGCCGATGGTCGCCATGGTGCGGCCGGCGCCGTCGCCGAACCGGTTGCCGATCAGGCCGCCGGCGGCGCCGCCCAGCAGCGCCCCCACGACGTCGCGGTTGCAGGCCAAGCCGGGCCCGGCCGGTGCGGCGGCCGGCGCGCTCGGCATGGGGGCGAAGAAGACGTCGGCGCCGCCGTCGGCGTACACCGGTCCGTCGCCGACGACCTCGGTGCCGTAACCATGCCCCCGGCCATGCCGGCCGGGATCGGCGGCGGCGGGACCGGCCAGCAGGCACGCCGCCATCATCGCTCCGGCCAGCGCCGTCGCACGCCTCATCCTCGCCCTCCCGATCGCTGTCACCGGAGGGAACGGTGCGGCCCGCGCCTTATTCCCGGTCCGGCGGGACGCAAAGGGGGTGCCCCGGCGCGGCCTACCGCTTGAACAGCGCCTCGGCGGCGTTCTTGTGGGACTGCTTGGCGTCGATGGCGGCACGGGCGCGGGCGATCTCGCCCTCCAGCTCCGCGATGTAGTCGTTCAGCTCGGCCACCGACAGGACCGTGAGGTCCTTGGGCGCCGGCTTCTGCTTGCGCGGCTCGAGGTCGTCCGGGTTCATGGCGTCGTCCTCCGGTGGCGGCTCGCCTTGTCAGGCCGTGGGCACGAGTTCTACCCTGTGCCGAACCGACAGAGAAGGGGGGACCCCATGGGCATCGCCTTGCCCGAGAGCATGAACTGCATCGAAATCGCCGGCCCCGGTGGCCCGGAGGTGCTGCGCCCGGCGCGGCGCCCCGCCCCGGTGCCCGGCCCCGGCGAGATCCTCGTCGAGGTGGCCGCCGCCGGCGTCAACCGCCCGGACGTGCTGCAGCGCATGGGTCGCTACGACCCGCCGCCCGGCACCTCCGACCTGCCGGGGCTGGAGATCGCCGGCCGCGTCGTCGCCCTCGGCGAGGGCGTCACCGGGTGGGCCGCCACCGACGAGGTCTGCGCCCTGGTCGCCGGCGGCGGTTACGCCCAGTACTGCGTCGTCCCCGCCGTCCAGGCGCTGCCCCGCCCCAAGGGCCTGTCCGCCGTCGAGGCGGCGGCCCTGCCCGAGACGGTCTTCACCGTGTGGACCAACGTGTTCGAACGCGGCGCCCTCAAGCCGGGCGAGACCTTCCTGGTGCACGGCGGCTCCAGCGGCATCGGCACGACGGCGATCCAGCTCGCCAAGGCATTCGGGGCGCGGGTCTTCGCCACCGCCGGCTCGCCGGACAAGTGCCGGGCGTGCGAGGAGCTGGGGGCCGAGCGCGCCATCGACTACAAGACCGAGGACTTCGTCGCCGTGCTCAAGGAGGCCACCGGCGGCAAAGGGGTGGACGTGGTGCTCGACATGGTCGGCGGCGACTACATCGCCCGCGACGTCGAGGCGATGGCGGTCGACGGCCGCCACGTCTCGATCGCCTTCCTGCAGGGCGCCAAGGTCACGCTGAACATGTTCCCCGTGATGACCAAGCGCCTGACGCTCACCGGCTCGACCCTGCGCGCCCGGCCGGTGGAGGAGAAGGGCCGCATCGCCCGCGCCGTGCGGGCCGAGGTGTGGCCGCTGATCGAGGCCGGCCGCATGAAGCCGATGGTCCACGCCACCTTTCCGCTGGAGCAGGCGGGCGAAGCGCACCGGCTGATGGAGTCGAGCTCCCACATCGGCAAGATCGTGCTGACCGTCGGTCCGTAACGGCGACGGCCCGCCCCCGCCGGCGGGCGGGGGCGGGCCGTGCGTGCGTGCGGCCGGATCAGCCGGCGCTGCCCATGTCGTGGGCGGTGACGACCGGAGCCTGGACGTCGGGGGCGCCGGCCGTGGTGGTGGCCGGCAGGCCGCTCCGCTTGTTGAGAACCGAGAGGGCGCGCGCCAGCACCTGGTCGGCGGCCGGGTTGGGCTTGTCCTGCCAGTCCAGGTCGATCTCGACACCGACCCCGACCTGCTCGTCGGGCTGGATGCCGACGCCGTGGATCGAGGTTCCCGCCGGCGTGAAGTACTTCGCCGTGGTGAGCTTGATGGCGCTGCCTTCCTTCAGGGGAATGACGCTCTGGATGATGCCCTTGCCGAAGGTCTTGGTGCCCAGCACGGTGGCGCGGTGGTGGTCCTTCAGCGCGCCGGTCAAGATCTCGGAAGCCGAGGCCGAACGCTCGTTGACCAGGATCACCAGGGGCCGGCCACCGGTCTCGTCGCCCGGCGTGGCGGAGTAGCTGCGGTTGGCGCCGCGGTCGCGGCCGCGGGAGGTGAGGACGACGCCACCCTCCAGGAAGGCGTCGGCGACGTCGACGCTGGCGCGCACCAGGCCGCCGGGATTGTTGCGCAGGTCGATCACGTAGCCGCGCAGGGCCGGCCCGATCTGCGCGCGCAGGTCCCGGATGGCGGTGCTGACGCCGGGATAGGTCTGGCGGTCGAAGCGGCCGATGCGGATGTAGCCGATCTCACCCAGGGCGGTGTGCTTGACCGACGGCACCACCACCTTGCCGCGCACGATGGAAACGTCCAGCGGGTTGCCGCCCTGGCCGCGCAGCACCGTCAGCGTCACCGGCGTGCCGTCGTCGCCGCGGATCATCCGGTTCACCGAGGCCTGGTCCTGGGCCGCCACGGGCTGGCGGTCGACGGCGAGGATGACGTCGCCCTCGCGCAGGCCGGCGTGCTCGGCCGGCGAGTCGCCCATCACCTCGATGATGCGGTAGTGCTCGTCCGCCGGCACGTAGCGCACGCCGATGCCGGCGAAGACGCCGCGGGTCGACTGCTGCATCTCCTGATAGTCGGCCGCGTTCATGTACTTGGAATAGCGGTCGCGACCCGCCATGGCGCCGACCGCGATCTCGGCCAGCTCGCGGTCGGAAATGGGCTCGACGTAGCTGGAGCGGATGCGCCGCAACGCCTTGAGGAAGAGATCGACCGCCTCCTTCTCCGCCCGGTCCTGGTCCCCCGCCCAGGCGACCGCCATCGACGGATCGCCCGTACCGTCCTGGCCCGCCGGTTCGGCGAAGGACGACGGCGGCAGCGCGAGGAAGGCGCACAGGGCGACGACGGCGGCGGTGGTGGAGGTGGCGAAGGGCACTTTCACGGCGGCTCTCTCCCGGCGATGGAGCGTGGCATTCGACGCGCGGGGGGCGCATCGTTTGTCCCCCGACCCATTCAGAATGGCCGTTATTCGTTAATTGCTCGTTAACTATAGCTTGGCCGTATGGCGAAAGGCCGATGACGAAAGGCCGGTCCCGGCGGCCGCGATGAAGCCCTCACCGCCCCCGGACGAGGCGCCACAACCCGGGCCCGAACAGCGCCAGCACCGAGAGCGCCAGCAGCGTCAGCGACAGCGGGTGGGTGAAGAAGACGGTCCAGTCGCCCTGGCTGATCGCCAGCGTGCGGCGGAACTGCTGCTCGGCCAGCGGCCCGAGGATCAGGCCGATGATCACCGGGGCGACCGGCACGTCGTAGAGGCGCATGGCGAAGCCCAGCACGCCGATGAGATAGAGGATCACCAGATCGACGACGGAGTTGTTGAGGGTGTAGGTGCCGAGCGTCGCGAACACCAGGATGCCGGCGTAGAGCCAGGGGCGCGGCACCGCCAGCACCCGCACCCACAGCCCGGCCAGCGGCAGGTTGAGCACGAGCAGCATGACGTTGCCGATGTAGAGGCTGGCGATCAGCCCCCACACCAGGTCGGCGCTGCCGGTGAACAGCAGCGGCCCCGGCTGCAGCCCGTACATCTGGAAGGCCGCCAGCAGGATCGCCGCCGTCGACGAGGTCGGCAGGCCGAGCGACAGCAGCGGCACCAGCACCCCGGCGGCGGCGGCGTTGTTGGCCGCCTCGGGGCCGGCGACGCCCTCGATGGCGCCCTTGCCGAACTGCTCGCGGTGGCGCGACAGGCGCTTCTCCAGGGCGTAGCTCAGCATGGTCGGGATCTCCGCCCCGCCCGCCGGCAGCGTGCCGAAGGGGAACCCGAGGAAGGCGCCGCGCAGCCACGGCTTCCAGGAGCGCCGCCATTCCTCGGCGGTCATCCAGACGCTGCCGCGCACCGGCAGGATCTCCTCGCGGTCCCAGCGGTGGCGCGACGCGACGAACAGCGTCTCGCCCACCGCGAACAGGCCGACCGCCACCACCACCACGTCGATGCCGTCCAGCAGTTCCGGCAGGCCCAGGGTGAGGCGCGCCTGCCCGCTCTGCAGGTCGATGCCGACGAGGCCGAGCGCCAGGCCGACGAACAGCGCCGCCAGGCCGCGCAGCACCGAGGCGCCGAGCACCGCCGTCACCGTGGTGAAGGCCAGCACCATCAGCGCGAAGTACTCGGCCGGGCCGAAGGCCAGCGCCACCTCGACCATGAAGGGCGCCGTCAGGGTCAGGCCGACGGTGGCGAGCGTGCCGGCGACGAAGGAGCCGATGGCCGCGGTGGCCAGGGCCGAGGCGCCGCGCCCGGCCCGCGCCATGGCGTGGCCGTCCAGCGCGGTGATGATGCTGGCCGACTCCCCCGGCGTGTTCAGCAGGATGGCCGTCGTCGAGCCGCCGTACATGCCGCCGTAATAGATCCCGGCGAACATGATGAAGGCGGCGGTGGGATCGAGCTGGAAGGTGACCGGCAGCAGCAGCGCCACCGTCAGCGCCGGCCCGATGCCGGGCAGCACGCCCACCAGCGTCCCCAGGGTCACCCCGACGAACGCCCAGAACAGGTTGAGCGGGGTCAGCGCCACGGCGAAGCCGTGGAGCAGCGCGGACATCGTGTCCATGGCGGCGGGGTCCTCTCGCGGCTCACAGGACGCCGGCGAGGGGGCCCGCCGGCAGGGTCAGGCCGAGGCCGCGGACGAAGGCGACCTGGGCGGCGAGGCCGAGCGCCAGCCCCAGCGCGGCGTCCCACAGCGGGCGCCGGCTGCCGAAGGCGCGGGCGACCACGGCGAACAGGAGGGCCGAGGCGAGCCAGAAGCCGAGCGGCTCCAGCAGCAGCATCTGCACCACCAGGCCGCCGCTGACCAGCGCCAGCGCCTTCACGTCGAGCGGCCCGCGGACCAGCGGCGGGGCGTGGCGTTCACGGGTCTGCGCCTGGACCACCAGCGCCAGGCCGACGGCGACGAGGTGCGCCGCCACGATGTAGGGAAAGAGCTTCGGCCCCACGTGGGCGTAGGACGGCGGAGACGGCAGGGTCGCCGTGTCCCACCCCACGCCCACGCCGAGGGCCGCCACGCCCAGGCCGAACAGGGTCCGGCCCGAGCGTGCGGCAGCCCGCACCGCCATGGGCCGCGGCCTACTGGACGAGGCCGATGTCGTGCAGCACGCTTTCCACGCGCGCCCGGTCGACCTTGAGGAAGGCGGCGAACTGGTCGGGGGTCTGGTAGAGGTTCATCCAGTTGCGCTTGGCCAGGATGTCCTTCCACGCCGGGCTCTCGACCATGGCGGCGACGGTGCCGGCGAGCGCCTGCTTCTGGCCGTCGTCGATGCCGGGCGGGGCGATGACGCCGCGCCAGTTGACGAGGTCGAGGTCGACGCCCTGCTGCTTCATGGTCGGCACGTCGATGCCCTCCACCGGATCGGGCGCCGAGAGCGCCAGGGCGCGCAGCTTGCCGGCCTTGACCTGCCCCTCGAACTCGCCCCAGCCGGAGACGCCGGCGGTGACGTGGCCGCCGAGGATCGCCGCCAGCGCCTCGCCGCCGCCGGAGAAGGGAATGTAGTTGACGGCCTTGGGATCGACGCCGACCTGCTTGGCCAGCAGGCCGACCAGGATGTGGTCGGTGCCGCCGGCGGAGCCGCCGCCCCAGGAGACGGACCCGGGATTCTCCTTGAACGCCTTCACCAGGTCCTCGAGCGACCGGATGGGCGAGTTCGCGGGCACGACGATCGCCTCGTACTCGCCGGTCAGGCGGGCGATCGGCGTGACCTGCTCCAGGGTCACCGGCGACTTGTTGGTCTGGATGGCACCGACCATCACCAGCCCGCTCACCATCAGGGTGCTGGCGTTGCCCTTGAAGCCGCTGACCAGCTGGGCCAGGCCGACGGTGCCGCCGGCTCCGGGGATGTTGACGACCTGCACGTCGCGGGCCTGGCCCGCCGCCTGCAGGGCCTCCTGCATGGAGCGCGCCGTCTGGTCCCAGCCGCCGCCCGGCGCGGCCGGGGCGATGATCTTCAGATCCCTCGGCTGGGCCGCCGCCGGTCCGCCCGCCACCGCCGCGGCGCCCAGCGAGACGGCCGCGCAGAGCGCGAGGAAAGGCTTGAACGGCGTCCGCAGGTAGGGTATGCGCATCTCAACCTCCCAATCATGCTTCGGATTTTATGTTCTCGTTTGCGGCGGGGGCCGCGAGCCGGGGACGGCGTGTGTGGGAGTGTAGCAGAGGAACGGGCGCCGGCAATCCGGCGAAGGCCGTCCGTTGCGCTTACAACCGCCGGCGCCGCACCTATATGGTGGGGAACGTCCGGGACGTCGGAGGAATGGACCGGTGACCGCTGCCGCAGGGGCGGCCGGCCCCGGTTCCGCGAGTTTGTCAGGAGGGACGATGGCACTGCCCTTGATGCCGAAAGCGACCGCCGTCTGGCTGGTGGAGAACACATCCCTGTCGTTCGAGCAGATCGCGGCGTTCTGCGGCCTGCATTCGCTGGAGGTCCAGGCGATCGCCGACGGCGAGGTCGCGGTGGGCATGGTCGGGCTGGACCCGATCGCCAACGGCCAGCTCACCAAGAGCGAGATCGAGCGCTGCGAGGCCGACCCGAACGCCAAGCTCAAGCTGCTGGTCCCGGACCTGCCGCAGCCGGCGGCGCGCTCCAAGGGACCGCGCTACACGCCGATCACCAAGCGCGGCGACAAGCCCGACGCCATCGCCTGGCTGCTCAAGCACCACCCGGAGCTGTCGGACGCCCAGCTCAGCCGCCTCATCGGCACCACCAAGCCGACCATCTCGGCGGTGCGCGACCGCAGCCATTGGAACGCCCCCAACATCAAGCCGCGCAACCCGGTCCTGCTCGGCCTGTGCACCCAGCGCGAGCTGGAGGAGGCGCTGGCCCAGACCGTCCGCCGCGTGCCGGTGGAGGGCCAGGACAGCGCCGTGGAGAGCCAGTACGACGAGGGCGAGGACGAGGGCGAATCCTCCTACGGCTATCCGGCGCAGTCCTGACGGACGGCCATCCCGCACGGTCCTGACGGGCCGCCGCTTCCGGACTCCCTCCGGCCGACACAAGACGGAACGGCGTGTCCCCGGGGCGCGCCGTTTTTCGCGCCGCGCCGGGCGTCGGCCTCAGGCGCGGGCGAGACGGGTGATCTCGTCCTTCAGGCGGAGCTTCTGCTTCTTGATCTTGGCCAGGATGGCGTCGTCCGGATGCGGCCGCAGGGACTCGCGCTTGAGCTCCAGCTCCAGCGCCCGGTGCCTCATGCGCAGGGATTCGATCCGGTCCTCGCAGGCCATGGTCTCCCTCCTCCGGTGGCGGTCATACGGTTTCCGATATGACGGCGGCATAGACAGTTTGTTGCCATGATGGTGGCGATGCAAGGGAACAGGGGACGCACTGGACGAAAGGAGGGGCGCGCGCTACATCTTCCGCCATGTCCGCACCGCCCCGCCTCGTCGTCGGTATCAGCGGGGCCTCGGGGGTGATCCTCGGGGTTCGGCTGCTGGAGACGTTGCGCTCGCTCGCCGTCGAGTCCCATCTGGTGATGAGCCGCGCCGCGGAGGTCACGCTGGCCCACGAGACCGACCTGAAGGTCGCCGACGTGCGGGCCCTCGCCGACGTCTCCTACCCCGCCGCCGACATCGGCGCGGCGATCGCCAGCGGCAGCTTCCGCACCATGGGCATGGTGGTGGCGCCCTGCTCGGTGCGGTCGATGGGCGAGATCGCCAGCGGCGTCACCTCGAGCCTGCTGACCCGTGCCGCCGACGTCGCGCTGAAGGAGCGCCGGCCGCTGGTTCTGATGGTGCGCGAGACGCCGCTCCACCTCGGCCATCTGCGGACGATGAGCCAACTCGCGGAGATGGGCGCGATCGTCGCCCCTCCCGTCCCCGCCTTCTACGCCAAGCCGCGGAGCGTCGACGACCTCGTCGACCACGCGGTCGGCCGCGTGCTGGATCTGTTCGGGCTCGACAGCGGCCGGTTGCGCCGATGGGGGGAACCGCACTAAACCAGCGCACCGATCGTTCCGCCCGCACGGCCGGCGCTCCGCCCCGGCGACGGGCGGCCTTCGGCCGATCGATCCGCGTGGCGGCGACGTCGTGCCGGTGTATTGAGGAGTGGGACGAGACGATGACGACCGAGAGGAATCCGGCGATCCGGCGGCTGCTGGCCGGCGTGAAAGGCTTCCGGGCGCGCTGGTACGAGCGCAATCCCGAGAGCATGCGCGATCTGGTGGAGCACGGGCAGCACCCCGACGTGCTGCTGATCGGCTGTTCCGACAGCCGCGTCGATCCCGCCCTGCTGACCATGGCGGAGCCCGGCGAGCTGTTCGTGGTGCGCAACGTCGCCAACCTGGTGCCGCCGTACCAGCCCGACGGCTCCTACCACGGCACCTCGGCCGCCATCGAATACGCCGTCACCGTGCTGCAGGTCGGCACCATCCTGGTGCTGGGCCACGCCCAGTGCGGCGGCATCGCCGGGTTGATCCGCATCCGCTCGGGCGAGACCGTGGGCGGCGATTTCGTGGCCCCCTGGGTCAACCTCGCCAGCGAGGCCTGCGACCGCTTCGTCGGCGAGGTGGCGATCGACGGCGACGGCGCCGATGCCTCCATCCAGACCCTGGTCGCCCGGCCCGGCCTGGCGGAGCGGGCGGCGGTGCGGGGATCGGTCGAGAACCTGATGACCTTCCCGTGGATCCGCGAGCGGGTCGAGGCCGGCACCCTGCAGGTCCACGGCTGGTGGTTCGACCTGGAATCGGGCGACCTCTGGGCCATCGACCAGGCAACCAAGAGGTTCGAGCGCGTCGTCGAATGAGGCTGCGGCGGCGTCAGCCCACCAGCGACGCCAAGGCACCGGCGAGCCGGCCGGCGACGCCGCTCCAGTCGCCGACCGCGTCCTGGCGGAACAGGCGCGCCGTCGGGTACCAGGGGCTGTCGTCGCGGCCGAGCAGCCAGCGCCAGTCCGGGGCGTAGGGAAGCACCACCCACAGCGGCACGCCGAGGGCCCCGGCGAGATGGGCCGGCGCGGTGCAGGACGAGATCACCAGGTCGAGGCCGGCCATGACCGCCGCGGTGTCGGCGAAGTCGTGCAGGTCGCCGCCGAGATCGACGAAGGACGACGGCAGCGCCGTCCCGGCCAGCTCCGCCCTCCCCGCCCCGACCTGCAGGCCGAAGACGCGCACGCCGGGAACGTCCAGCAGCGGCCGCAGCGCCCGCAGCCCCGGCGAGCGCAGGCGGTCGCCGGGAAAGCTCGGGTTCCCCGCCCACACCAGCCCGACGGCCGGTCCGGTGCCGCGCAGACGCTCGCGCCAGCGCGCCGCCCGCTCCGGGTCGGCGCGCAGGTAGGGGACCGCGGCGGGCACCGTCTCCAGGGTCGTGCCGAAGGCCCGCGGCAGGCTCATCAGCGGGCATTCCAGGTCGCAGTCGGGAAGCGGATCGCCGCGGGCGATCAGCCGCTCCACGCCCGGCAGGCCGCCGAGCAGGCCGAGCAGCGGCCGCGGCACCTCCAGCACCACGCGCGCGCCGCGCGCCGCCGCCAGCGGCACGTAGCGGACGAACTGCAGCGTGTCGCCGAGACCCTGCTCGGCGTACAGGAACAGCCGCCGTCCCGCCACGTCGCCGCCGCGCCAGGTCGGCTGGGCGAACCGGCGCCACGGCGGCTGGGCGCGGTCGTCGGCGCGCCGCCACTCGAACTCGGCCCAGCCCTCGGCGTAGTCGCCGGCCAGCAGGCAGGCGAAGGCGCGGTTCCAATGCAGGCCGGCGTCGGCCGGCCGCTCCTCCAGGGCGCGGGCGAAGCAGGCCGCCGCCGGCCGCGGGTCGCCCAGGGCCAGCAGCGCGTTGCCGCGCGTCGACCAGGGCGTCCGGCCGGGGCGCAGCCGCGGCACCGCGTCGAGCGCGGCCAGCGCCTCGGCGCCGCGGCCCAGCTTGGCGAGCAGGGCGCCGAGGTTCTCCTGCGCTTCGGCGAGCCCGGGGTCGCGGCGCAGCGCGGCGCGGTAGGCCGCCTCGGCCTCCGCCCAGCGGCCGCGCGCCGCCAGCACGTTGGCGAGCGCCATGGCCGCCGTCCCCAGCGCCGGCCGCAGGGCGGCGGCGCGGCGGGCCGGCGGCTCCGCCGCCGCGGGGCTGCCGAGCGCGAGATGGGCGTCGGCGAGGTGGATCATCGCCTCGCCATGGTCCGGCACCAGGACCAACGCGCGCCGCGCCGCCGCCGCGGCCTCGGCCGGCCGGCCGAGCGCCCGCAGCGCCCCGGCCCGGTTGGCGTGGGCGTCGGCCAGGTCCGGCTCGAGGCATAGCGCCCGCCCGTAGGCGGCCGCCGCCCCGGCGGTGTCGTCCAGGCTGCGCCGCACGTTCCCCAGGTTGGAATGGAAGCTCGCGGCGTCGGGCCGGCAGGCGATCGCCCGGGCGATCGCCGCGGCCGCGCGATCCGGCCGCCCGGTCTGCGCGTACAGGACCCCCAGCAGATGGGCGGCGTCGGGCTGGTCGGGAACGGCGTCGAGAATCCGCGCGCAGAGCGTCGCCGCCTCGGCCGCCCGTCCGGCCTGGTGGTGATCGTAGGCGGCCAGCAGGGCCTCGGAAAGGGTCGCCATGGACACCGCGGACGGCAAGGCTCGCGGGCACCGCCCGGACCGTCGCGGACGCGCTGCCCACCTCGATTGCGAGTCCGCCATGCATCGCCGGCGTTCCGGCCGCATTGCACGGCGCCTCAATGTCAACTATTGTTCAACAGGACGGCCGAAAAGGGAAGTAATTTTATTCAATGTTCAAGGTTTCGATGCTGCGCAGGAAGGGTTTCTTTGGTGCACTGCCGGCTCTGGCCCGGGCGGGTGCCGTCGCTGTGGCTGTGGCGATCTGCGCGCCGACTCCGTCGTTTGCCGCGGGCGGCGGCGGCGGCGGCGGAAACGGCTGCCCCTGGCAACAGGACGTGACCCTGGTGGTGGACGCGGCGACCCTGACCCTGCCGCAGAGCGTCTTCTCCCCCAAGTCGCTGCAATCCGAAATTGAGGGGCACACGCTGTTCCCCGACATCGACCGTCTGTCCCTGCGCATCCTGACGCCGTCGGGCGACACCTGGCAGGCGGCCCTGACCCGCCTCGGCGGCAAGCGCTGCACCGTCTTCTACGTCGGCAAGGCGGTGCTGGTGGCGGAAGCCTACGTCGCGCCGATCGAGCTGGGAAAGCGCCGCGTCGCCGAGCACTGAGCGGGTCCGGCCGGCTCAGACGGCGAGCGTCTCCGGCGCGCGGCGCGCCACGATCTGGTCGATGCTCACCGTCAGCACCGGCTCGCCGTGCTGGTTGGAGGTGGTGTAGGCGCAGCGGACGATGCCGCGGTCGCCGCGGCGGGACGGGCGCATGGCGACGACCTCGACGCGCACCCGCAGGGTGTCGCCGGGACGGACCGGGCGCAGCCAGCGCAGCTCGTCGGCGGCCCCGCCGCCCAGGCTGGTGCCGGCCAGGGTGCCGGTGGCGAGGAACAGGCGGAAGGTCAGCGCCAGGGTCTGGAAGCCGCTGGCGACGAGGCCGCCGAACGGCCCCTGCGCCGCGGCGATCGTGTCGATGTGGAACGGCTGCGGATCGTAGAGCAGCGCGAAGTCCATGATCTGCGATTCGGTCAGCGTGACTCCGCCGGTGTCGATCACGTCACCGACCGCGAAATCCTCGTAATGGCGCCCGTTCATGGCGTCTCCTCGCCAAGCTTCCGTTCGTAGTAGACCGCGCCCGGGAGCGGGTTGTCGTAGTAGGGCGCAATCTCCACGAAGCCGAGGCGCCGGTAAAGGGCGTTCGCCGCCCCCATCGAGGTGAGCGTGTCCAGCCGCATCGCCCGGTAGCCGAGGCGCTGCCCCTCGGCGACGACCGCTTCGGCCAGCCGCCGCCCGGCCCCGGTGCCGCGGAAGTCCGGGCGCACGTAGAGCCGCTTCATCTCGCACACGCCGTCGCCCAGCGGCCGCAGGCCGACCCCGCCGGCCACCGCCTCGCCGGCGCGGGCCAGCAGGAGCGCTCCGCCCGGCGGCGCGTACCTCCCCGGCAGCCCCGCGAGCTCCTCCTCGAACCCCTGGAAGCACAGGGAGAAGCCGAGGGAGCCGGCATACTCCAGGAACAGCGCCCGGACGTGGTCGAGGTCGCCGGGGCCGGCCGCCGGTGCGATGGCGAGATCAGACAAGAATGTGTCCTTCGAGGTAGAGAACGGCGCTGCCGCCGATCTTCACCCGGTCGCCCGCCAGTTCGCAAGCGAGCGCGCCGCCGCGCGCCGACACCTGGCGCGCCTCCAGCCGCGCCCGGCCGAGCCGTCCCGCCCAATAGGGAATGAGCATGCAATGGGCGGAGCCGGTCACCGGGTCCTCCGGCACGCCGCGGCCCGGCGCGAAGAAGCGCGACACGAAATCGACGCCGCCGTCGCCGGGCGCGGTGACGCAGACGGCGAAGCGGTCGACGCCGGCCAGCCGGCCCAGGTCGGGGCGCAGCGACCGCACGGCGTCGGCGTCGTCGTAGACGACGAGGTAATCGCGCGCCGCCAGCACCGCCCGCGGCGCCGGCCCGCCGAGCGCCGGCAGCAGCTCCGGGTGCGGGTCGGCCGCCGGCTCGGGCGGGCGGCTCGGGAAGTCCAGCACGTAGCGGTCGCCGTCGCGGGCGACCGTCAGCGTTCCCGCCTTGCGGGTGCGGAAGGACAGCGGCCCGGCGCCGCCCCGCCCCAGCACCCGGTCGATGACGAAGGCGCTGGCCAGCGTGGCGTGGCCGCACAGGTCCACCTCCACGGCGGGGGTGAACCAGCGCAGCTCGTAGGCGTCGCCGGCGGGGACGAAGAAGGCCGTCTCCGACAGGTTGTTCTCGCCGGCGATGGCGGCGAGGCGCTCGTCGGGCAGCCAGCCCTCCAGTGGCACGACCGCCGCCGGATTGCCGGCGAACACCCGGTCGGCGAAGGCGTCGACCTGATAGATCGGCAGGCGCATGGAGGCCCTCACGGCATTTCGGTGAAGTGGAAGCAGTTGGGATGGCGGGGCAGGCCGGCCGCCTCGTAGAAGGTGACCGCGCGCGGGGCGGACAGCAGCAGGCAGCTCACGCCCGGGCCGACCGCGGCGCGGGTGCGCCGCATCAGTTCGCGGCCGATGCCGCGCCCCTGGAAGGCGCGGTCGACCGCCAGGTCCGACAGGTAGCAGCAGTAGGCGAAGTCGGTGACCGAGCGCGCCACCCCCACCAGGACGCCGTCGGCCCGCGCGGTGACGATCAGCCCGGCGCCGCGCAGCATCGCCTCGATCCGCGGGCGGTCCGCCACGGGCCGGCGTTCCGCCAGCCCGGAGCGTTCCAGCACGTCGATGAAGGCGTCGGCCGCGAGATCGGGCTCGACGGCGTAGACGACGTCCGTCATCGCCTCAGCCCCGCCAGAAGGACTTGTCGGCCTCGCCCTCGGCATCGGCCCGGGTGATGCCGATGTCCTTCAGCAGATGGTCGTCGAGCCGCAGCAGCGCTTGGCGCTGCCGCCACCGCTCGTTGGCCGCCAGGAACGCGTCGAGCGCCCACAGCAGGGGACGGGTGACGACGGCGCCGAGGACACGAACGGTGGCCGGAAAGAGCGACGGGGACGTACCGGTCGTGCGGGCCGCTTCGTTTGTGCGCATGGGAACCTCCATCGTCAGCGCAACCGTCTCAACGCGATCGAGACAATCGGGAGTATGGCGATACAATTCCCGCCGTCAATCGCTACATTGTCACCGTTACATTTCCGATAGCGGATGTTTCTTGGGAGCAACACCCATACTTTCCGCCATGTTCGTGCCGCATAGGAGGGTAGCGGCCCTGTTGAGCGGAATAGGGACAATATCGTGCGACTTGCGCATCGGCCGCCGGATTGTGCATATTGTCACCATGACAAGCTGGGAACCCGACATCGCCGCGCGGCCCGGGCCGCGCTACCGCGCCATCGCCGACGCGCTCGCCGAGGACGTGACGGCGGGCCGCCTCCCTCCGGGCGCACGCCTGCCCACCCACCGCGACCTCGCCTATCGGCTGGGGGTCACCGTCGGCACGATCACCCGCGCCTACGCCGAGGCGGAGCGGCGCGGCCTGCTCGGCGGCGAGGTCGGGCGCGGCACCTTCGTGCTCGATCCCAAGCCGCCGGCCAAGCCCGATCCCTTGGCCTGGCATCCGCACAGCGAGCCTTCGACCGTCGACATGACGGCGATCACGCCGCACCAGCCGGACGGCGCCGCGGTGTTCGCCGCGACCCTGACCGCCATGGGCGCCTCGGGCGACGCGCTGACCGCACTCCTCCATTACGTGCCCCACGCCGGGCTGCCGCCCCACCGGGCGGCGGCGGCGCAATGGCTGGCGCGCCAGCACCAGACGGCGGCCCCCCCGGAATCGATCCTCATCACCACCGGCGCGCAGAACGCGCTGGCCGTCGTCTTCGCCGCGTTCACCCGGACCGGCGACGTGGTGCTGGCCGAGCGCCTGACCAACTACGGCACCAAGGCGCTGGCGGCCACCCACGGCCTGCACCTGGAGCCGGTCGCGCTCGACGACGACGGCCTGCTGCCGGACGCGCTCGACGCCGCCTGCCGGCGGCTGGCGCCCAAGTTCCTCTACCTCGTGCCGACGCTGCAGAATCCGACGGCCTCGGTGATGTCGCAGGGGCGCCGCGAGGAGATCGTCGCCGTGGCCCGGCGCCACGGGCTGATCATCGTCGAGGACGACGTGTTCGGCTTCCTGGTGCCCGACGCCGAGCCGATCCACAGCATCGCGCCGGACATCACGATCTACATGACGAGTCTGTCCAAGAGCGTGTCGTCGGGCCTGCGCGTCGGCTATCTGGTGGCGCCGCCGTCGCTGATGCCCCGCCTGGAGTCGGCGGTCCGCTCGTTGCAGTACTGCGCGCCGCCGCTGGCGGCCGAGGTCGCCACGCGCTGGATCGTCGACGGCCACGCCGACCGCTTCGCCGACCGGCAGCGGGCGGAGAGCACCGCACGCCAGGCGATGGCCCGCGCCATGCTGCCGGCGCGCCTGCTGTGCGGGCACCCGGCGGCACAGCACCTGTGGCTGCTGCTGCCCGAGCCCTGGCGGCAGGACGACTTCCTCGCCGAGGCCCGGCGGCGCGGCGTCGCGCTGACCGGCGCCGACACCTTCGCGGTCGGCCGCAACGGCGCGCCGCACGCCGTGCGGATCGGCCTGTGCATGCCGCGGCACCGCGAGGACGCGGCGCGCGGCCTGACGGCGGTGGCGGATGCCCTCGCCGACCCGGCCGCCGCGGCGCTGTCGATCGTCTGACGGGGACGTCCTACCGCAGGCCGTCGCCGAACTTCCCGCAGTCGGCCTCGTCGGTGCCGGGTTCCGCCAGGCCGCCGTTGGAGGTGCGGTAGCGCGGATCGTCGCAGCGGCCGTTGTAGGCGTACTGCATGCTCCAGCGGGGATCGCCCCAGGCGGGATGGTCGGCTTCGGCGTAGCGTATGGTCGGCCCGGTGTAGCCGGTATCCCCCGTCGCAACCTCGCTTCCATCGAGATTGCAGGCCGACACAACCAGGGAAAGAGCCGCCGGCACGGCGACGCGAAGGAGACGGCCGGTAAGCGGAGCGTGGACGTTCGTTGCGGTGGACATGGCGGTGGCCAGGAACCGGAGTGGATGCTGCACCGCCGACAAACACCGCGACGGCGAATCTATTCCACGCCCTGCGCGCCGAAAATCCGCCGGGGCGGCGGATCACGACGCCGCACCTGCGACACGCCGTCACAGCCCGCCGGAGCAGGCTCCGCCCTGCCCGTTCGGGTTGCCCCGTCCACGCCCGCCGACACGAGGATCCGCGCCGCCCGGCCCGCCGTCGCGCAGCCGTTTGGCCTGCGGAAGCATCGTTTCCGCCGCCTGCGGCGGATTGATGCAGATCAATGCCGCGGCAAGGCTCCGGCTGCTGCTATTGACCGCACGCGAAGTGCGGCTTTTTGTCCATAAGAATAATATGGATATGACCGCCGTCGGCCACCGGCCGCGGCGGAGGGGGCACTTTGCGTCCATCGCCTGGGTAAGGGGGGAGCAATGCCCGACGGTCACGTGGAACTCAATGCCGAGCAGCCCATCGGCGATCTCGACAGCTACGAAGGGGCGCTCGGCGGGCTGAAGCGCCGCGACTTTCTCCAGTACTGCACCGGCGTCGCCGCCGCCCTCGGCCTGTCGCCGGCGCTCGGCGTGCGGATCGCCAACGCCGCCGCGGCCTCGGCCAACCGGCCGGCGGTGATCTGGCTGTCGGGCCAGGCCTGCACCGGCTGCGTCGAGACCCTGCTGCGCACCAGCCACCCCAGCCTGGAGACGCTGATCCTCAGCCAGATCTCCCTGGAATACTGCGAAACGCTCAACGCCGGGTGCGGCCATCAGGCCGAGACCTGGAAGACGGCGGCGATGCGGGAGAACTGGGGCAAGTACGTCATGGTCACCGACGGCGCCGTGCCGCTGAAGGACAACGGCGTCTACTGCAAGGTCGCCGGCAAGACCTATCTGGAGCAGGTGAAGGAGTGCGCCGCCGGGGCCGCCGCCATCCTCACCATGGGCTCCTGCGCGTCGTGGGGCGGCTGGCCGTCCACCGGGGTCAACCCGACCGGCGCGGTGGGGTTGGGCGAGGTCATCACCGACAAGCCCATCGTCACCATCCCCGGCTGTCCGCCCAACCCCTACAACTTCCTCTCCACCGTCCTGCACTTCGTCGCCTTCGGCACCCTGCCGGCGCTCGACGACAAGGGCCGGCCGAAGTTCGCCTACGGCCGGCTGATCCACGAGAACTGCGAACGCCGCCCCCATTTCGACGCCGGCCGCTTCGCCATGGAGTTCGGCGATTACGGCCACCGCCAGGGCTACTGCCTGTTCAAGCTGGGCTGCAAGGGGCCGGAGACCTACGCCAACTGTCCGGCGGTCGGCTTCAACGACGTCGGCCAGGGCACCTGGCCGGTGGGCACCGGCCACCCCTGCTTCGGCTGCACCGAAGAGGGTGTGGGCTTCACCAAGTCGATCCACGAGCTGGCGACCCTGAAGTCGGTGGCCCCGCCCAACCACTACCCCGACGTCGCCGCCGCCAAGGGGACCGGCGCCAGCCCGGGCGCCGTCGCCGCGGTGGCCGGCATCACCGGCGCGGCGATCGGCGCCGGCGCGGTGATCGCCAGCCGGCTCGGCCGGCAGGACCGGCGCGACGATTCCGCCACCCCCGGCGCGTGAGGAGGGGCCCATGTCCGTGACGCGACGCTCATTCCTGCGCCGGGCGGCGAAGGGCGGAGCCGCCGCCGCGGCGGCCGCCTGCGCCGCCGCCTCCGGCGCGCCGGAGGCCGCCGCCCTGCAGCGCCCGCCCAAGCCGCGCGCGCCCGAGGCGGTCGGCCTGCTCTACGACAGCACCCTGTGCATCGGCTGCAAGGCCTGCGTGACCGCCTGCAAGCAGGCCAACCACATGCCGCCGGACGTCGGCCCGGAGCAGGCGGCGTGGAACGACGCCGGCCAGTGGGACACCCCGGTCGATCTGTCGGCCAAGACCCTCAACGTCATCAAGGCCTACACCGACGGCACGATGGCCGAGAAGGACCGCGCGACCGACGGCTACGCCTTCATCAAGCGGCAGTGCCTGCACTGCACGGACCCGTCCTGCGTGTCGGTCTGCCCGGTGTCGGCGATGACCAAGGACCCGGTCTCGGGCATCGTCAGCCACGATCCCGACGCCTGCATCGGCTGCCGCTACTGCGTGCTGTCCTGCCCGTTCGGCGTGCCGAAGTACGACTACAACGCGGCCTTCGGCGAGATCAGGAAGTGCCAGCTCTGCAAGCACCGGCTGGCCGAGAACCTGCTCCCGGCCTGCGCCGACGTGTGCCCGACCGGCGCCACCCTGTTCGGCCCGACCGCCGACCTCCTGGCCGAGGCCAAGCGGCGCACCGCCCTGCCGGCGGGCGGGCGCACCCATTACCCGCGCGGCGACATCCGCGGCACGGTCGGCGGGGCGCGCGACGGCCACGAGGCGACCGTCCGCGTCGCCTACCAGCCCGCGGTGTACGGCGAGACGGAGCTGGGCGGCACCCAGTGCCTTGCGGTGTCGGCGGTGCCCTTCGACCGCTTCAACCTGCCGGCCGGCGTGCCGGACTACGGCTATCCCACCCTGTCGGAAGGCATCCAGCACACCCTCTACGCCGGCATGGTCGGCCCCGCGGCGGTGTTCGCCGGGCTCGCCTTCCTCGCCCATCGCCACGCCAAGGACCATCACGAGGAGTGAGGGGAGCGACATGACCGCACACGTTTCCGCATCCGCACCCCGCGCCGCCGGTGGTGGCGGGTCGGTCCACGCCCACCGGCCGGTCGGCGGGCCCATCCTGACCCTGCCCTTCCTGGTGGCGCTGGTCTTCGTCGGCATCGCCGCCATCATCCTGGCGGACCGCTACGCCAATGGCCTGGGCGCCGTCACCAATCTGTCCGACGGCTATCCCTGGGGCATCTGGGTGGCGGTCGACGTCGTCATCGGCTCGGCCTTCGGCTGCGCCGGCTACGTGATGGCGCTGCTGGCCTACATCCTGAACCGGGGCGAGTACCACCCGATGGTCCGGCCGGCCATCCTCGCCAGCCTGTTCGGCTACGGGCTGGCCGGCGCGGCGGTGCTGATCGACCTCGGCCGCTACTGGAACTTCTACCACATGATGCTGCCGTGGTACGCGCAGCCCAACTCGGTGATGCTCGAGGTGGGCCTGTGCGTCGCCACCTACTGCGTCGTGCTGGCGGTGGAGTTCGCGCCGGCGGTGCTGGAGCGCTTCGGCCTCGAGGGCGCCCGCCGCCGGCTCTCCCGGGTGCTGTTCCTGTTCGTGGCGCTGGGCGTGCTGCTGCCGACCATGCACCAGTCCTCGCTCGGCACCATGATGGTCATCGTCGGCCACAAGCTGTCGCCGCTGTGGCAGACGCAGATGCTGCCGGTCTTCTTCCTGATGACCGCGGTCCTGATGGGCTTCGCCATCGTCGTCTGGGAGGCGGTGCTGTCGTCGCTGGGCTTCCGGCGGCCGATGGAGACCCCGCTGCTGGCGAAGCTGGCCCGGCTGATGCTGGCGGTCGGCGTCGCCTTCGTCGCGCTGCGCCTCGTCGACTTCGCCGTGCGCGGGCAGTTCGCCGCCCTGCTCGGCGCCCGGGGCGTGGTGATGTTCTGGGTGGAGACGGCGCTGCTCGTCGGCGGCCTGGCCCTGCTGGTGCCGCCGCGCAACCGCACCCGGTCGCGCACCCTGTTCGTCTCATCGTCGATGCTGCTGGCCGGCGGCATCGTCTACCGGCTCAACGTCTACCTCGTCGGCTTCAGCCAGGCGGTGGGGCCGTGGAGCTACTTCCCCTCGCTCTCCGAGATTCTCGTCACCGTCGGCGTCTTCGCGCTCGAGGTCGTGCTCTACCTCGTGTTCGTCAAGACGCTTCCCGTCATGCACGCCGTCGACGCTCAGCACGGCTGAAACAGGAGGACCGAACCGTGGCTCAGCGCATTGTCGTGGATCCGATCACCCGCATCGAAGGCCATCTGCGGGTGGACTGCGAAGTCGACGGCGGCAAGGTGACCAAGGCCTGGGCGTCCGGCCAGATGTGGCGCGGCATCGAGCTCATCCTGCAGGGCAAGGACCCGCGCGACGCCTGGGTGTTCGCCCAGCGCATCTGCGGCGTCTGCACCACGGTGCACGCCATCGCCTCGGTGCGCGCCGTGGAGAACGCCCTCAAGTTGGAGGTGCCGGTCAACGCCCAGTACATCCGCAACCTGATCCAGGGCGCCCACAACGTGCACGACCACATCGTGCACTTCTACCACCTCTCGGCCATCGACTTCGTCGACATCGTCTCGTCGCTGAAGGCCGACCCGGCGGCGACCGCCAAGCTGGCGCAGTCCCTGTCGGACTGGCACATGAACGGCGTGTCGGACTTCGCCGAGGCGCAGAAGCGCCTGGCGGCGTTCGTCGGCTCCGGCCAGCTCGGCATCTTCGGCTCCGGCTACTGGGGCCATCCGGCGATGACCTTGTCGCCGGAAGTCAACCTGATGGCCGCCACCCACTACCTCCAGGCCATCGACTTCCAGCGGCGCATCAACAAGGTGGTCGCCATCCTCGGCTCCAAGACGCCGCACATCCAGAACATGGCGGTCGGCGGCGTCGCCAACCCCATCAACTTCGACAGCCAGTCGACCCTGACGCTCGAGAAGCTGCACTACATCAAGCAGCAGATCGACGAGGTCGGCGACTTCGTCACCAAGGTCTACATCCCCGACGTCTGCGCCATCGGCGCGATGTACGCCGACTGGACCCGGGTCGGGCGCGGCGTGGTCAACTATCTCACCTGCCCCGACATGCCGCTCGACACCACCGGCACCCGGATGGCACTGCCCGGCGGCTTCATCGAGGGCGGCGACCTGGCCAACGGCTTCCATCCCATCCGGGGCTTCGGCGATCCCTACTTCGAGAAGGGCGTGAAGGAGAGCGTGAAGCACGCCTGGTACCAGGGCGGCAAGGGCGCCCTGCACCCCTACGAGGGCGAGACGGTCCCGCACTACACGGACTGGCAGGACGACGGCAAATACTCGTGGATCAAGTCGCCCACCTTCTACGGCAAGCGCGCCCAGGTCGGGCCGCTGGCCAACGTGCTGTGCATGTACGCCGCCGGGCACGAGCCGACGGTGCGCTGGACCAACGCCGCGCTGGAGCTGGTCGGCGGCCATCTCGGCACCAGGGTGGGGCCGGACATCCTGCACTCCGCCATCGGCCGCCACGCCGCCCGGGCGGTGCGCGCCGCCGTGCTCCACGAGGAGCTGGGGCGCCAGTGGACGCTGCTGATGGAGAATCTCGGCAAGGGCGACTTCGCCACCTTCAACAAGCCCGTGTTCCCCAAGGGCGAGATCCGCGGCTTCGGCTTCCACGAGGCGCCGCGCGGCATCCTCTCCCACTGGGTGGTGATCGAGGACGGCAAGATCAGGAACTACCAGGCCGTGGTGCCGACCACCTGGAACGCCGGCCCGCGCGACGAGGACGAACAGCCCAGTCCCTACGAGGCCGCCCTGCTCGACACCCCCGTCGCCGATCCGGAGAAGCCGCTCGAGGTGATCCGCAACGTCCACTCCTTCGACCCATGCCTGGCCTGCGCCGTGCACCTGACCGACACCGAGAACCGCAACAGCTATCAGGTGAAGGTCGCCTGATCCTTGCACGCGGTCATCGGGGAGCACCGGGAGCCGCAAGGGTCCCGGCGCTCCCCGACGACGATCCCGGCGCGGGCAGCGTGGAGAGTGAAAATGCTGAAATGAATCGATGGTCACAATTATTCCATGTTCCGAGGGCATACATCTTACGAGAACAGCAAATCGTTCTGGAACCATTGCTTCGTCCTGGAAGTTGACGTGATGCCGACTCTCCGCCGGACCTTGATGCGGACCATCGTGGCGGGCGGACATCATCGGCGGACAAAACAGGAGCGAATCCAATGACCACCGGCACCTTCAAGGCCTCCGTCGTCGCCGCGGCCGTTCTCCTCGGCACGGCCTCCCTCGCCATGGCCCAGACCGGCTCGGCCGGGAGCGGCGGCACCGCGGGATCGGGCGCCGCCGGATCGACGATGGGCAACTCCACGGGCGGCTCGACGACGGGCTCGGGCAGCGGCGGCAGCGGTTCCGGCTCGACGATGGGCTCCGGCTCGACCATGGACTCCGGTTCGGCCACCGGCTCGACGGGCGGCGCGACCGACCGCGACGACGACAGCGCCTCCACCCGCGGGTCGGGCGGCGCCGCAGGCTCCGGCATGGACTCCGGCGCCGGCGCCGGCTCGAGCGGCAGCATGGGCAGCGGCAGCATGGGCAGCGGCGGCTCGAGCGGCAGCCTGGGCGACCAGAACAACAACACCTGGCGCAACGGCAACACCGGCGGCCGGACGACCGGGCAGTAACGGCGCACCCCCGCGCCCGACGATTGCGCCGGACGTGACGTCTTTGCGGCGCGATTGATCCAGTTCACGGCTCCGGCGGGAGCGGTGGGGTAAGGACGTGGCGTCCTTACCCTGCCCTCCCGCGGAGCCGTTCCCATGTCCATCCTCGTCCTCGGCCTCGGCAACATCCTCATGTCCGACGAAGGGATCGGCGTGCGCGTCGTCGAAGCGTTCGCCAGGGACTGGACGGTTCCCGGCCAGGTCAGCGTCGTCGACGGCGGCACCTGCGGCATGGACATGCTGGACATCATCGCCAGCCACGACGCCCTGGTCGTCGTCGACGCCGTCAGGACCGGCGCACCGCCGGCCACCCTCGTCCGCCTGACCGGCGACGAGGTGCCCGCCTTCTTCAAGGGCAAGCTGTCGCCCCACCAGCTGGGCCTGTCCGACCTGCTCGCCACGCTGCGCCTCCAGGGGCAGGCGCCCAAGACGCTGGTCCTGATCGGCTGCGTGCCGGCCTGCATGGAGGTGCGCCTCGATCTGTCCGCCGCCGTCGCCGCCAGGGTGCCGGAGCTGGTCGGCATGGTGGTGGCGGCGCTGACGGAGCTCGGCGCACCGCCGTCCCCGGCATCGACGGTTTGACATTTATATTGCGGCGCAACATGTGATTGCGATGCTGCGCAACATTTCGTAAAATCCCGGAACCATTGTTACCGATGCGCGCGGCGCTCGTTGCCGCCAGCGCCCATCCTACCGGGAGACCTCTATGGGAAGCCTCTTCAACCGGCTGGGTTTCACGCAGAAACTGGTGGCGCTCAACGTTATCGGCACAATCGTCAGCTGCATCGCGATCGTCGTCAGCGCCATCTATTTCATGACCGTGGCGTTGAAGAACGACGAGATCGCGCGCCAGGACATGAACATGCGCGTCGCCAAGGAGCTGCTGAACCCCGGCGGCGCCCCCTACCGCCTGGTCGACGGCAAGCTGGCGGTGGGCGACCTGGCCCTGGAAGGCACCTTCGCGCACGTCGACCGGATCAAGCAGGCGCTCGGCGTCACGGTAACGATGTTCCGCGGCGACACCCGCATCGCCACCACCCTGGTCAACGCCGACGGCACGCGCCCGGTCGGCACCAAGATGCCGGCGGAGATCTTCGCCCGGGTGATCACGCGCGGCGAAGGCTTCCTCGGCGAGTACCCGGTGCTCGGCGTCGACTATCTCGTGTCCTACGAACCGCTCAAGGACGCCTCCGGCAAGGCGGTCGGCGCCATCGCCGTCGGCATGGAGGCGGGCGCCTTCTACGCCCTCATCGAGATGCTGGAGTGGCGCATCGGCATGGTGTCGCTGGCCATCGGCGCCCTGCTGTGCGCGCTCACCTATCTCTACGTGAAGGGGCAGATGCGGTCGCTGCACCGGCTGGCCGAGGTGATGACGGCGCTCGCCCGCAAGGACTTCACGGTGTCCGTCGACGACACCGGGCGCGGCGACGAGATCGGCGCGATGGCACGCGCCGTCGCCGGCTTCCGCCAGTCGCTCCACGAGGCGGAGGAGGCGGAGCGCCGCCAGCGCGACGCCGAGGCCGAGCAGGCCCGCCGCCGCGGCGAGATCGACCGGGCGACCCAGGAGTTCGCCGGCAAGATCGACGTCGTCGTCCAGTCCGTCTCGGCGTCCGCCTCGCGCATGCAGGGCAACGCCGAGCGGCTGTCGCGCAGCGCCGTGGAGACCCAGTCGGCGGTCGTCGCGGTGTCGGCCGCGTCGCAGCAGGCCTCGACGAACGTCGAGACGGTGGCGGCCGCGGCCGAGCAGCTCTCCGCCTCGATCGGCGAGATCAGCCGCCACGTCGGCGAGGCGACCCAGGTGGCCGACCGCGCGGTGGGCGAGGCGCAGACCACCAACGCCACCGTCCAGGGCCTCGCCGAGGCGGCCAACCGCATCGGCGAGGTCGTCAACCTGATCAACGACATCGCCTCGCAGACCAACCTGCTGGCGCTCAACGCCACCATCGAGGCGGCGCGCGCCGGCGAGGCCGGCAAGGGCTTCGCCGTGGTGGCGCAGGAGGTCAAGAACCTCGCCAACCAGACCGCCAAGGCGACCGAGGACATCCAGAGCCAGGTCGGCTCGATCCAGGGCGAGACGCAGCGCGCGGTCGGCGCCATCACCACCATCGTCGACACCATCCGCCGCATCAGCGAGATCACGACGACGGTGGCCGCCGCGGTGGAGCAGCAGGGTGCCGCGACCGCCGAGATCGCCCGCAACGTCCAGCAGGCGTCGGCCGGCACCCGCTCGGTCAACGGCAGCATCGAGGGCGTCGACCGCCAGGCGCGCGAAACCGGCTCCAGCGCCGACGAACTGCTCGCCGCGGCGCGCACGCTGATGGACGAGTCCCAGAAGCTCGGCCGCGAGGTGTCGAGCTTCCTGTCGGTGGTGCGTCGGGCTTGACCGCGGGGCACGGCGCGAGGGGGCGGGGCGCGGCCGCCCCCCTTTACGGCCGGAAGAGGTGGGGCACCACCGCCGAATCCGGCCCGACGCGCGGGTCGGCGGACTCGCGCACGCTCATGCCCAGGCACTTGTCGCCGACGATCCAGGCGTGCAGCACGGCGTAGGCGCCGTCCTGCTGGAAGAGCGGCGGCGTCTCCAGCCACAGCCAGCCGCCGGGATTGGCGACCATCGGGCCGGTGTCGGCCACCGGCTCGCCGCGGACCGTGATCCGTTCGGTCGGATGGTCGAGGCCGAAGAAGGAGCGCACCGTCACCGCCTCGACGTCGTGCAGGCCGGCCTCGTCCGCCGTCGCCCGGCAGAGGTTGGGATGGCCGGGGTAGAGGCTCCACAGCAGCGCCGGCAGGGCGTGGTTGGAGAGCGGCCAGCGCCATGCCGGCTCCAGGATCGCCATGCCGCCGGCCCGCAGGCTGGCGGCGAAGCCGCTCTCCACCAGATCCTCCCACGGATGGTGCTTGTGCAGCCAGGCGATCGCCTCGCCGTCGGGATCGCGGAACCGCACGCCGTCCCAGCCGATGCCCTGCAACGCGACGATCTTCGCCGGGATGCCGGCCTCCGCGGCGGTGGCCGCGAGATAGGCGGTCTCGCCTTCCCGCTCGGGATCGGGGACGGCGCAGGCGAGGTGGACGCGCTCCCTGCCGAAGGCGCCGGACGCCAGCTCTTCCCACCGTTCCACCAGCCCCTCGTGGAGGCCGTTGAACTGATCGGCGTCGGGCGCCAGGGCCTCGCGCCAGTTGCGCTGGACGATGGCGGCGGCGAACAGCCCGTCGGGCACGTCGTAATTGCAGCCCAGAAGCTTCAGCGAATCGCGCCCGTCATAGGCCAGGGTCAGCCGTCCCACCAGGCCGCCGGCGCGCTCGTTGACGCCGCCCTGACGCCAGTAGTCGGCCCACCCCGCCTCGACCAGCCGCGCCCCGTCGGCGCGGATGCCCAGCGCCGGCAGGCACCGCTCGACCAGCACCCGGCGCACCGCCTCGCGCAGCATGCCGTGCAGCTCGTCGGCCACGCTCTCGATGAGGTCGATCTGCTGGGCCGAGAACTCGTAGCGCACGTCCTCGCGCCAGCGCGCACCGGCGCCGACCGCGGCCATGCCGAAGGGATAGCGGATCAGCCCCGGCCGCCAGTTGGCGCGCGGGGTCGCCGAGAATCTGCGCATGACGCCGTTCGTCCCCCTGGAACCGGCCTAGCCGTCGATCGCGGGCGAGCCGCGCCGGTCCGGGGCCGGCGCGGGGTGGCACGGGAAAGGAAACGGCGACGAGCCCAAGGACGATCCTCCTCGAGGGGGCATGAAGCGGGGCGCATGATTCCCAGACAGCGCAGCGGACACAAGGGGGTTGGCGGGTTATCCCATTCCGACGAGGCGGGCGAGCGCGGTCTTATGCCCCTCCCAGTGCTCGATGCGCACCTCGGTGGCGGGACGGTCGTAGTAGGACCACGGGATGTGGCGCGCGTTGAGGCCGACGAAATGGGCGCCGCAGCGCCCGAGTTCGGGCCGGTGCGGCCAGAACGGCGAGCACACCGTGACGTCGTCCAGCGCGACCGCCCGGCAGCGCCCGGCGCGCTGCATCGCCGCCACCTGGAGGCCCTGCTCGTCCAGTTCCGACGTCAGCGGGCCCGGCACCCGCTCCAGGGTCGTCAGCAGCGCCGCCTCCAGGTCGAACCCGGGCGGCAGGCCGCGGATGCCGAGGTTTCGCGGCGCGCCGTCGCACAGCCGGGCGAACCGCCCGAACGCCATGGCGACGTCCTCGGCGAGGAGGAACGGTCCCTCGTCCGGCTCGTCCAGCCACAGCCGCAACGGCTCCGGCATGGCCCACAGGACGAGGTCGTTGTCGAGCGACAGTTCGGGCAGGTCGGGGAACAGGCGCAAGGGGGCGAATTTCCACGCCACCCCTTCCGCCATGCCCTCGTCGAGACGGGCGGCCAGCCCCGCCGGCAGCCCATGCGCGGCGCGCCACTCGACCACCGCCGGCACCCCGCCGGTGCGGGCGCGCGCCGCCGCGACGCCGACCGAGTTGACGACCACGGCGTAGCGGGCGGTCTCGCCGAACAGGGTCCATGCCCCCCACAGCGACAGGCGCAGCGCCTCGAAGCCGCGCGGGCTGACGTCGCCGATGGTCCAGCGGATGCCGAGCCGCGGGCCGCCGCGGTGCGCTGATGGGACTGGTGTCGGCAACGGCGCCTCCCCGATCTCGCTCCGTCCATCGCGCCCGGTCCGCTGCGCCCGGTCCGTCGCGACGACCGGGTCAACAGCGCGGCCGCGCCCCACGTTCCGAACCGCGCCTCCGTCCCGGAACGCCGGGCGCGCCGTGCCTACTCCGCCGCCTCCTCGCGCGGCGGGCGCAGCAGGGCGCCCTGGCGCAGCAGCTCGCGCTGGATCAGCGGGACGGGCACGGTCCGGGCGGTGCGGCGCAGGCGCGCCGCCAGGGCACCGCAGACGCCGGCCGCCTGCCCCGTCGCCATGCAGGTCGGCGTCACCCGGTAGGACGAGTGGGCCTCGTGGGTTCCGGAGATGCAGCGCCCGGCCACCAGCAGCCCCTCCACCCCCTTGGGGATCAGCGAGCGCATGGGGATCTCGTACCACTCGCCCGGCTTCACCCGCCGCAGGACGGTGCCCTTGCCCTTGGGGTTGTGGATGTCGACGGGATAGGTGCCGCGGGCCACGGCGTCCTCGAACTTGCGGGCGTCGAGGACGTCGTCGACGGTCATGGTGTACTCGCCGGCGATGCGCCGGCTCTCCCGCACGCCGACGCCGACGCCGCTCTGGCAGATGTAGGAGTCCTGGAAGCCCGGCACGTACTTGCGCATGAAGGCGGCGATCTGCGCCATCTGGTAGTGGCTCTCCCACTCCGCCCGGGTGAGGTCCCAGACGCTGGTGCCGAGCACCCCGGTCACCCGGGTGCAGTTCAGCGCCACCTCCCCTTCCATGGTGGTGGCGAAGAACAGGATGTCCTCGCGCGGGAGATCGAGGTCGCCGGCCGCGGCGGCCTCGGCGACCAGGTTCCACAGCCCGTGCACGCCGCGCCACTGCCCGGGATTGCTGCGGACGTACTCGAAGAACTCGGGGCGCCGGAAGCGGGCGAGGCGGAACATCAGGGTCATCGGCTGGGTCAACCCGTCCTCCTCCCGCCCGACCGCGTAGTCGCAGCCGGACAGGGCGGCGACGTCGCCGTCGCCGGTGGCGTCGACGATGGTGCCGGCCTCGACCACCACCGGCCCGGACTTGGTCTCGAAGACCACGCCGGTGGGCCGGTCGCCGTCGCGCAGCACGCCCGAGGCGAAGGCGTGCAGCAGCACCTTGACGCCGGCGGCGTCGGCCACCTGCTGCAGGGTGAACTTGAGGATCTCCGGGTCGAAGGGCACGGTGAAGCCGGTGTCGATGGACGGCGGGATGCCGCCGTGGTTGGCGTACAGCCGCTCCAGGATGGTGGACAGCGCACCGCCCACCACCGCCTCGCCCGGCGGGTGGTCGTTGGGCATCAGGCTGGTGTTGATGGTGTCGGCGACCGATCCCTTCTGGGTGTAGAAGGACATCCACGGCATCACCAGCGCCACCGTCGCGTTGCCGCCGAGGAATCCGTAGCGTTCCACCAGCACCGTATCGGCCCCGGCCTGGGCGGCGCCGAGCGCCGCTCCCAGGCCGGCCGGCCCGCCGCCCACCACCAGCACGTCGCAACGGCAGACCCGGGCCGCCTGGCGCGGCGGCAGGGTCACGCTCGGGGCGTCGGGCGGGCACGTCAGCACAGGCACGTCGCGTCTCCTTCCTTGTGCACGCCCCCGTAAACCGTCAGGCGACGCGGACGTCGCGCCCGCGGATCGCCCGGCTCGCCAGCATCGCGGTGCAGCGGGCGCGCTCCTGCAGGGCCGGCACCCGCTCGCGCAGCAGCGCCTTCTGCTCGCGGCGGTGGTCCCACAGCCGATCGAGATCGGCCAGGAAGGTGCCGGCCGTCGTCGACAGCGGCCGCGGCTGGATGCCGAGCGAGGCGAGGAAGTCCGACACCTTCGAGGCGTAAGGCAGCGAGATGAACGGCGTCCCCGCCACGGCGGCGAAGATCATGAAGTGCAGGCGCATGCCGACCACCAGGTCGAGATGCTGCATCAGTCCCATGATCTGACGCGGGGTGTAGGCGTAGGGCAGCAGGCTGGCCTGCTCGGCGCGCACCATACGTCCCATGACGCGGTGCGATTCGCGCACGTCGGCCCGCTCCATCGGCACGAACACCACCGTGGCGTCGAAGCGTTCGACGATGTAGTCGGCCGCCTCGGCGAGAAGCTGGTGGTAGGCGGCCTCCGACAGGTCGGGAGCGGCGACGCCCTGCTCGCGCACCGACATGCCGACCAGCGGCCGGTCGCGCGGCACGCCGGCCTCGGCCAGCATGGCGTCGGTGAAGGGTTCCGCCGTCAGCAGCAGCGCCGGATCGGCGGTCACCACCACCGGCACCTCGACGCCGATCTCCTCCAGGAGGCGCTTGGCCGACGCCTCGCGCACGGTGATGCCGGCCATGCGGTTCATGCCGTCGCGCACGGCGTTGCGCTCCATCTGCCCCTTGAGCGGCCCGACGCCGATGGCGAAGGTGTAGGTCGGCACGCCCTTCTGCTGGGCGATCACCGCCTCGCGCAGGTAGGTGTGCGCCTCGGCGTCGTACAGGATGCCGCCGCCGCCCAGCAGCAGCAGGTCGAGACGCTCCACCTCCGGTGCGATCTCGTCGCGCATGGCGTCGCGCGGATTGACCACCCGGTCCACCGGGTGATGGCGCCGGGTGTGCTCGGCGTCGCGCGAGAAGACGACGACCTCGACGTCGGGCACGGTGGCCCGCAACTGCTCGACCGCCGAGGTGAGAATCGCCTCGTCGCCGAGGTTCAAGCCGCCGTACGACCCGGAAATGCCGATGACCGTCAAGCCCACCCCCCTTCGCCCGTCGGGGACGACACGCCCCCCGACCGGCTAAACCCGGCCCAAAAAGGAAAGTTCCGCACCGGATGCGGCGCTGCAGCACGCCGCCGCAGCGCCTTGGTTCCCCCACGCAACGGTTTGGTCTAAAAAGGGTCCGGACCCAACGAGACCGGCAGCGGGGAAGAAAGGGAGGACATGGTGGAGACACCTCTGTGGCAACCGTCGGACGAGCGGGTGGCGGCGTCGAATCTGGTGGCGCTCCGCGAGGCCGCCAACGCGCGGTTCGGCCTGCGGCTGGCGAGCTACGAAGAGCTGTGGGACTGGTCGGTGGCTCGGAAGGAGGACTTCTGGCGCTTCCTCTGGGATTGGGCCGGCGTGGTCGGCGAGCCCGGCGCGACGGTGCTGGCCGACGGCGACCGCATGCCGGGTGCGCACTGGTTCCCCGAGGCGCGCCTGAACTACGCCGAGACGGTGCTGGCCGGGGCTCCCACCGGTGACGCCGTCGTCTTCTGGGGCGAGGACAAGGTGAAGCGCCGCTGGACCGGGGCCGATCTGGCGGCCGAGGTGTCACGCCTGCAGCAGGCGCTGAAGGCGGCCGGCGTCGGCGTCGGCGACCGCGTCGCCGCCTACATGCCCAATCTGCCGGAAACCCTGGCGGCCATGCTCGCCACCGCGAGCCTGGGCGCCACCTGGTCGTCCTGTTCCCCCGATTTCGGCGTGCAGGGCGTGGTCGACCGCTTCGGCCAGATCGAGCCCAAGGTGCTCTTCGCCCCCGACGCCTACTGGTACAACGGCAAGGCCCACGACGTGCGCGGC
This sequence comes from Azospirillum sp. ST 5-10, assembly GCF_051225715.1. Classification (NCBI taxonomy): domain Bacteria; kingdom Pseudomonadati; phylum Pseudomonadota; class Alphaproteobacteria; order Rhodospirillales; family Azospirillaceae; genus Azospirillum; species Azospirillum sp. ST 5-10. The sequence continues at coordinate 47,202 of NZ_JBPJSP010000004.1, forward strand.
AAGGTCCGCGAGGTGCTGGAGAGCCTGCCGACCGTCACCCACGCGGTGATCGTCCCGTACGTGGAGGACAATCCCGACCTCACCGGCATCCGCGGCGCCGTCGCCTACGGCGCCTTCACCGGAGCCCATGCCGCCGCGGCGCCGACCTTCGAGCGGCTGCCCTTCGACCACCCGCTGTTCATCCTCTATTCCTCGGGCACCACGGGCAAGCCCAAGTGCATCGTCCACGGTGCCGGCGGCACGCTGCTCCAGCACATCAAGGAGCACCGCCTGCACTGCGACATCAAGGCGGGCGACCGCGTGTTCTACTTCACCACCTGCGGCTGGATGATGTGGAACTGGCTGATGACGGCCCCGGCCAGCGGCGCCACCCTGCTGCTCTACGACGGCTCGCCCTTCGCGCCGGACGGCAACATCCTGTTCGACTACGCCGACGCCGAGGGCATGACGCTCTTCGGCACCTCGGCCAAGTACATCCAGTCGCTGGAGAAGTTCGGTCTGGAACCGGCCCGCACCCACCGCCTCGACAGCCTGCGGGCGCTGACCTCCACCGGCTCGCCGCTGATGCCGGAGAACTTCGAGTTCGTCTACCGCGCCATCAAGCGGGACCTGCACCTCGCCTCGATCTCGGGCGGCACCGACATCGTGTCGTGCTTCGTGCTCGGCAACCCGACGGCCGCGGTGTGGAAGGGCGAGATCCAGACCCGCGGCCTCGGCATGGCGGTCGAGGCGTTCTCCGACGACGGCCACCCCGTGCGCGGCGAGAAGGGCGAGCTGGTGTGCACCAGGCCGTTCCCCTCCATGCCGGTCGGCTTCTGGAACGACCCGGACGGCGCGCGCTACCGTTCCGCCTATTTCGAGCGCTTTCCCAACGTGTGGACCCACGGCGACTTCATCGAGCAGACGCGCCACGGCGGCTGGGTCATCTACGGCCGCTCCGACGCCGTGCTGAACCCCGGCGGCGTGCGCATCGGCACGGCGGAGATCTACCGCCAGGTCGAGCAGTTCGAGGAGGTGATGGAGGCGGTGTGCATCGGCCAGGAATGGGACGGCGACGTGCGCGTCGTGCTGTTCGTGGTGCTGCGCGAGGGCATGGCCCTGGACCAGGACCTGCAGGACCGCATCCGCAAGCGGATCAAGGAGAACTGCTCGCCGCGCCACGTCCCGGCGAAGATCGTCCAGGTCACCGACATCCCGCGCACGCGGTCGGGCAAGATCACCGAGCTGGCGGTGCGCGACATGGTGCACGGCCGCGCCATCAAGAACACCGAGGCGCTGGCCAACCCGCAGGCGCTCGACCAGTTCCGCGACCGTGCCGAACTGAACTCGGCGTGAGGCGATGCCCCGCCGGGAGCTGTTCCTCGACCTCGACGGCGTCCTGGCCGACTTCGACCGCGGCGTGCGGGAGGTGACGGGCAAGGCCCCGGAAGAGCTGCCGATGAAGGCGATGTGGCGGGAGCTGTCGCGCCACCGCGACTTCTTCGGCACCCTGAAGTTCATGCACGACGCGCAGGAATTGTGGGCGTTCTGCGCGCCCCACGACCCGAAGATCCTGACCGGGCTGCCGCTCGGGTCGTGGGCGCCGGAGCAGAAGCGGCGCTGGGTCGCCCACATGCTGGGACCGCACGTGCACGTCATCACCTGCATGACCCGGGACAAGCCCACCTACGCCAGCCCCGGGGCCGTGCTGGTGGACGACCGCGAGAGGACCCGGGCCGGCTGGGAGGCGGCGGGCGGCGTTTTCGTCCTGCACACCGGGGCCCGCCGCTCGATCGCCGCGCTGAAGGCCATGGGCTTCTGAACGGGGAACCTTCGGTTGCGCGTCTCCATTGACCGGGGCACAACCGAACGGAGGACCGCCATGAGCGATCGCGAGAAGGAGGAATGGGCCCAGGCCGGCGCCGAAAGCCCCGACGACGTCGACGCGGGCGATCGGACCAGCACGTCCCGCAAGGCGGACTGGGCCAAGGGCACGGCCCGCAGCCCCGACGACGCCGACGCCGACACGGCGGCCGGCAAGGCGGCCGGCAAGGACAAGCCCGGCGGCCGCTGACCGGCCCCGCCGGCCGGACGACCGATCGGCCCCGTTCCCGCCGCGGCGGGAGCGGGGCCGTTTTCGTTCGCGAACCGATTCGTCCCGACGGTGTGACGAACGCACCACGAACCCGCGCCGACACTGGTCCTTTTGCGCCGCGGCACACCAAAACCGCGACGTCACGCCGCAATCCTTGATGCATTCCCGCCACACGTGACCGAAGAAGGCGATCCGGCCAGTAAATTGGCAGTTGCCGCGCCGCGCTTCGCTCTTGTGCCGCTGGTATCGTTCTGCCAATAACAGCCTAAATCCGCACGTCAATTGCATTTGAGGGAGTGCTTTCATGAACCAGGCCGAGCTGATCGAGACGGTGGCGACCAATGCCGGCATCAAGAAGACCGAGGCCGCGAAGGTGGTCCAGTCGGTCTTCGAAGGCATCTCGTCGGCCCTCGGGCGCGGCGAGGAGGTTCGCCTGGCCGGCTTCGGCATCTTCGAGGTGGCCGAACGCGCCGCTCGCGAAGGCCGCAACCCGCGCACCGGCGAGGTCGTCCAGATCGCCGCTTCCAAGGCGCCCAAGTTCAAGCCGGCCAAGCAGCTGCGCGACGTGGTGAACGACTGATCCAGGCCGGCACCAGCGGAGAACTCCCATGTCGACGATCGATCCCAACGAACTCCAGGCGCTCACCGCCAAGGTTGTCGCCGCCTATGTCGGCAACAACTCGGTGGCGGTCGCCGACCTGCCTTCGTTGATCGGCAGCGTGCAGTCGGCCTTCCGCGGCCTCGGCGACGACCGCAGCGCCCCGGCCAAGAACGAGCAGACGCCGGCCGTGCCGATCAAGAAGTCGGTCACCCCGGACTACATCGTCTGTCTCGAGGACGGCAAGAAGCTGAAGATGCTGAAGCGCCACCTCAAGACCGTGTACGACATGTCGCCCGACGATTACCGCGCCAAGTGGAACCTGCCGCCGGAGTATCCGATGGTGGCTCCCAACTACGCCAAGGCGCGTTCGGAAATGGCCACCCGCCTCGGCCTCGGCCGCAAGAAGGTGGTGCAGGACTGACCTCCCGCACGATCCCGACGACCGGACAGGCGCCCCCTCGCAGGGGCGCCTGTCTTCGTTTCGGCCCGGACCGGCCGATGCCCGCCCGGCGCCCGGCGTGCGGCATTTCGTCGCAACGCGGCCTGGGCCGTCCGTTCGCGGCGGGCGGGCGATGGCGGGCACGACCCGCCCGAACGGCCTAGTCCCGAAAGCCTAGTCGGCCCATCGGCACAGGCGCGCTTTTTCCACTTCGCCGGCCCGGCCTCTCCGCCCATATGACCGGGCAGACCGCCGCGTCATTCCGGGCAGACCGCGGCGCCCGGTCGGAGTGCCTCCGGCCGCAACCTTCCGGCGCGAACGGCCGACCGACCGATCCTCCCACCGTCCGAAAGTAAAAAAGGCGATAGCGGCTCGGCCGAAGGTCAGGCCTGCTGTTTTGTTGAGGGGATACAATGCGTCACCTCTCCCGGAGATCTTCATCTTCGACAGTTTGTCACGGATATACGCCAAAAAACGGCTGTACATGCCAGTTTACAGGGTTGCGTTCTCTCCGGGAGGCCGTCACATTGTGAATGTCTAGGGGGAACGCTTCAGCGAATTTCGCCAATTCCCGATACAACAACCGCCAAAAAGAGCGGCGAATGTTCGAAGCGGCCGTGCGCCGTGGGCGGGCCATCCGTGTGCGCCGATGGCTTCCCTGGGCCCGCTGGTTGGAAAGAGGAGGCATCGGAGTGCTCAAGAAACTTCTGGTGGGCGAAAACGCCAGCCTGTCCCGGTACGTCGAAGAGTCGAAGCGCTATCCGATCCTTGCCCCGGAGGTCGAACACGGGCTGGCGGTCGGCTGGCGCACCCGCGGCGACGTCGCCGCGCTGGAGAAGCTGGTGGGCAGCCACCTCCGCCTCGTCATCAAGATCGCCCGCGGCTTCGCCGGCTACGGCCTGCCGCTCGTCGACCTGGTGGCGGAAGGCAACGTCGGCCTCATGCAGGCGGCGCAGAAGTTCGATCCCGAGCGGGGCTTCCGCTTCGCGACCTACGCCACGTGGTGGATCCGTGCGGCGATCCAGGAATACATCCTGCATTCGTGGTCGCTGGTGAAGATGGGCACGACCGCCGCCCAGAAGAAGCTGTTCTTCAACCTGCGCCGCCTGAAGAGCCGCCTGGAGGAGTTGGAGCAGGGCGACCTGTCCCCGGCGACGGTGACCGCCATCGCGACCGAACTGGGCGTGCCCGAAAACGAGGTGGTCGAGATGAACCGCCGTCTCGCCTCCACCGACAGCTCGCTGGACGCCACGCTGAGCTCCGACGGCGAGACCAATTGGCTGGAGCTGCTGGCCGACGACCGGCCGAGCCAGGAGACGCTGATCGCCGACGCCGACGAAATGGCGCTGCGCCGCCGGCTGGTCGGTCAGGCCCTGGAGCGCCTCGACGACCGCGAACGCCGCATCCTCTTCGAGCGCCGCCTGAAGGACAACCCGTCCACCCTCGAGGCGCTCAGCCAGCAGTTCTCGGTGTCGCGCGAGCGGGTCCGGCAGATCGAGGTGCGGGCCTTCGAAAAACTCCAGAAGGCGGTGCTGAGCGCCGCCCAGGCCCTGCGCCGCCCGGCCCACGTCGCCGCGTGACGCCCCGCTCCGACGCCATCCTCCCTTCCGCATAGCCTCGTTCCGGCCGGCAGCCGCCCGTTCAGGCGGCGCCGGCCAATTCTTTGTCCGCCCCTTCCGCCGGGCGGGCGGAAGATGGCACGCGCCGAGGCTTTTAACGAATATCGTTGAAAATATGGTGTGCCGCACGCCATCATCGGTCCGCCATCTGGCCCGCCGCGACGCGCGCGGGATTTTCCGTTCGACTTTTCCATGGGCCTCCCCCAGCCGCCAAGCCGCCCTTCACGTCGCGCGCCCGGACGCACGCCCGGACCGTGGATGGTGTTGCTGACCCTGGCGACGGTGATCGTCGTCAGCTACGCCACCCTGGTCGGCGGCGCCCTCTGGCGCGAGCACCAGCGCACCAGCGCCCAGGCGGAACGCAACGCGCTCAACGCGACGAGGCTCCTCGCACACCTCCTGGCGGCGGCCGTCGAGGACATCGACCACGAGCTGGCCGAGTGGGGCGTCGCGACGAACCGCGCCGCCCCCGGCCTGGCGCCGGAGGCGCTCGTCGCCGCCGTCGCCGTCGTCGACGGGCGGGGCCGTATCGTCAACGGGTCGTCGGACTTGGCGGCGGCGGAGGCGACGTCGCCGCGCCGGCCGGCCGGCGGCGACGGGCTGACCATCACCGGGCTGGCGCGCACCGGGTCCGGAACGCTGCTGGTGTTCCGTCGCGCTCTGCCGGAGCCGGGCGGCACGATCCTCGGCGGTGTGCCGCCGGCCGCCCTGCGCCGACTCTTCGCTCCGCTCGATCTCGACCGCGGCAGCCGGATCGGCGTGTTGCTGGCCGACGGAACGCCGGTCTTCCGGATGTCGCGATCCATGGCGGCCGTGGAGGCCCCGCCGGCGGAGGCCGACGAGTTCCTCCCGCCCGCGGCCGTCACGGACGACGGCGTGGTGGTCGACCGGGTCAGCGGCGGCATCCCCGTCATGGTGGCGTTCGCCGCGGTGCCCAACGCACCGGCCGTGGTCGCCCTCGCCACTCCGTGGTCGACCGTTCTGGCGGGATGGCGCGAGACGGCCCTCAACGCGGCGATCGCCGGCGCGGCCATCGCGGTCGTCGTGCCGGCGCTTCTGGCGATCCTGTTCCTATGGATGCGCCGGGTCCAGGCCGCCGAGGAGGCCCGCCGGGCCGCCGAGGCGGCGAGCCACGCCAAGTCCGACTTCCTGGCCCTGATGAGCCACGAACTGCGCACCCCCCTCAACACGGTGCTGGGCTTCGCTGAGATGATCCGCGACCGCGCCTGGGGTCCGCGGGCGGAGGACCGCTACATCGAGTACGCCGCCGACATCCACGCCGCCGGCACCCATCTGCTGTCCGTGCTGAACGACGTGCTCGACCTCGCCAAGATCGAGGCGGGGCGGATGACGCTGCATCCCGAGCCGCTCGACCCACAGGGCCTGGCCACCGCCTGCCTGCGGCTGTGCGCCGGCCAGGCGCGCAGTTCCGGCGTCGCCCTGACGGCCGAGGTGCCGCCCGGCACGGCGCCGCTGCACGGCGACGCCCGCGCCCTGCGGCAGATCGTCGTCAATCTGGTGTCGAATGCCTGCAAGTTCACGCCGCGCGGCGGATCCGTCCGACTGGCCGTCGCCGACCATCCGGACGGGGGCAGCGTGATCACCGTCGCCGACACCGGGGTCGGCATGACGCCCGACGGCATCACCAAGGCCCTGCAGCGGTTCGGCCAGGTGGAGAACCGGTTCACCCGCACCCAGGTCGGAACCGGTCTCGGCCTCCCCCTGGCCAAGGGCCTCGTCGAACTTCACGGAGGCTCCTTGTCGATCGACAGCGCCCCGGGGCAGGGCACCACCGTGACCCTCCTGTTTCCCGGCGCTCGCTGACGCCGGCCGCTTTCCTCAGCAGGGCGCCGTTTCGCAGGGACGGAACCGGAAGCCGGTCGCCGCCGGCTTCGCCGAACGCCGCCGCGCCGCCTTGGCGCCGGCACCCAGGGCCCGCGACCGCAGCATGTCGAGGTAGGCGGCGGCCCATTCCATCGCTTCCGCCCGCTGGCCGGGCTCGACCGCGAAAGACGCCTCGAAGATGGCGTCCAGGCATTCCTCGTCGTCGAGCAGATCGATTTGCGCCGCGTCGAGGACGTTCTTGACGCATGCGGGCATGGTCTCGAAGGCAACCACGGTCATGGCTCCAATCTCCTCACCTGTCATCTTGCGGGTTCAACGCTAGCCCTGGCGCCGCGCCCCGGTCAATGCGGGCAATGGTAAGAGATCGAGTCGATACCAAATCCCGTGCCTATGACCTGTGCCTAGACCTTCCTGACCCGAGGGCGGAGACATCGGCGGCGGCTTTGAGAAAGGGATAGCATCGCGGGGCATAGCACCTCGGTCCTAGAGCACCACCCTTCACCCCCCATTTTGCGTGCGATGGCCTTGGCACTACTTCCTTTTCCGGCGTGATACGTGACCAAAAGCGGACTCGTCCGCATTCGAAATCGCCTTTATCTCCTTGGGGACGGCAGCAAGCGGCGCCAACGGACTGACCGGATCGGACCGCGCGGATGCCCCCGAACGACCGCACTTCAAACTGACAGCAGGTGACCAGCGATGACCGCCGCACACGTTTTCCTCATCGACTCCAACCGGCTCTTTCGCGAGGGGATGAAGCGGCTGTTCGACAATTCGCCCTATCGGGTGGTCGGCGAGGCCGGCAGCGCGCGGGACGCCATGGCGGCCCTGGACGCGGCGGCGGACGGGCTCGATCTGCTGGTGATCGACCCGGGCCACGGCGGCGACGAGTCCGAGACGCTGCGCGCGCTGCGGGCGCGGCTTCCCCGCACGCGCATCGTCGTGCTGGCCGACGCCCTGAGCACCCACCGCCTCTCCGAGGCGCTGAACGCCGGGGCCGACGGCTATCTCACCAAGGACATCGCCTCGGAATCGCTGATGCAGTCGCTGAAGCTGGTGATGATCGGCGAGAAGGTGTTCCCGACCCATCTCGCCGCCATGCTGGTGGGCGGCCACGTCGGCGAGCCGGAGCCGCACGTCGCCGTCGGCCGCAAGGGGCTGTCGCCGCGCGAGGTCCAGATCCTGCGCTGCCTGCTCAACGGCAACTCCAACAAGATGATCGCCAACCATCTCAACATCACCGAGGCGACGGTGAAGGTCCACCTGAAGAGCCTGCTGCGCAAGATCAACGCCTCAAACCGCACGCAGGCCGCCATCTGGGCGATGAACAACAACATCGGCGAACAGCCGGCGGCGGCTGCCGTCAACTGACGCGGCGGGCGGTCCGCTGCGGCGCCGCACGGAGCCGCCGCAGCGCCGCCGCCACCGCCTCGACGACCGCCTCCCAGTTGCCGGGGTTGGGCTGGCGGAACAGGCGCATCCCGGGATACCAGGGGCTGTCGTCGCGCCCGACCATCCAGCGCCAGTCGGCCTCGTGACGCAGCAGCGTCCACACCGGGGCGCCGACCGCACCGGCGAGGTGCGCCACCACGGTGTCGACCGACACGACGAGGTCGCAGGCGAGCGCCGTCGCCGCGGTGTCGCGGAGGTCGTCGGTGCGCGGCCCGCGGTCGCAAAAGGCGAGACGCCGCACGCCCTCGGCCAGGGCCGGGCCGCGCTGCAGGCAGACCCAGTCGATCCCCGGCAGCCCGATCAGGCGCGACACCATGTTGAGGGGCAGCGTCCGCACGCCGCCGTCCCACGCGCCGGCCGCCCAGGCGATGCCGACCCGCAGGCGGCCGCGCCCGGCGAGGCGGGCCTCCTGGTCCCGCACGCGAGCCGCCGGCACCGACAGGTAGGGCATCGGCCCGGGCAGGGCGCCGAGGCTGGTGCGGAAGGCATAGGGCAGTTCCATCAGTTCGACCTGCACGTCGTGCCGCGGGTCGGGTGCATCGCCCGGCAGCGGCACGACGGCGCCGATGCCGGGCAGCGCCGCAAGGACGTGGTGGACCGCCTCCGGCGCCTGCACGGTCACGGCGCGCGCCCGGCGCGCCAGCGGCGGCAGGTAGCGGGCGAACTGGACGATGTCGCCGAGCCCGTGATAGCAGCGCACCAGCACGTGGCGGCCGTGGAACGGGCTGCCGTCCCACACGGCGCGCAGATGGAAGGGCCGGTCGGGGCGGTTCAGCTGGCTGCGCGGCGTCCGCCGCAGCACCAGGTCGCTCACCGTCCAGGCCCGTTCGAAATCGCCCAGCAGCATGTGGGCCGCCCAGCGTTCCCCGGCGGTGTCGAGCGGATCGACGACGCCGAGCGCCAGCGCCCGCTCGTGCAGCGCCAGGCACTCGCGAATCCGCCGGAGGCGGAACAAGGTGCCGGCCCGTTCGATCAGCGCCCGGGCTTCGGCGGCGGCGTCCCAGCAAGCGTACACGGTTCCCTGTCTCCGAACGGTCCCCTGGAACCGGTCAACACCGGCGCGAGGTCCCGGGTTCGCTTCCCCGTTGGGGCAGTCCCGAAGGAACCGTCCCCTTCCCTTCCCGGAACGACCGGCCCGGTGCGGCGTTGACCGGAGGTGCCGGACAACGGGGGGCTCCAGTCCATGGGCGAGGACGCAATCCTGGAACACACCACCCTGGCGCTGCCGGCGACGCTCCGCCGCTGCCGCGCCGAGGACCTGCCGGCCCTGGAGTGGTACGGCGAGTACACGCCCCACCGCGACATCATCCGCCGCGCCTTCGCCATGCAGGGCAAGGACGAGGGCTGCATGATCGTCGCCGACGTCAACGGCTTCCCGGCGGGCCAGGCGTGGATCGACTTCGTGCGCAAGCGCCGGAACCGCCGCGCGACCATCTGGGCGGTCCGCGTCTTCCACCTGTTCCGGCGGTGCGGCCTGGGATCGCGCCTCATGCGCACGGCCGAACGGGCGGTGCTGGAGCACGGCATGGACGAGGTCGAGCTCGGCATCGACCGCGACAACATCGGCGTCCTCCATTTCTACGAACGGCTGGGCTACCGGCCGTGCGGCACCGAACGGGGCAGCTATGCCTACCGCACCCCCGACGGCGACACCGTCGAGGTGCCGATCGACCAGGTGCTGCTGTGCAAGCGCCTCGATGCCGGCCACGCCCGCCACGCCGCCCAGTAGCGTCGCCGAGACGGTTTCCGCCGCGTCAGCCGCCCAAGCGTCAGCCGCCCAGCAGCGGGCGCACCCAGCGCGCCAGGAACGGCTCCTCCGGCGGCGCCGCCAAAGGCGCCCGCGCCGCCATCAGCACCTGCAGCACCGCGGTGTGAAGCCCGGTGCAGCGGGCCAGATCGAGGCCGCCGCCGGGGTTCGCCGCCAGCCATTCCGCCAGGGGCAACGCCTCCTCCACCGAGCAGTCGCCCTCGAGGCGGGCGACGGTGCCGTCATAGTGGATCGCCATCACAGCAGCTCCCTCGGGTCGATGACGGGAACGAGGCGGCCGTCGCCCAGCTCGGTGGTGCCGCTGTAGCCGCGCAGGCCGGCCAGCACGCCGGACAGCGGCTTGAGCACGGCGTCGAGACGGTCGTGGATGGCGTCGACCACCAGGCCGACCGGCTCGACGTCGATGCGCAGGACCAGCACGGTCAACTCCGCCGTGCTCGCCGCCTCGGGCAGGCCGAGCAGGCGCGCCAGCCGGAACAGCGGCACCAGGGCGCCGCGCAGGACGGTGCTTTCCGCCTGCTTGACGCGGCGGATCGCCGTCGCCGGGAGCTTCGCGACCTCCCCCACCATCGCCGTCGGCACGGCGAAGAAGGAGCCGCCGGCCGCGACCACCATGAGCGGCGTGATCACCATGGTCAGCGGCAGGACGAGGCGGACGCGGGTGCCCGTGCCGAGGGCCGAATCGACCTCGATCCGGCCACCGGCGCCGGCGACCGCCGACCGCACGGCGTCCATGCCGACGCCGCGCCCGGAAACCTCGGTAACCGCCCCGGCGGTGCTCAGGCCCGGCAGCAGCACGAGCATCAGCGTCTCGTCCCGCGTCATGGCGGCGGCGCGGCCGGGCTCGATGCGGCCGCTCTCCACCGCCTTGCGCAGCACCGCGTCGGCGTCGATGCCGGCGCCGTCGTCGGTGACCTCGATCACCACCCGGTCGCGGTCCTGGCGGGCGGCGACGCGCACGGTGCCGGTGTCCGGCTTGCCGGCGGCGCGCCGGCGCTCCGCCGTCTCGATGCCGTGGTCGACGGCGTTGCGCACGAGGTGCAGCAGAGGTTCGCCGAGGGCGTCGAGCACGTCCTTGTCGGCCTCCGTCGTCTCGCCGTCGATCCGCAGCTCGACGCGCTTGCCGAGCCGCGCCGCGAGGTCGCGCACCAGACGCGGCAGCGGCCGGAAGAGCTCCGCCAGCGGCAGCATGCGCAGGCGCAGGACCGCGTCCTGCAGCTGCGCCACCAGCCCCTCCATCTCCGCCTCCACCGCGCGCAGGTCACGGCCCAGCGCGAGGTCGCCGGCGCGCCGCGACAGGAACGGCAGGCGGTTCTTGGTCACCAGGAGTTCGCCCACGAGGCCCATCAGCCGGTCGATCCGCTCCGCCTCGACCCGCACCGCCCGGCGCGCCGGGCGGGCCGGGCCGGGAGCCGCGGCGGCCGGCCGCGGCGCCGCCAGATCCGCGGCCAAGGCGGCCAGATGCTCGGCCAGCGGCTCCGGACGCCCTCCCTCCCGCGCCGCGTCGGCGGCCGCCTCCAACGCCGGCACCGCGTCCATCCGGCCCAGCGCGACGAGAACGTTCGCGGCGGCCCGCTCGGCGGCGGCGATGCGCGCCGCCGGCGCCACCTCGTCGGCCGCGAGCGCGAGGGCATGCCCCTGGTCGCGCAGCAGCCGCGCCGCCATGGTCTGCGCATCGTCCGCGGGCAGCGCCGCGGGCGGCGCCGGCCCGGCGACGCGGTCGGCCGGCACGGCGGCGAAGCGCACCTGGTCGGGGGCGGCGCGGAACGCCGGGGCGATGTCGGACTCGGCGGCGGTGCTGAGCAGGCGGAAGCGCACCTGGCAGCGGTAGGGGTCGAGGCTGCCGAGATCGGGCCAGGGGGCCGCCGGATCGATGCGGACGAGGATCAGCCCCGGCACGCGGCGCACGAAGGCCAGCGGATCATCGCCGTTGAAGAAGCACTCCGGATCGGGGTCGTAGACGACGGCGGTGAGCGCGCCGCGGTGCGCCGCCGCCGCCCGCCGCTCGGCCTCGGTGAGCTCGACGACCCAGTCGAACTCGGGCGGCAGCCCCTGCGGGTCCGCTCCGGCTTGCCCGCCGCGGCCGGTCAGGGCCGCCTCCAGGCCGCGGGCGGCCGCGGCGGCGTCGCCGGGCAGCGCGCCGTGCGCCTCGATGTGGTCGACCCAGCGGGCCGCCTGGTCGAGCACCGCGAGCAGCCCGTCGACCAGGTCCCCACCCGCCGTGGCCCGCCCGTCCCGCACCGCCGCCAGCACGTCCTCGCCGGCGTGGAGCAGGCGGGTGAAGACCGGCCAGTCGAACAGGCCGGTGCCTCCCTTGAGGGTGTGGAAGGCGCGAAACGCCTCGTTCACCGCCTCGGCGTCGCCGTGGTCGCGTTCCAGACGCAGCAGCGCCGCGTCGGCCGCCTCCAGGATCTCCCGCGATTCGAGGAGGAACTGGTCGAACAGGGGATTCATGATCCGCCTCCTCCGCCCTGCGCCACCGGGCGGCCGGACAGCAGGCGCGCCGCCAGCACCAGCGCCTCCGGCCGCACGGGCTTCGTCAGATAGCCGCTGGCTCCGGCCGCGAGCGCCCGCAGCCGGTCCTCCTCCTTGGACTCGGTGGTGATCATCAGGGCGGGAATGGTGGCCAGCGCCGCTTCCCGGCGCACCGTGCGCAGCATCGAGTAGCCGTCCATCTTCGGCATGTTGACGTCGACGATCAGCAGATCGGGCGGATCCGCCAGCGCCTGCTCCAGGCCGGCGATGCCGTTGACGGCCTCGTCGACGACGAAGCCGTCGGCCTCCAGCACCTGGCGGGTGTAGGCGCGCACGGTGACGGCGTCGTCGACCACCAGCACCCGCGGGCCCCGCTCCGTCGCGGCCTGCTCCGTCCGGCTCATGGCGCCGCCCCATCCGGCTTTTGCCCGCCCGGCTTCTGGTAGACGATGGCGTCGGGAAACTTGCGCGGCACGAACAGGGACGACATGCGGCTCATGCTCTCGGAATGGCCGAGAAAGACGAAGCCGCCCGGCACCAGGGCGTCGTAGAACATCGCAGCGGCCTCCCGCCGTCCAAGATCGTCGAAATAGATCAGCAGATTACGGCAGAAGATGACGTCGAGCGACCGGAACCGTCGCACCTGGTCCGGATCGGTGATGTTGACGTGCGAGAAGTCGATGGACTGGCGCAGCTCCTCGACGAGCTGCCAGCGCCCGCCGCCCAGGGCGCTGAAATAGCGCTCGACGAGGGCCGGCGGCACGTTCTGCAGCGAGCGCGCCTCGTAGATCCCCTCGCGCGCCCGCCCCAGCACCGTCGAATCGATGTCCGACGCGTACAATTCGATGTCGTAGGCGTCGACCCGGTCCCAGCGCTCCAGGAGGGACAGGGCGATGGAGTACGGCTCCTCGCCGGTGGAGCAGCCGGCCGACCAGATGCGGATGGTCTCTCCCGGCCGCCGCCCCCGCGTGACCTCGTCGAGAACGGAGTGGACGAGGCAGTCGAGCTGGTAGCTCTCGCGCAGGAAATAGGTCTCGTTGACCGTCATGAGGTTGACGAGGTTCTGCAACTCCTCGCCCGACGGCTGGAAGCGAAGCAGATTCATGTATTCGCGAATCTGTGGCATGCCGACCGCCACCATCCGTTCGGTCAGGCGCCGTTCGACGAAGTAGCGCTTGTTCTCGCCGAAGGACAGGCCGGTGCGCTGGCGCAGGAGCGCGCACAGCGTCTCGTACTCCTCGGGCGAGGGAGGTCGGATCGGCGCTTCGTCGGTTCCGCTCATGAGGGGCCCCGGACCGGTCCGCCGATCCGACACGCCCGCACCGGACAGGCCATCCTCATCCCTCCTGGAAGCGGCGGCGCGCCGCGTCGACGGAAAAGGCGACCATGGGATCGTCCGGGAAGCGGGAACGCAGCCGTTCCAGGATCGGCAGGATGCCGGGGTGCGCCGTCTCCACCAGCCCCTCGACGGCGGCGAGGCAGACGTTGACGTGGGGATCGGTGTCCGCCACCCGGGCGAGGCGCGCCAGACGGTCGGGATGGACGAGATGGGCGATCAGTTGGACCGCGAAGATGCGCAGGTCGGAATCGGGATGGTCGAGCAGGGGCGCCACCCGCGGGACGACCGCGTCGGGCGGCATCTGCTGCAGCGACTCGATGACGCCGCTGCGCAACGCCGCGTCCTCGCTGGCCAGCAGCGGCAGCAGCCCGTCGGCCGCCGCCGCGGTGCCGATGCGCACCAGCGCGGTGAGGATCGCCTCACGCACCCCGGCGTCGCCCTCGGCGGCAAGGCGGGTGGCCAGGATCGACGCCGCCTCCGGACGTCCCGCCAGGGCATGGGCTCCCTGGCGACGCTCGGCGGCGTCGGCGGACGCGAGCAGAACCGTCGGCTCCGCCTCCACGGCGCGCGGCGCCTTCCCCTGCGATCCCGCTTTGACCAGTGGCATGGGGCCTCCCTCAAGGCAGCCAGCGCCGCAACTGTGCGGCCATCTGTTCGGCGTCGAGCACCACGTCGGCACCGCCGCGGCGGATCAGCTCCTGCGGCATGCCGAAGACCACCGCGCTGGCCTCGGACTCGGCGATGGTGCGGCCGCCGCGGCCGTGCAGGTCCGCCATCGCCGCCGCCCCGTCGTTGCCCATGCCGGTGAGCAGGACGCCGACCAGGCGCGCCGGCTCGATCTGCTTCAGGGCGCTTTCCACCAGCCGGTCGACGCTGGGGTGCCATAGCCGGTCGGCCGCCGGCGGCACCGGCACGACGCACAGCCGGCCGCCGCGCACGGCGAGCACGGCGTCGGCGCCGCCGCGGGCGATCACCACCAGCCCGGGCTGCAGCGCCGTCGGTTCCGCCGCCTCGACCACGGTGAGCGCGCAGACCTCGTTCAGGCGCCGCGCGAAGGCCCCGGTGAAGTTGGCCGGCATGTGCTGCGCCACCACCACCGGCCAGGGAAAGGCCGCGGGAAGCTCGGGCAGGATCTCTTCGAGGGTGCCCGGACCGCCGGTCGAGACGCCGATCATCACCAGGCCCGGGGCGCCGCCGGCGAGCGGCCCCAACTCGCTGTGCGGCGCCGTCCTGGTGCCGCCGCGCGCCGGGGCCACCGGTGCCGGCGCCTCGCCGATGATGCGGGCGCGCGCGATCTGCAGGCGTTCGCGCAGATTGCGGGTGCGGCGCAGGCGGGCGCCCGCCGCGGCGCGGACCTTGGCGACGATCTCGGCGGCGATCCGGGACAGGCCGAGTCCGCTGCCGTGCGGCTTGTGGACGACGTCGACCGCCCCCAGACGGAGCGCCTCCAGGGTCGCGTCCGCCCCTTCCGCCGTGAGGGCGGAGACCATGACCACCGGCTTGGGATGTTCCACCATGATCCGGCGCAGGCAGTCCAGCCCGTCCATCTCCGGCATGGTGACGTCCAGCGTCACGACGTCGGGATCGCTGCGCGGCAGTTCGGCCAGCGCCTCGGCTCCGCTGCGGGCGGTGACAACCTCGATGTCGCCCTCGGCCCTCAGGATCTCCGACAGCTGGCGGCGCATCAGTGCCGAATCGTCGACGACGAGAACCTTCATGAAACGGCTGCCCTCGGCCTCGGGGACTTTATAAGGTTTCGACTACCGACGAAAGCTGGTCGATGTCGAGCAAGCCGTCAATCTCCAGGATGAGAATCATCCGCCCGCCCTCGTCCAGATGGGCGACGCGCCGTATGAGATGGCGCTGGGCGGCCGACACGGTGGGCGCCGGTTCGAGCGCCGCGGCCGGGATGCCGAGCACGCCGGCCACGCCGTCGACCGCCAGCCCGACCTGCATGTCGTGCAGGCCGACGACGACGATGCGCGGCCGCTCGGCCCGGTCGCTTCCCGGCAGCCGGAGGATGCGCGCGACGTCGAGCACCGGCAGCGCGCTGCCCTGCAGGTTGGCGAGGCCGGCGACGAACTCCGGCGCCTTGGGCAGCGGCGTCAGCGCCTCGGGTCGGCGCAGCGCCTGGCGCACGGCGGCGACGGGCAGCCCGTACTCGCCACCGCCGATGCGCACCACCACATAGGGCTCGACGGAGCCTCCCGTCGTCTCGCCGTCCATGCCGGTCCCCTTTCCGCTTCCCGCACCGCCGGCGCCGACGGCCGCCGCCGCAGCGTGGCCAAGCATGCGCTCGGCCGACAGGATCGACACCAGGCGCCGGCCGCCGTCGAGGCGGAGGATGCCGTCGAGGTCCGCGAACTGGGCCTCGCGCGCCAGGATGGCCGGCACCGCGGCCACGGCGGACGCGTCCGCCCGCACGATCTCCCGCACCCCGTCGACCACCAGCCCGACGCGGTCTCCGGGACGGGGGCTGGCGACGACGACACGGGGCGCCGTGGCCGCGCCGGCGGCCGGCTCGCCCTCCAGGCCGAACAGCACGCGCAGGCCGAGCAGCGGCAGGAGCCCGTCGTCGTCGGCGACCACCCCGAGCACGTGGGCGCGTGCGTTGGGCATGCGGGCGACGGTGCCGGCGAGGGGAACGATGCGCTCCACCTGGGCGACCGGCAGCGCGAATTCCTGCCCGGCCACCTCGAAGGCGACCAGGACGGTCGCGGCATGCCCCTCCTCCACCGCCTCGGCGGCGACGGCGGCGCCGGCACCGAACCCGGCCGCGCGTCCGCCGTCGCCCCGGGGCAGGTCGACGAACTGCCGCTCGATCAGGGCGTCGGCGGCGAGGATCAGGGCCGCGACCGCACCGTCGGCACCGCGCAGGGCGCCGGCCAGGAAGGCCGCGTCGATGCCCGCCCCTGGCCCGTCGTCGGGAACGCCGGCGTCGATGCGGTCGGCGTCGGCGGCCAGGACGCCGGCGACCCCGTCGACCGCGAGGCCGACCGACTGCCCGCGATGATCGACCACCAGGACGCGGGCCCCGGCCGCCCGTTCGCCGTCGGGCTGGCCGAGGATGCGGCGCAGCGCCAGCACCGGCAACACCCGGCCGTGACGGCGCGCCAGCCCCTCCAGGCCGGGCGTGGCGAGGGGAATGGGGACGAGGTCGGGTGGCCGGACGATCTCCCGGGCCGCCGCGAGGGGCACGGCCAGGGTGGTTCCGGCGACGTGGAACGTCAGAAAGCGGCGCCCGCCGCCGTCCGCCCCGGACGTCGCCGCAGCCCCGGCGGCCGACGGCCCGGCCGTCACGCGACCACGCTCTGCAAGTCGTCGGCCATGACGGCGATCTCCTCGATGGCGCCGGCCAGTTCCTCCGCACCCTTGGCCTGCTCGCGCGCCGCCCCGGCGGCTTCGGCCGCGGCCTGGTTCGCCTGGGCGGCGGCGGCGGCGGTCTGGTCGACCCCTTTCATGGCCTCCTGCACCGCCCGCTTCACCTCCTCGGCACCGTCCAGGACCTCCTGGTTGCCGTCGATGATCGTCTGCAGGTCGGCGGCGATCGCTCCCAGCCCGGTGATGAACTCGCCGGTGCGCGCGGCCTCCTGCGCCGACATGGTGGCGATCTCATCGATGTCGCGGCGCACCTGGGCGGTCTGCTCCTGGATGATCCGGATCAGGTCCTTGGCGCGCTCCGCGGCATCGCCGGAGTCGCGGGCAAGCGCCCGGATGTCGTTGGCGACGACGTTGAAGCCGCGCCCGAAGGCGCCGGCGCGCGCCGCCTCGACCGAACCGGTCACCGCCAGCATGTTCGTCTGGATGCCGATCACGGCGATGGCGTCGATGGTCTTCTCGATGCGCCGGCCGACCTGCGCCAGATCGCCCAGGCGCTCGGCGCTGCGCCGGCCGCCATCGACCGCCTGACCGAGGCCGGCGGCCAGCTTGCCGACGCTGTCGCGCATCTCGACCAGACGGGCGCCCATGGCATGGCTGCGCTCCAGCGCGTCGCCGGCGCGGGCGAGGCCGAGGCGCGAGGCCGCCTCGATCTCCGTCACCGCCGACGAGGCCTGCTGGGTGGCCGCACTCTGGGCCTCGGCGGCACGGGCGATCTGATTGATGGCGATGGTGATCTGGGCGGCCGCGCGGTTGATCTCCTCGATCGCCGCCGACAGCTCCTCGGCGGCGGAGGCGACGTCCTCGGCACTGCGGCGGACGTCGGCGCTGCCGTTCAGGTCGTCGGCGATCTCCGAGAGCTGGGCGGCGGCGCGCTCGCTCTGGGCCAGCGCCTCGGCCTGTTCGCCGACCGTCTTCAGCGCCTCCTCGGCGGCGGCCGACTGCTCCTCGGCGGCCGTGGCGATGTTCTCCGCCCCCTTCTGCGCCTCGCGGCCGGCGACGTCGGCCTCGATCGCCGCCTTGATGGTCTCCTGGCTGCCGCGAGACACCGCGGCCATCTCCTCCCGCACGGCTTCGAGCTGCGCCGCCACGTCGCGGCCGCGCTCGACCTCGGACCGGGCGCCGCGGGCGGCGTCGACGATCCCGGAGGCGACGGCGCCGACCGCCGCCTGGACCTGAGCGACCAGATCCTGGATGTCGCGGGTGCAGCCTTCGGAGCGTTCGGCCAGGCTCTGCACCTCGTCGGCGACGACGGCGAAGCCCTTGCCGACGTCGCCGGCGCGCGCCGCCTCGATCGCCGCGTTGAGCGCCAGCAGGTTGGTCTGGTCGGCGATCTGCGCCACGCCGCGCACGATCGTGCCGATCTCCCCGGCCTGGGTCTCCAGCTCCCGCACCAGCGCCACCGCGCCTTCCTGGCGCTCGGCGGCGCGGACGATCGCGGCCACGGCGGCGAGGATCTGGGTGCTGGTGGCCTTCACCAGCGCATCGAGAGCCTCGATCTTGCTGGTGGCGGTCTCGGAATTGGCGCGGGCCCGCCGGATCAGCTCCGAGGCGCGGTCGATCATGCGCTTGGACTGCTGGGTTCCGGCCGCCGCCTCGTCGGCGCCGGCAGCGATCTGTTCCATCGCCTTGCGCAGCTGTTCGGCCGCGGCCGCGGCCTGGGCGACGCCGCCGGCGAGCTGCCCGGACGCCGCGGCGATGCCCTCCGCCGCCTTGCGCCGCCGGGCGCCGGCGCGGCTGCGCCGGCGCAGCGCCGTCTCGGCGGCATCGCCGCCCATGGCCGGCGCCACGCGCGCCTCCTCCTCGGCGGCCCGCGGTCCTGCGGAGCGTGCGATCTGGGTCTTCTTGACGAGCGCCATGAGCCGAACATCCATCGTCGCAAACGGCCGGGAGAGGCGGGGATGAGCCCGGCGGCGGCGCGTCCCGACGTCGCCCACCGCCTGCGGACCGGAACCGCGGCTTACACCGCCGGCTCCGACGTGCCGGCTCCGCCGCTCATGCGGGCGACGTAGTCCGCGGTCCGCGCACGCAGCTCCGCCGCCGAGGCGACGTCGAGAGCGATGACGATCTTGCCCATCACGTCCGTCGTGCGGACGTGGAAGCGGATGTAGAAGACGACCGCCATCGCCTCGCCGCCGCCGGCGACGCCGCACTGGTCGAAGATCTCCCGGCCGCTGCCGTAGACGACCCGCGGCAACGCCGTCTCCAGGCGGGCGCCCAGCAGGTTGGCGACCGCCGACAGGCAGTTGTTGAGCACGATGTTGCCGATCTCGCTCAACGCCTCCTGCTCCAGCTCGAAGATGTGGTCGAGATCGAGGTCGCCCGGCAGGGCGGCGCGCACCAGCTCCAGGCTGTTGCGTTCGGGAAACACGAGGATCGCCGAGCCGCTCAGCGCACCCTCGAAGCTCTCCAGCACCGCGACCAGCCGTTCGGCGAACTCGGTCATCAGCCGCTCGGCCGCCTCGGTGCGCGGCACGATGTCGACCGCCGGCACCGACATCGCCACCTCGCCGCCGATCAAGCGCCCAAGCGCCACCGACGCGCGGGATACCCCGATGTTGGCGAGCTCGGTCAACGCGTCGCGCTCGAGTTCGCGGAGGGTTTCCATCGCCGGCGGCCTAGCGGCGGGGCAACAGGGTGGAGGCGAGGAAGCGTGCCACCTGCTCCTCGTCGACGGGCTTGGGAAGGAAGGCGGCGCCGATCGCGCGGATGCCGGCGACGATCGAGTCCTGGGCGTTCGCGGTGACGATGGCGATGTGCACGTCGGGACGGCTCTCGCGCAGACGCGCCGCCGTCTCCAGTCCGTTGAGGCCGGGCATGTTGTAGTCGATGATCGCGACGTGGACGTCGTCCCGGTCGAGGGCGGAGAACATCTCGGTGCTGTCGCCGGCTTCCGTCACCGTCCAGTCGGGCTTGTTGCGCAGAACGATGCCGCGCAGATGCATGCGCGAAAGCTTGCTGTCGTCGACGACGATGACCGATTTGCTCACAGGGGGGCTCCGAAAGGCCGGCGCGGAAAAGATGGGGACCACATAACTATACGTGCCTGCCGCGCCGCAAGACAGCCCTACGTCCGATGAGGTCTCTGCCCTTCGGCAGGGGTAGCGCCCGGCCCTACGCTACCCGAAAGGGGCAGGCATATACCCTTCCCGGCCAGTGGACGCACGGCCCGGCCCGGCCCTACCCTGGACGGACAGGAGGCCATCGCCATGGACCGTCAACCGACCGCCGCGACGCTCCCCATCCTCGCGCTGGTCGCGGTCCTGTCCGGCCGCGCCGCGGCCGCCGACGTCGAGGCGGGACGGGCGCTGGCGGAGCGCTGGTGCGCGGGGTGCCACGTCGTCGGCACCGACACCGTGGGCACCGACGCCGCGCCGGCGTTTCCCTCGATCGCCCGCCGCCACGGGGACGACCTCGATTGGGCCCGCGGCTGGCTCAGCGCCACACACCCGCGCATGCCCGACCTGCATCTGTCCCGCGCCGAGATCGACGACCTCGTCGCCTACCTCCTCAGCCTGCTGCACTGACGGGCCGGCGCGCCCGGTATTTCGGGATGAGATCGCCGGCGACCGCGTCGAGGTTGTTGTCGGCCGGCAGGGTCTGCACGTAGCTGCAGTCGCGGCACGCCTGGATGTCGTCGCGCCGCCCCTCCAGGTGGGCCAGGCGGAAGGCGCGCAGACGCTCGCCGTTCCAGATGTCGAGCAGGGATTCCTCGGCGACGTTGCCGACGACGGTCGCCATGCTCCAGTCGGCGCAGCACACCGACACCGCGCCGTTGAAGTTGATGGCGAGCTTGAGGAACGGCTCGGAACAGACGCGGCGGCCGACGTCGGGCGCGGCGGCGAAGGCGGTGTCCTCGGCCAGCTCCTGCCCGTGCAGGGGATGGACGAAGAGGCTGTCGCTGATCGGCCCGAAGGTGTCGATGAAGCACTGCCGCTCCTCGGCGGTCAGCGCCACGTTGATGATCTTGCAGTGGAGGTGGAACGGGCGGTCGAGCTCCGTCTTGCGGCGGTGCAGGTAGGCGACGTTGTCGACGATGGTGCGGAAGGAGGCGAACTTGCGCGTGACCCGCTTGTACATGGCGTCGTTGGCGCCGTAGACCGACACCCGCATGCCGTCGAGCCCGGCGGCGAGCAGGGCGTCGGCACGCTCCGGCGTCAGCAGGGAGCCGTTGGTGGTCATCTCCACGTGCCGCGCGAGCCCGCGCGCCTTCAGCAGGCGGATCATGTGGTGGACGTGCGGATTCACCAGGGGCTCGCCGTCCTTGTAGAGATGGACGGACTTCAGGGGCGCGTCGAACGCCGCGAGGTCGTCGGCGATCTTGGCGAACAGCTCGAACTTCATGGAACCGCGCGGCCGCCCGACCTCCTTCAGAAGCTCCGGCGACCCCGTGGCGCAGAAGACGCAGCGGAAGTTGCAGCCGTTCGACGGGTCGATCAGCAGCGAGAACGGGGTGGCCAGCGGCAGGACCTGCGCCAGGTCGTTGCGGTCGCGGTGGCGGCCGTAGGGGATGTTCGCCGTGCTCTGGTCCGTCATGGCCGTCGGTCGGGAAGGGTTGCGGGCGGGGGCAGCGTATCACGAAGACGCGCGCCCGATGAATGGGGCGGCACCGGTTCACCCCGGCTCGATCAGGGTGGCGGCGATGTGCCGGACGCCCGTGCCGTCACAGATGTAGTAGACGACCAGCGCGCGGCCGTCGGGCAGCGCGGTCGCCCAGGGGTAGCCGACGTCGGCCGACGGCGAATCGTCGCGCAGCACGATCTCCGCCGCGTCTTCCGGCTCCCCGGCGGCCGGGTCCCAGACGCGGGCGCGCACGCCGAAGGGGGGATGGCGGTAACCGTAGACCAGCAGCACCCGGCCGTCGGTCAGCGCACAGGCGTCATAGGGATGCCCCACCACCTCGTGGCGCCGCCACGGCTCCCAGCTCCGGCCCTGATCGCGCGAGGTGGAGACGGCCAGACGGTCGTCCAGCCCGGTGGTGCGATGCAGGGCCAGCAGGCGGCCGTCGCCGGCCAGGTGCAGCGCGGTCTCGCAGAAGCCGACGCGGCACGCCTCCCGGTCGACGGCGATGACGGACCGGTAGCTCCAGTTCTCGCCACGGTCGGTCGAGGCGAAGAGGTGGCTGGCGTACTGGCCGGTGTCGGGATGATGGGCGTAGCTGGTCAGCAGCAGCGTGCCGTCCTGCGCCTCCACCACGCGCCCGCGCACGGCGCCGCCGTACAGCGGGCGCACGCCGGGAACCGCCTCGGGCTGTCCGGGGAGCGGCGGCAGGAAGCGGTGGGGCGACCAGGTGCGGCCACCGTCGTCGCTCCAGCGGGCGTAGGCGCCCCAGAACAGATAGAGGTCGCCGGTGCGCTGCGGGCTGCCGACCACCCCGACGCCCAGCGCCCGCAGCGCCTCGCCGTCCTTGGCGGGCAGCGGGTACCAGGAAAATCCGGTGAGCAGCAACCGGCCGTCGCGCAGCACCAGCAGGTTGGCGTCCTGGTCGGCCGCCTGCGGGTCGGGCGGCACCCCGACCGGCTCGCCCGCCGGGTCGCCGTGGGCGGTGACGGGAACGATGACGATCTGCGAGCGGGCGTCGAGATGGTCGACGTTGTCGAACCCGGTGTCGCTGGACCGGTAGGCCTCGCCGCGCAGCCAGCGGTGGTCGCGGGCGCGCCGGAAGGCGACCAGCGTCACCCCGTCCGTCCGCGTCGCCACCGAGGGGAACGAGGCGAAGAAGACCGGATCCCGGTAGACGATCCGGTGCGAAAGCGAAAACGACCTGCCCACTGCCTGCTCCCTCACCCCTCCGGCGCCCGCCGCGGCGGCCGACCGCCCCATTGTGACCGTAGCGCCGCTCCCGTCGAGGGGAAAACGACCACGGCGATCCGCAACCTGTGATACGGGGTCGGTAACGCCAGCCCAAGGAAAAAGCGTGCGAACGCATTGACGGCGAATGGTTGCTTCGGTTTGCTGACGGTATGGGCCGTGGGACGCGCCTGTATCCCTTTTGCCGGACGGACGTCATGATGCGATCGGCCAGCCTCCCCAACCGTTCCGTGGCCGATCCGCCGGCCACGCCGGCGGCCCCCCGTGCCGGCCGGCCGGCACGCCAGGAGCGTCTTCGCCGCCTCCCCACCGACGTCTCCTGAGGGACACCGAACGCCGTGCCCGGCAGCGACACGTCCACGCTCCCGCCGGCCGCACCGGCGTCCGCCGCCGCGGCGGCGCGGGGTCCCGGGCTGCGGCCGTTGCTGGCCGGCGGCAGCGCGACGCTCCTGCTGGTCGTCGTCGCCCTGCTCGCCCTGCTGCTGGCCGGCCAGACGATCGTCGAACGCCAGATCCGCGACGGCGGCGAGCGGGTGATCCCGGCGGTCCAGGACCGCCAGCGCGCCGCCTTGAACCTGGAACGGTTCAAGCGCCACGCCACCGTCGCGGTGGCCGCCGGCGATGCGGAGACGCGGCACGAGGCGCTGCGATTGGCGCGGACACTCGCCGTCCACCCGTCCTTCCGGTTCGACGCGGCGGTGCTCCGGCATCTCGACGCCGCCCTGGCGGCCTTGAACGAGGCGGCGGCGCTGATGGACCGCGCCGAAGCGCAGCGCGATTCCGCGGCGCCCTCCACCGCCGATGCCGATGCCGAACGGCGCCGGCAGGCGGCCGCGCTGATGCGCCAGGCGGCGGAGCGCTGGCGCGGGGCGGCCGACGCCCTCGACACGCTGGCCGACCGGCTCGCCGACGACGCCGGCGGCCTGACCGCGGCCCACGTATCGGCCGTTCAGGACGGCGCGCAGCGGGTGCTGCGGCTGGCCGTCGGCGGCGGGCTGGTGGCGCTGCTGGTGCTGGCCGGGGCGGCCTGGCTGGCGTGGCGCCACGTCGCCGCGCCGGTCGCGGCGGCGGCCGCCATGCTCGCCGACGTCACCGACGGCGGCCACCCCGGAGACGGCAGCCTGCGGCTTCCCGCCACCGGCAACCGCGACGTCGACACCGTCCTGCGCGCGGTGGAGAACCTCGACCGCATCGCCGGGGTGCGGCAGGCGGCGCTGGTCCGGCTGGCGCAGCACGAGGGGATGGCCGCGCTGGGCAGCCAGGTGGCGGGGCTGGCCCACGAGATCGCCTCGCCGCTCGGCGTGGCGGCGACCGCCGCCTCGCTGCTCGGCGATCGCGCCCGGGAGGTGGCGGACGCGCTGCGCGCCGGCCGGCTGCGCCGGGCCGACCTGGAGGAGTATCTCGGCGTCATCGCGGAGGCGACCCACGGCGTCGAAGCCAACGTCGGCCGCGCCGCCCGGCTGGCGGACAGCCTGAAGCACGTCGCCGTCGACCGCGCCGGCGACGTCTGCCGGCGCTTCCTCCTGAAGGACTGCCTGGACGACGTGATGCGCACCCTGTCCGTCAGCCTGCGCCGCGCCGGCCTGAGCGTCACCATCGACTGCGCCGACGACCTCGCGGTGGAGGGCGACCCCGGCGCGCTCGGCCAGATCCTCACCAACTTCGCCATGAACGCGATGATGCACGCCTACGCGCCCGGCGAGCGCGGGCGGCTGACGGTGTCGGCGCGGGCCGACGGGGCGGAGGAGGTGGTCCTGCGCTTCGCCGACGACGGCCGCGGCATTCCGCCGGAGGTGCGACTCCACGTCTTCGAGCCCTTCTTCACCACGGCGCGCGACCAGGGCGGCAGCGGACTCGGGCTGCACATCGTCTTCGATCTCGTGACGCAGCGCCTGAAGGGGCGGATCGCCGTGGACAGCACGCCGGGCGCCGGCACCGCCTTCACGATCCGCTTCCCGCGCCGCCTGGAACGGGCGTGACGGGCGCGGGCGCGGAAAAGCCGTGCGGTTCAGTGCCGCTTGCTGACCCCGCCGTTGGTCAGCACCGCCCCGGCGGACGGCGGGGTGGACTTGGCCTCCGCCTTGGCGTCGCCCGCCTTCTCGCCGGGCTTGCCGTCGCCGCCACGGGCCGCCCCGGGGCCGGCGGCCCGCGTCTCCGACGGCTTGCGCACGGCGTCGCGGCTCGGCAGCTCGATGTTGACCTCCAGGGTCGAGCAGTCGCCGCCGCGGTCAAGCTTCACCTCGACCTTGTTCTCGTCGATGTCGACGTACTTGGCGATCACCGACAGCAGTTCCTGCTGCAGCATCGGCAGATAGTCGGGGCCGGTCCGGCCGACGCGCTCGTGGGCCATGACGATCTGCAGGCGCTCCTTGGCCTGCGTCGCCGACGTCTTCGGCGTGGAGCGGAAGAAGCTGAAGATGCTCATGCGCTCCTCCGCAGGAGGCGGCCGAACAGGCTCTTCTTCTCCGGCTTCACGAAGCGGTGCTCGACGTCCTCGCCGAGGAAGCGCGCCACGGCGTCGAGATAGGCCTGGCCGGCGTTCGACTTGTCGTCGAGGATGACCGGCATGCCGATGTTGGAGGCGCGCAGCACCGCCTGGCTCTCCGGCACCACCCCCAGCAGCGGGATGGCCAGGATCTCCAGCACGTCGTCGACCTTCAGCATCTCCCCCTTCTCCACCCGCTCCGGGTCGTAGCGGGTGAGCAGGAGCTGCTGGGTCACCGGCTCGATGCCGAGCTCGGCGCGCCGCGACTTGGAATTGAGCACGCCGAGGATGCGGTCACTGTCGCGCACCGACGACACCTCGGGGTTGGTGACGATCACCGCGTGGTCGGCGAAGTACAGCGCCATCAGGGCGCCCCGCTCGATGCCCGCCGGGCTGTCGCAGACGATGTAGTCGAATTCCTTCTCGAGCTCGCCGAGGATGCGCTCCACCCCGTCGCGGGTCAGGGCATCCTTGTCGCGGGTCTGCGAGGTCGGCAGGATGGACAGGTTGTCCACCCGCTTGTCCTTGATGAGGGCCTGGTGGAGCTTGGCCTCGCCGTTGATGACGTTGATGAAGTCGAACACCACCCGGCGTTCGCATCCCATCACGAGGTCGAGGTTGCGCAGGCCGACGTCGAAGTCGATGACGACCGTCTTGAACCCGCGCAAGGCCAGTCCGGTGGCGAAGGCGGCGCTCGACGTGGTCTTGCCCACGCCGCCCTTGCCGGATGTCATGACGATGATCTTGCCCAACGAGCCTCTCCTACCGTTCTCAAGTTGGCCGTTCTCAAGCTGGCGGTCTGGTGGTTGCCGTTACAGAGGGTCCATGTGCAGGAAGCCGTCGCTGAGACGGATCTGCACGGGCTTCTTCAGGAAGGCGGAATCGATGTCCTCGGCGACGCGATACAGGCCGGCGATCGACACCACCTCCGCCTCCAGGCTTTGGCAGAAGATGCGCGCGCCGTTCTCGCCGGAGATCCCGGCCAGCGCGCGGCCGCGCAGCGCGCCGTAGACATGGATGTTGCCATCGGCCAGCACCTCCGCGCCATGCGACACGGAGGCGGTGATGATCAGGTCGGCCTTCTCGGCATAGATCTGCTGGCCCGAGCGCACGGGGTCCGACACCACCAGGGCCGGCCGGTGCACCTCGACGAAGACCGGCTGCGCGGGGGCGCCGCCGGCCGCGGCGGCCTGCGGGCGCGCCTGCTCAAGCCGGGCGGCGCGGCCGGCGGGCATCGGCACGAGGCCGAGCGCCAGGGCGGCGTCCTGCAGCGGGCGCGGGCCGCCGACGAAGCCGATCGGCAGCAGGTGCTGCTCGCGCACCTTCGCCACGAAGGCCGCCAGGTCGAAGGACGTGCCCTCGCCGAGGTCGTCGAACTCCAGCACCACCGGCGCGTGGCGGAAGAAGTTGGGGGCCTGCCGCACCTTGCTGCCGAGCAGCGAGAAGAAGTTCGGCGACGCGGGGTCGGACACCTTGAGCACCATCATGGTGAAGGAGTTGCCCCGCAACTGGAACGGCGCGTCCCGTTCCGCAACCTGACCGGCGCTGCTCACCGCCACCTTCCTCACTTGTCCTGCCGCGTTCATCTGGAGAAAGGACCCTCTGCCGACGCCGGGCGATCCGTCCATCCGGCGTTCTAGCGCCCCTCGAGCGGTCGGTTCAAGCGTCCCCTTACCCCTTTCGGGGTGACAATCATCGGCCGGCGCCGTCGCCACAACGCCTCGAACGAAATCCGGCCGGAAACAAAGGGGCCCCTTCCCACCGACGCGGACAGTAACGGAACTCCATATCGGCGGCAAAGGGTTTTGCCTGTACAATATCCAGTCGATCCGGCGCATCGACCGCACCGTATACGCCGTTTTAATGGCCCGGCATACGACCGGCCGCCCGGCGCCGCCGCCGCGCCGGCATCCGCCGGCCCGGCCGGCGCCGGAGCGCCCCATTCCGGCGGGCTAGCCCGCTCGGCCGGCCCCACCTCCGGCGCGGCATATCCACAACATCTTGTATGAAACTTTTGCGTCTGCCGCAATTTCCGCTGACGCCCGGTGTTGTCTACCTTACGATGCAGGGGCGAGGCGCATTCCGGGCCCTCGCGCCGGAAAACGAGGAGTCGGGCTTGCACGATCCTTCGCACACCGTCCCCGAAGCAGACCGCGGAGCGGCCGGCCTCGCACCCGCAAGCCGGCACCGGGCATGGGCACAGCGTCCCATCGTCGACGATGAGAGAGAACCTCCCCTCTGCGGGAGGTTTTTTTGTGCCTGCGTCCCCGCCATCCCCGTGACGTGAGGAGAGCGACATGGCCAAGCGCCAGACCAAGGGCAGCACCGTGAGCACGGTTTCGGAATCCAAGGTCCAGCCCCTGTTCCCCGGCTCCGCCTGGGATCCGCTGGCCGCCGACCGGCACCGCGACCAGAGCTACCTGCGCACGGTGAAACCGCAGAGCCCCAACCAGAAGCTCCTGCTCGACGCGATCCGCGCGCACCACCTGGTGGTGGCGCTGGGGCCGGCGGGAACCGGCAAGACCTACCTCGCCATCGCCTCGGCGGTGGAGGCGCTGGAGGAGGGCAAGGTCGACCGCATCGTCCTGTCGCGCCCGGCGGTCGAGGCCGGCGAGACCCTCGGCTTCCTGCCGGGCGACCTCAACGAGAAGATGGCCCCCTTCCTGCGGCCGCTCTACGACGCCCTCAGCGACCGCCTCGGCGGCAAGCGGCTGCGCCAGTACATGAGCGACGGCACCATCGAGATCGCCCCCGTGGGCTACATGCGCGGGCGCACCCTGAACAACGCCTTCGTCGTCATCGACGAGGCGCAGAACTGCACCTACGCCCAGATCAAGATGCTGCTCACCCGGCTCGGCTGGCATTCCACCATGGTGCTGACCGGCGACCCCGACCAGACCGACCTGCTCGACAACCTGTCCGGCCTGGCCGACATCGCCCGCCGCCTCGAGGCGGTCGACGGCATCGCCGTCGTCCGTCTCGGCGACACCGACATCGTGCGCCATCCGCTGGTCGCCAGCATGCTGACCGTCCTCTGACCCCGCCCCGCCCCGGCCCGCCGCGGCGGGCCGGGGCGGGCCCTTTTCCCGGATGCCGCGCTCCGTCCGCCTTTTCCTCGCCGCCGCGCTGGGCTAAGGTCGCCGCGCCTCGACCTTTCCACGCATCGGACGACCATGAACGCGCGCATCCTCCGCATCGCCATCGCCTCGCTGGTGGGGCTCGCCGTCGCGGCCGGCATCGCCTGGTGGCAGGTCCGGCAGGCCGAGCGGATCGTCACCACCGGCACGGCCGACATCGGCGGCCCGTTCCAGCTCACCGACCACACCGGCAAGGCGGTCACCGACGCCGACTTCCGCGGCAAGCACCTGCTGATCTATT
Source organism: Azospirillum sp. ST 5-10 (assembly GCF_051225715.1). NCBI lineage: Bacteria > Pseudomonadati > Pseudomonadota > Alphaproteobacteria > Rhodospirillales > Azospirillaceae > Azospirillum > Azospirillum sp. ST 5-10. The sequence continues at coordinate 75,866 of NZ_JBPJSP010000004.1, forward strand.
TCGGCTACACCTACTGCCCGGACGTCTGCCCGACCGAGCTCGCCACCATGGCCACCGCCCTCGACAAGCTCGGGCCGCTGGCCGACCGGGTGCAGCCCCTGTTCATCTCGGTCGATCCGGCGCGCGACACCGTGGCGCATCTCGCCGACTATGTCGGGCTGTTCCATCCCCGCCTGATCGGCCTCACCGGGACTCCGGAGCAGATCCGCGAGGTCGCCCGCGGCTACCGCGTCTACTACGCCAAGGCGCCGGGCGGCGAGGACGCCGGCGACGACTACCTCATGGACCATTCGAGCTTCGTCTACCTCATGGGGCCCGACGGGGCGTTCGTGCAGGTGTTCCCCGGCGGCACGTCGCCCGACAAGATGGCGGAGGCGATTGCTCAGCGGGTGAAGGGTTAACGCGGCAAGACCCCGTAACGGCAGCGTAATCAAGGACTTGCGGCCAAGGTTTTGCTTCTTGACAGGGTAGTGCCCCGTTCGTATGGTCTCGCCGCTTTCGCGTGGCGGTGAGCCGGTGGGGAACGACGAAGCCATTATGAGCGACGACAGACCTCCCACCTCGCTGGACGAGCTCGACGCCCGGTTGCGCAAGGCGCGGGAGGGGCAGGAACAGAAGTCCGCCCCCGGCCGGTTTGCCGGCATCCCGCAGGGCCCGCTCGGGGTCGCCTGGCGCATCGGGGTGGAGCTGGTGGCTGCCATGATCGTCGGCGTCGGCGGCGGGCTTCTGCTCGACCACTGGCTGGATAGTGCGCCGTGGGGCCTGGTGAGCATGTTCTTCCTGGGTTCCGCAGCGGGAGTGCTGAACGTCTACCGGGCCGTTTCCGGGCTCGGCTTCGCCCCCGGCTACCGCCGGGCCAACAGGGAAGACCACGAGCGCCCCTCCGGCGGCGACGAACATTGAGCGAGGACGACCTTGGATCCGCTGCACCAATTCCAAATCAATCCCATCGTCCAGATCGTGATCGCCGGGTACGACGTGTCGTTCTCGAACTCGGCGCTGTTCATGGTGATCGCGGTCGCGCTGGTCTACGCCCTGCTGGTCTACGGCATGAAGGGGCGCGCGCTGGTGCCCGGCCGGCTGCAGTCGCTGGCCGAGATGTTCTATGAATTCGTCGCCAACATGGTGCGCGACAACGCCGGGCACGACGCCCGGCCGTACTTCCCGTTCGTGTTCACGATCTTCATGTTCGTGCTGTTCGGCAACATGATCGGGATGATCCCCTACACCTTCACCTTCACCAGCCACATCATCGTGACCTTCGCGCTGGCGCTGACGGTGTTCGTGTTCGTGACGGTGCTGGCGCTGATCAAGCACGGCCTGCACTTCTTCACCTTCTTCATGCCGCACGGCGCGCCGGTGGCGCTCGCCCCGATCCTCATCCCGATCGAGGTGATCTCCTACCTGATGCGGCCGGTGAGCCTGTCGATCCGACTGTTCGCCAACATGATGGCCGGCCACACCATGCTGAAGGTGTTCGCGGGCTTCACGGTTCTCATGATCAGCGGCCTGGGTGCGCTCGGCCTGTTCGTCGGCCTCATCCCGGTGCTGATCAACATCGCGCTGACCGGCTTCGAGTTCCTGGTCGCCTTCCTGCAAGCCTACGTCTTCACGATCCTGACCTGCCTGTACATCCGCGACGCCCTGGAGCTGCACTGACCGCAGCCGGGCCCGCCGGGCACCCGTTCCATCCGCCTTTCACCAGTTCACCCCAAAAGAGGAATGAGTACCATGGAAGCTGAAGCCGCTAAGTACGTCGGCGCCGGTCTGGCCGTCATCGCCCTCGCCGGCGTCGGCATGGGTATCGGCAACATCTTCTCGACCCTGATCGGTTCGATCGCCCGCAACCCGGCCGTCCAGCCCAAGGTCTTCCCGATCGGCATCCTGGGCTTCGCGCTGACGGAAGCCGTGGCGCTGTTCGCGCTGCTGATCGCCTTCCTGATCCTGTTCGCCTAAGGTCCGAGCGGACGCGACACTCGCTCGAGAGACGCGGCGCCGGGCTCACCCGCTGAGCTCTGGCGCCGCTCCTTTGCCTTGGGGGACCGATCATGCCGAACCTGTTGGCCGAGGCACGGCCGGCCCGCTGGGCGGGCGTTGCGGGCAGCGCGCTCGCGTCGCTCACCCTGCTCGCCGGCAACGTCCTCGCGGCGACGGCGGAGCACGCGCCGGCTGCCGAACACGCGGAGGAGCATGTCGGCGGTCTGCCGCAGCTCAATCCCGCCACCTTCCCGACCCAGATCTTCTGGCTCGCGGTGACCTTCATCGTCCTCTACTATCTCCTGGCGAAGAAGGCGTTGCCGCGCGTCGCCGAGGTGCTGGAGGAACGTCAGGAGCGGATCACCCGCGACCTGAACAAGGCCGCTTCCGTGAAGGAAGAGGCGGAGACCGTCCTCGCCGCCGTCGAGAAGGCCCTGGCCGACGCGCGGTCCGAGGCGCAGTCGGTGATCGCCGCCACGGTCGCCGAGATCGAAGCCGGCAACCAGGCCCGCCAAGGCCAGCTCGCCGCCGACATCGCTGAGCGACTGAAGGCCGCCGAGGCGCGCATCGCGTCCGCCAAGGACGAGGCCCTGGCCAACATCCGCGGCGTGGCGTCGGACATCGCCCGTGACGTGGCCGGCAAGCTGGCCGGGGTCGAGATCGATCCCGCGAAGGCCGAGGCGGCCGTCGCCGCCGTCCTGGAGGAGCGCCGGTAATGTTCATGACCCCCGAATTCTGGGTTGCCGTCGCCTTCGTCATCTTCGTCGTCCTGGTCTGGAAGCGGGCCGGCGCGGCGATCAGCTCGATGCTCGACACCCGTGCGGAGAAGATCCGTGCCGAGCTCGACGAGGCGCAGCGCCTGCGCGAGGACGCCCAGGCCACCCTCGCCAACTACCAGCGCCGCCAGCGCGACGCGGTCAAGGAGGCGGAGGCCATCGTCGTCCATGCCCGCGAGGAGGCCGAGCGCTTCCGCACCGCCGCCCAGGCCGATCTCGAGGCGGCGCTGAAGCGGCGCGAAGCCCAGGCGATGGAGCGCATCGCCCAGGCCGAGGCCCAGGCCCTGGCCGAGGTGCGCAACCTGACGGTCGACATCGCCATGGCGGCGGCCCGGCGCGTCCTCGCCGAGGGGATCACCCCGGCCCAGTCGGACAGGCTGGTCGATCAGGCCATCGCGGATCTGCCCCGGCACCTGCACTGATCGTTCCCGCGGTCGCAACGGTCCGTCCGAAGCCCCGGCCCTGGCGCCGGGGTTTTTCGTTATGCAGAATAGCGGTCCGCCCCCGACCGACAGGACCGCCCGCCATGTCCACCGCCTTTCCCACCGTCTTCGTCTCGCACGGCTCGCCGATGCTGATGCTGGAGACGGCGTCGCCCGGCCGGGACTTCCTGGCCGGGCTCGGCGCCCGGCTCGGCCGTCCCCGAGCCATCCTCGCCGTCTCCGCCCACTGGCTGACCCGGCGCCCCATGGTCAGCGGCGCCGAGCGGCCGGAGACGGTCCACGACTTCTACGGCTTCCCCGACGCCCTCTACCGCCTCACCTATCCCGCCCCCGGCGCTCCGGAACTGGCCGCGCGGGTGGTCGGCCTGCTGGACGCCGCCGGCCTGCCGGCCGGTGCCGATCCCGGCCAGGGGCTCGACCACGGCGCATGGGTGCCGCTGTCCCTGATGTACCCGGACGCCGGCATCCCGGTCGCCCAGCTGTCGGTGCTGCCGGAGCTGGACGCCGCCGCCCATGTGGCGCTCGGCCGGGCGCTGGCGCCGCTCGCCCGCGAGGGCGTGCTGGTGCTGGGCAGCGGCGGCGCCGTGCACAATCTGCGCGCCCTCCGCCGCGGCGTCAGCGGCGACCCGCCGGCGTGGGCCGCCGACTTCGCCGACTGGCTCGACCGCGCCGTCGCCGCCGGCGGCGAGGCGCTGGCGGCGTGGGCGGAGCAGCCGACCGCCCGTGCCGCCCATCCCAGCGACGAGCACTTCCTGCCGCTGCCGGTGGCGCTCGGCGCCGCCGGCCCGGGCGCGCGCGCCGAGCGCCTGCACGCCGGCTTCGAGCACGGCAGCCTGGCGATGCACGCCTACGCCTTCCACCCGGCCTGACGGGCCCCGCCGCGCCGGCCCGTCCCTACACCCGCGGCCCGCGGTCCGGCGGGAAGCGGTCGAGCACGCGCTTGTGGATGCCGTCGCGCACCTGGCGGTAGCTCGCCAGCATGGCGTCGCGGCTGCCGTCGACCAGGGTGGGGTCGAAGGTCATCCAGAACTCCACCTCGCAGGCCATGGTGCGGGTCATCTCGACGGCGCGGTGGTGGGCTTCCGGCGACAGGGAGACGATCAGGTCGAAGGAGGAATCCTCGAGCTCGTCGAAGGTCTTGCAGACGTGGCCGGAGATGTCGATGCCGATCTCCTCCATCACCGCGACGGCGAAGGGATCGATGTCGTCGGATTCGCGCACCCCCACCGAATCGACGAAGATCCGGTGCCCGTGGTAATGGCGCATGATGCCGGCCGCCATCGGCGAGCGGATCATGTTGTAGGTGCAGGCGAAGAGGACGCTGGTGACGGGAAGGATCGGTACGGGGGCCATGGGCGCCGCTACCCCGGCCGGTTCAGCCGCGGATGTGCAGGACGCAGATCAGCGTGAACAGCCGACGCGCCGTCTGCAGATCCATGTCGATCCTGCCGCTGACCCGCTCGCGCAGCAGCTCCGACCCCTCGTTGTGCAGGCCGCGTCGGCCCATGTCGATCGCCTCGATCTGCGACGGCGTCGCCTTCTTGATGGCGGCGTAGTAGCTCTCGCAGATCAGGAAATAGTCGCGCACGATGGAGCGGAACGCCGACAGCGGCACCATCACCTTGCACAGCGCCCGGTCGTCCTCGCAGCGGACGTCGAGGATGAGGCGGTTGTCCTCGATCGCCAGGTGCAGGTGGTAGGGGCCCTCGTCCGGATGCTCGCACGGGCAGAACTCGTTCTCCTCCAGGAGGTCGAAGATCGCCACGGCGCGCTCGTGCTCGACCTCCGGCTTGCGCCGGACGACGGTCTTTTCGTCCAGCGTGACGTGGACGATGCGGCGCTTCGTCCGATCCGTCATCGCGCCTCCCTGCCGGCGCCGAGGCGCAGCGCCACCGAGCGGGCGTGGGCGTCGAGCCCCTCCGCCTGCGCCAGGGTGACGGCGGCCGGTCCGATGGCCGCCAGCGAGCGCGCGTCGCAGGCCACGAAGGTGGTGCGCTTCATGAAGTCCAGCACGTTGAGGCCGGAGGAGAAGCGGGCGCTGCGCGCCGTCGGCAGCACATGGTTGGGTCCGGCGACGTAGTCGCCGACCGCCTCCGGCGTGTAGCGGCCGAGGAAGATGGCGCCGGCGTTGCGCACCCGCGCCATCAGGGCGTCGGGATCGGCGACCGCCAGCTCCAGGTGCTCCGGCGCCAGCCGGTCCACCAGGGCCGGCGCGTCGCGCAGCAGGTCCTCGACCAGGATGACGGCGCCGTGCTCGCGCCAGCTCTCGCCGGCGATGTCGGCGCGCGGCAGCCGGCTCAGATGGTCGTCCACCGCCCGCTCCACGGCGGCGGCGAAGGCCGCGTCGTCGGCGATCAGGATCGACTGCGCCACCCGGTCGTGCTCGGCCTGGCTCAGCAGGTCCATGGCGATCCAGGAGGGGTCGTTGTCGCGGTCGGCCACCACCAGGATCTCCGACGGCCCGGCGATGCTGTCGATGCCGACGACGCCGTAGACCTGCCGCTTGGCGGCGGCGACGAAGGCGTTGCCGGGACCGACGATCTTGTCGACCGGGGCGATGGTCGCCGTGCCGTAGGCGAGCGCCGCCACCGCCTGGGCGCCGCCGACCCGATAGATCTCCTGGATGCCGCAGCGGCGCGCCGCCGCCAGCACCAGCGGGTTGATCCGGCCGTCGGGGGTCGGCACCACCATGACGATGCGCTCGACGCCGGCCACCCTGGCCGGCAGCGCGTTCATCAGCACCGACGACGGATAGGCCGCCGTGCCGCCCGGCACGTAGAGGCCGACCGAGCCCACCGGCGTCCAGCGCGCGCCCAGCCGCACCCCCTGGGGATCGTGGTAGTCGGTGACGGCCGGCACCTGCAGGCGGTGGAACGCCTCGATGCGTTCCGCCGCGGTGTCGAGTGCGCGCAGCAGCTCCGCGTCGCAGGCGGCGACGGCGAGGTCGACCTCGTCCACCGGGATGCGCAGGGTCTCGGCCGTCAGGGTGAGACGGTCGAAGCGGCCGGTGTACTCCAGCACGGCGGCGTCGCCGCGGGCGCGCACGTCCTCGACGATGGCGTGCACCGCCGCCTGGACGTCCTCGCTCGCCTCGCGCTTGGCGTGCAGCAGGCCGGTGAACGCCGCCTCGAAGCCGGCGTCGCGGCGGTCAAGCTTGAGCGGCATGGACGGCCCCCCGGAAACGTTCGATCCAGTCGGAAATCTCGTCGGGCCGCGTCTTGAAGGCGGCCCGGTTGACGATCAGGCGCGAGGTGACGTCGGCGATGTGCTCGACCTCCACCAGCCCGTTGGCCTTGAGCGTCGAGCCGGTGGACACCAGGTCGACGATGCGCCGGCACAGGCCGAGCGTCGGCGCCAGCTCCATGGCGCCGTTGAGCTTGACGCACTCGGCCTGGACGCCGCGCGCCGCGAAGTGGCGGCGGGTCACCTCGGGGTACTTGGTGGCGACGCGCACGTGGCTCCAGCGGGAGGGGTCGTCCCCCTCCACCATCGCCTTCGGCTCGGCCACCGACAGCCGGCACTTGCCGATGCCGAGGTCGAGGGGCGCGTAGATCTCGGGATAGTCGAACTCCATCAGCACGTCGTTGCCGGCGACCCCGAGGTGCGCGGCGCCGAAGGCGACGAAGGTGGCGACGTCGAACGAGCGCACGCGGATGACGCTGAGGTTGGGCACGTTGGTGGCGAAGCGCAGGAGCCGGCTGTTCTCGTTGTCGAACTCCGGCTCCGGGGCGATGCCGGCGTGCTCGAGCAGCGGCCGCAGCTCCTTGAGGATCCGGCCCTTCGGCAGGGCCAGGACGAGCGCGTCGTCGGTCTGGATATCGGCGGGCAAAGAACGACTCTCCGAGGCTGGTGCCTGGCGCTGGCCGGCGGGGCCGGCCGCGTCGAGCCGATAGATACCACATTCCGCGCCCGCGTCACGGCTTTCGACCGCCGCGGCGCCGGCAAATCGCTAGATCCGGCGGGCGATCAGGAAGGCCGTCTGCGAGGGCGTCGGCCGGACGCGCTCCAGCGCGAAGCCGAACCGGCCGATCCAGTCGGCGTACTCGTCGGCGGTGCGCTCGCGGCCCCGGGCGGCGACCAGCATGTTGAGGTCCTGGCGCGCCACCACCGGCGGCCCGGTGCGCCGCTCGTCCGCAGACATTCGCCGAGCACCAGCAGGGCGCCGCGCGACGGCGCCCAGGGCGCACAGCATGGTCAGCGGCCGGGTCGCAGAGTCCTCCGGCAGCCCCACCTCCTCGCCCAGGTCGGCGGCGGCGCACGGACCGCCGTCGAGCGCGTCGACGCCCCCCATCTCCTCGGCGGTGAGGAGCGCCTGCGCGTTCATGAATCCCAGCGCGCATTCCCGGACGTCCATGGTTCCCCCAGCCATGTCCGTTGTCACGGTGCGGTGCCCGGCCCCGCGGGCGGCGTTCAGTCCCGCGGCCTGCCGGCGGCGCCCGGGGTGCCGACGCTGCCGGCCCGCTCGCCATGGCCACCCGCCCCCGTCTTGGGCCGGGTGCCGCCGGGGTTCAGGCCGGTCGCCACGCCGGCCGAGCCGGCCGACGGCGGCGCTCCCTGGTCACCCTCCATGGCGCCCCGGGCGGTCTCGGCGGGACCGCGTTCGAGCGGGTCGACGGCGCCGCCGCCGCCGCCGGTTCCCGTGCTCTGGGACTGGCCGGCCGGGGAATGGGAGGTGTCGGCGCGCCGCAGCCGCTCGCGCGCCTCCTCGATGGCTCTGGGGTCGTCCTTGCGGTCGCTCATGGCCGTTCTCCCGGTGTGGCGTCGTCCCCCGTCAACATGACGGGGACGGACGGGTTCCGGACGGGAACCGGGACGCCCGGCGCCGGTTTGCCGGGTGTGTTCCACGAGGAGCGAGGGCCGACCGATGGCCAAGCACAAGAGCAAGGGTTTCAAGCTTCCGAAGAGGATCGCCGGGGTCAAGGTGCCCAAGCACCTGCGCAAGTCCGGGGGCTCGCTGGGCTCCCTCCTGGAATCGCCGATGGCCCGGCAGATCCTTGCCGACGCGCTCGTTGCCGCCGCCGGCGCGCTGGCGGCCAACCGCGGGACGCGCCAGGCGGTGAGCCACGCCGGGAGCGGCGCCGCCGAGACGGTGCGGGACGCCGCCGGTGCCATCGCCGGCGTGGTCGCCGAGGGCATGCGCCACGCCATCACCGACGGGGACCGGGAGCGGCAGGGCCGCGGCCGCAACCGGGAGGCCCCGTCGCACTGAGGTATCCCTTCCCGCCCGGCAGGCTCCGAGGGGGCTAACGACGACGCCCCTCCCGAGTGCGGTGCAGCACGGGGGAACTCCGTCCCTCCCCTGGAGTTCCCCTAAGCAGGTTTTCCGAACCCCGCCCACCGTTGGGCGGGCTCGGAAAACCTGCAAAACCATAGAGTCCGCAGGTTTGCCCAGGCCGGGCCATCGGTGGCCCGATCCGGGCAAACCTGCTTAGGCACCGGACATCTCCGATTTGGGAGGACCGCCATGGCCAGCCGATCGCACGGCGCCCACGCCCGCACCGAGATCGTCGAGCGGGGCGACATCTACTTCGTCTTCCGTCCCAAGGTCGAACAGGACGCCCCCGACGGTCCCGACGACGTGGAGCGCTTCTACATCGTGCTGAAGCCCCACGGCCGCTCGGTGTTCCGTCTGATGGTGGTGGGACGCAAGCACCTGCCCGAGATCGACGGACACGAGCGCACCTGGGGCTTCGTCGACCGCATCGCCCGGTCGAGCCGCGACGTCGCCGCCACCTTCCGCGCCGAGACCTACCGGACCAAGACCCGCGGCGCGCGCCACCGCCCGGCGGCGCGGCCGGCCGGCGAAGGCATGTACGCCATCGCCCGGACCGACGGCGACACCCACCTCGTCTACGCGCTGGAGCAGCCGGAGAAGCCCGGCCCCGTGCAGAAGGCCTTCAACCTGCGTCACGACGGCGCCTTCGCCCTCTCCGTCAAGAACCCCGAGGCCGGCACCCTGCACGGCGAGGCGGCGCCCTATCCCAAGACCGTGCTGCGCGACTTCGACGGCCGCCGCTTCGCCGAGGACCCGCACCTGCTCGACTACGAGGGAGCCGAGTTCGTCCTGATCGGCGCCCGGGGCAACCCCGGCTCCGCCTATGACATCGACTTCGACGCCGAGGAGCAGCAGCCCGGCCACGCCGACGTCGTGCGCGCCTTGAAGCTCGGCCGCCGCGACTCTCCGGCCGAACCGCTTGTTACCGGGAATTGGGCTTGAATCACGAGGACCCCTTCCATGGCGCACGAAAGCATCAAGAAGCCCGTCTCCCCCGACGGTCCGCTGTCGGGCGACAGCGGCATCGACGAGACCCGCGCCCGCAACAACGCGGACGTGTCGCAGTACGATCAGGCCCGCACCGGCGTCGAACGCCGCCTGCAGGCCCAGCGCGACGGCCGCCACATCCCGGCCACCGACGCCTCGGGCAAGCCGTACGGCCACGACTTCGACCCCGACGTCCACGAGGACGGGGTCGGCCGCACCGGCAGCCCGGGCAACGAACTGTAGGGTGCCGTCGCCGCCCCGCTGGCTCGGCCCGGCGCTGGCCGCCGGCGCCTTCGCCGGCTTGGTGTGGCTCGAGCATCGCCGCCCCCTGCGCCGCCGGGTCGAACCGGCGGCGCGCCACACCGCCCGCAACCTGGCGGTGGCCGGCCTCAGCGCCCTTGCCATCCGCGCCCTGGAGAAGCCGGTGGTCGAGCCGCTGGCCCGTGCGGTGGAGCGCCGGCGTTGGGGCCTCCTGCCGGCGCTCGCCCTGCCGCGCGCCGCGGAGCGGCTGCTGGCGCTCGTTCTCCTGGACTACACGCTCTACTGGTGGCACGTCGGCACCCACCGGCTGCCGTTCCTGTGGGCCTTCCACCGCGTGCACCACGCCGACCGCGATCTCGACGCCTCGACGGCGCTGCGCTTCCATTTCGCCGAGATGGCGCTCTCGGTGCCCTACCGGGCGGCGCAGGTGCTGCTGATCGGCGTGCGGCCGGCCGATCTCGCCCTGTGGCAGCGCCTGACCCTGGCGGAGATCCTGTTCCACCATTCCAACCTGCGCCTGCCGCCGGCCTGGGAGGGCCGCGTCGGCCGGCTGCTGGTGACGCCGCGCATGCACGGCATCCACCATTCCCGCCGCCCCGCGGAGATGGACAGCAACTGGTCGAGCGGCCTGACCGTCTGGGACTGGCTGCACGGCACCCTGCGCCTCGACGTGCCGCAGGAGGACATCGTCGTCGGGGTCGCCGGGTGCGGCGCGCGCGACGTCACCCTGCCGCGGCTGCTGGTCCTGCCGCTGCGGGGCGGGTAGGAGAGCGGTCGCGTCGCCCCCCGGAGGGTTTTGGGGGAGCGACGCGGCCGCGAGGACGGAGAGCGCCCTACTCCGCCGCCAGCGGCGGCGGCGGCGGTGCCGCCACGGGGGCGGCGAGCTGGGCGTCGACCACCGCCACGCCGGTCATGTTGAGCAGGCCGCGCACGGTGATCGAGGGCGTGACGATGTGCACCGGACGCGCCGCACCCAGCAGGATCGGCCCGACGTTCTGCGCCTCGCCCAGCACCTTCAGCATGTTGAAGGCGATGTTGGCGGCGTCCAGCGTCGGCATCACCAGCAGGTTGGCGGCGCCCTTCAGGCGCGAGTCCGGCAGCACCCGGCCGCGGATCGCCTCCGACAGGGCGGCGTCGGCGTGCATCTCGCCGTCCACCTCCAGGTCGTTCATCTCGGCGGAGATGAGCTGGTAGGCCTGGCGCATCTTGCGCGCCGACGGCGTGTCGGCGCTGCCGAAGTTGGAGTGCGAGAGCAGCGCCACCTTCGGCTCGATGCCGAAGCGCCGCACCTCCTCCGCCGCCAGCCGCGCGATCTCCGCCACCTGGCCCGCGGTCGGCTCGGGGTTCACGTAGGTGTCGCAGATGAAGTAGGTGCCGGTCTGCAGGATCAGCAGGTTCATGGCGGCGGCGGTGTTGACGCCCTTGCGCTTGCCGATCACGTCCATGACGTGGGTGTAGTACTCGCCGTAGCGGCCCGAGGTGCCGCAGATCAGGGCGTCGGCCTCGCCGCGCCGCACCATCAGGGCGCCGAACACCGTGGGCTGGGTGCGCACCACGTTGGCCGCGTGGGTCGGCGACACGCCGCGCCGGCCCATCAGCGTGCGATAGATCTCGGTGTAGTTGTGGTAGCGCGGGTCGCGGATGATCTCGATCATCTCCACGTTGACGCCGTGCTTGAGGCGCAGCCCCAGTTCCACCACCTTGCGCTCGATGATGTCGCGCCGCCCCAGCAGGATGGGTTGGGCGATGCCGTCGTCGATGGCGAGCTGGGCGGCGCGCAGCACGCGCTCGTCCTCGCCCTCGGCGTAGACCACCCGCTTGGGGTCCTTCATGGCGGCCTGCATCACCGGCTTCATGACGAGGCCGGAGCGGAAGACGTAGAGGCCGAGCTCGTCGCGGTAGGCGCGGAAGTCGTGGATCGGCCGCATCGCCACGCCGCTGTCCATGGCGGCGCGGGCGACCGCCGACGGCACCTCGATGATCAGGCGCGGGTCGAAGGGCTTGGGCAGGATGTAGTCGGGGCCGAAGCGCAGCTCCTCGCCGCGGTAGGCGGCGGCCACCACGTCGGACGGCTCGGCGCGCGCGAGGTTGGCGACGGCGTGGGTGGCGGCGACCTTCATCTCCTCGTTCACGGTGGTGGCGCCGACGTCCAGGGCGCCACGGAAGATGAAGGGGAAGACCAGGACGTTGTTGACCTGGTTGGCGAAGTCGGACCGGCCGGTGGCGATGATGGCGTCGGGACGGACCTCGCGGGCGAGGTCGGGCATGATCTCCGGCTCGGGGTTTGCCAACGCCATGATGATCGGCCGCGGCGCCATCCGCTTGACCATGTCGGGCGTCAGCACCTTCGGCCCGGACAGGCCGAGGAAGAGGTCGGCGTCGCCGATCACGTCGCCCAGGGTCCGCGCGTCCGTGTCCTTGGCGTAGGCGTCCTTGTAGGGGTTCATGTCCTCGGTCCGGCCGCGGTAGACCAGGCCGAACTTGTCGACGAGCCAGACGTTCTCCCGCTTCACGCCCAGCGCCACCATCAGGTCGAGACAGGCGATGCCGGCGGCACCGCCGCCGGTGGACACCACCTTGACGTCGCCCGCCTCCTTGCCCACCAGCTTCAGCCCGTTGAGCATGGCGGCGCCGACGACGATGGCGGTGCCGTGCTGGTCGTCGTGGAAGACCGGGATCTTCATGCGGTCGCGCAGGCGCCGCTCCACCTCGAAGCAGGCCGGCGCGGCGATGTCCTCCAGGTTGATGGCGCCGAACGTCGGCTCCAGCCGGGCGATGGTGTCGACCAGCGCGTCCACGTCCGTCTCGTTGAGCTCGAGGTCGAACACGTCGATGCCGGCGAACTTCTTGAAGAGGACCGCCTTGCCCTCCATCACCGGCTTGGCCGCCAGCGGCCCGATGTTGCCGAGCCCCAGCACCGCCGTGCCGTTGGTCACCACCGCCACCAGGTTGGACCGGGTCGTCAGCTCCGCCGCCTGGGAGGGATCGCCGTGGATCGCCATGCAGGCCGCCGCCACGCCCGGCGAATAGGCCAGCGCCAGGTCGCGCTGGTTGGCCATCGGCTTGGTCGCGACGATGGCGAGCTTCCCCGCCTTCGGGCGCCGATGGTACTCCAGCGCGAGCGTGTCGAGATCCCCGGACATGGACGTTCTCCCCTTGATTAACTCGATTCCGGTTATTTTCCGAACGAGCGTGAACTGACGGTCGGCTTATACAGCAAAGGCGCTGGTGCGGCAAACCGCCCCCTTGCATGGCACGTCCGATGCGGCCGCCGCGGCGTTCGGCCGTGTGGTCGACACAATACCTGGGCGGCACGGCCGCGTGGAAGGGAAAGCTCGGGCACCCTCCCCCGGGGCCGGGCCCGGGGGAGGAGAGAGCTCACATCGGCCCCATGACGCTGCTGATCGCCATCTCGATGCTGGCGACGGCACGATCGACCTGCTGCCCGATCAGGTCCATCTTCTTCAGCTGGGCGATGCGCGGCTGGGCCTGGCGCTGCTCCTGCGCGTCGAGCACGGTGGCGAACAGGCCGCTGAGGTCGACCAGCCCCACCAGCACGACATCGCGCGGGTCGGGGATGTCGTCCCCCAGCAGCAGCGCGCGCAGGCGCGCGCGCACCTCGCGCTGCTCGCGCCCGTCGACCACGGGATAGCGGCGGTCGCGGAAGATCCAGAGGAAGCGGCCTTCCTGCTTCTTGACGATGCCGCGCTCGACGAGGCGGGCGAGCGCGGCGGCGCGCAGCGCGTTGCCCTGCTCGGCCACGTCGTTGATCCAGTCCGCCGGGGCATGGGCGCCCTGCCCCGCCAGCCGGGCCAGCACGCCGTCGAGCAGCGGCTCGCCGGTCGGCCGCGGGTCGACCACGGACATGCGTTCCAGGTCGCAGTCGATCCGGCCGGCCAGCGCCAGCTCCATCAGCACGGCGCCGGCGGCGATCTGGTCGTAGACGCTGCGCGCCATCGGCCGCAGCACCCCGGCGTCGTCGATGCACAGCAGCAGGATCTCCTCGATGAGGGTCGGCTGCAGGCCGATCGGCCCGGTCGCCGCCACCGCGGCGGCCGGCTTGGCGGCCGGTCCGGCGGACGCCAGGGCGGCGACCGCGGCGTCGGCGTCGGGGTGGAGCGGGAACAGGGAAGCGAAGCCGCTGACGTCGAAGACTTCGCGGACCTGCGGTTGCAGACCGCACAGCGCGAAGGCGGTCGCCGACTGCTTGGCCTGGCGCCCGGCCTTCAGCACCACGCGCAGGCCGGCGCTGCTGATGTAGGCGCAGCCGGACAGGTCCAGCACCATCGCCCCGCCGCTCGGCATCGCCGCGCTCAGCTTCGCCTCCAGCTCGGGCCCGGTGAGGCCGTCGATCCGTCCGGCGACCGCCATGATGGCGACCCCCGCTTGCGTTCTCTGGGTGATCTCCATGTCTCTCCTCCGTCGCCGGGCGCCGGGCCGTGCCCGCCCGCCGCCAGACTGGTCACGATCACCGGCCGGCGTCAATCGAAGGGTGTACCGCGTCCTCCGACGGGCCCGCGCCAAGGGTCTAGCCAGCGCGCAGGCGCGCCGCTAAGGTCCGCGCGCGCGTGACCGCTGCCCCCCGTGTCGGAGAGAGCCAGGATGATCCCCCGTTACACCCGCCCCGAAATGGCCCGCATCTGGGAACCGGAGAACAAGTTCCGCATCTGGTTCGAGATCGAGGCGCACGCCTGCGACGCCCAGGCCGACCTCGGCATCATCCCGAAGGAGGCCGCCGCGGCGGTGTGGAAGCGCGGCAAGTGGGAGATCGAGCGGATCGACGCCATCGAACGGGAGACCCGCCACGACGTCATCGCCTTCCTCACCAACCTGGCCGAGCACGTGGGCCCGGAGGCACGCTTCGTCCACCAGGGCATGACCTCGTCGGACGTGCTCGACACCTGCCTGGCGGTGCAGCTGAAGCAGGCCGCCGACCTGCTGCTCGACGATCTCGACGCCCTGCTCGCGGTGCTCGAGCGGCGCGCCCGCGAGCACAAGGACACCGTCACCATCGGCCGCAGCCACGGCATCCACGCCGAGCCGACCACCTTCGGCCTGAAGCTCGCCGGCCACTACGCCGCCTTCGCCCGCGCCCGCGCCCGCCTCGTCCAGGCGCGCGAGGAGATCGCCACCTGCGCCATCTCCGGCGCGGTCGGCACCTTCGCCAACATCGATCCCCGCGTCGAGGTCCACGTCGCGGAGAAGCTCGGCCTGACGCCGGAGCCGGTCTCCACCCAGGTCATCCCGCGCGACCGCCACGCCTTCTACTTCTCGGTGCTGGGCGTCATCGCCTCGTCCATCGAGAACCTTGCCGTCGAGGTCCGCCATCTCCAGCGCACCGAGGTGCGCGAGGCCGAGGAGTACTTCCATCCCGGCCAGAAGGGCTCCTCGGCGATGCCACACAAGCGCAACCCGGTCCTGTCGGAGAACCTGACCGGACTGGCCCGGCTGGTGCGCGCCGCCGTCGTTCCCGCCCTGGAGAACGTGGCGCTCTGGCACGAGCGCGACATCTCCCACTCCTCGGTGGAGCGCGGCATCGGGCCGGACGCCACGGTGACCCTGGACTTCGCGCTGGTGCGCCTGACCGGCATGATGGACAAGCTGGTGGTCTATCCCGAGCGCATGAAGCGGAACCTGGAGGATCTCGGCGGCCTCGTCTTCTCCCAGCGCGTCCTGCTCGCCCTGACGCAGGCGGGCATGAGCCGCGAGGACGCCTACCTCGCGGTGCAGCGCAACGCCATGAAGGTGTGGGCCGAAGGGGGCAACCTGCTCGACCACCTCGGCGCCGACGACGAGGTCACCCGGCACATCTCCCGCGACGATCTCGCGCCGATGTTCAACCTGGCCTACCACACCAAGCACGTCGACACGGTCTTCCGGCGCGTCTTCGGGGCGTGATTCGCACTCCGCCCTGAATCGGCCGCCGCCCCACCGCCTCCGGCGCGCAGTTCTTGCACGAATGCACCAGGGTGCATAACACTCGCAGCAGGCAAACGCGTCGGGGGGAAGGGGCATGGGAAACGCACGTCATTTGTGTGCGCTGGCGGGCGGGCTGGCGCTGATCGGCATGGCCGCCGCGGCACGGGCCGAGGGCCTGCCGCCGCTCGACCTGCGCGACGGATTCGAGAGCGGCACGTTGGACAAGGGGCCGCTGCAGCCCTGCTACCGCCCGGAGAACGTCGAGGTGGACCAGCAGTCGGTCGTCCGGCTCGGCCGGTGGGCGGCGGAGATGACGGTCTTCCCGCCGCCGCTGACCGGTCCCGAGGCGGCGCGGCCGTCCGACACCTGCATCGATCCCGCCGACCCCAGCGCGCCCTTCGAGGACGACGGCACCGAGCGCGCCGAACTGTGGGAGCGCAAGGAGGTGCGCCTGCCCTTCGGGACCGAGGTGTGGTACGGCTTCAGCATGTTCGTCGGCGAGACGGTGCCGGCGGAGAACAGCGGCCGGCTCGTCATCGGCCAGTGGAAGCAGGGCGGCGGCAAGAGCCCCTTCGTGGCCCAGCGCTTCACCGACCGGAACTTCTCGGTGACCCTCCAGCAGGACGCCGCCGACGGCAACGAGTGCCGCATCCTGCTGGTCTACCAGAACGAGCCGCCGCCCCAGGCGGAAAGCGTCAACAGCGCCACCGGCCAGCCCTGCATGCAGGACATCTCGATCGAACGGTTCGGCCATCTGCCGAATCCGTTCGGGACGTGGACCGACATGGTCTACCGCATCAAGGCCTCGCCGGAGGGCAACGGCGTCGTCGAGGTGTGGGCCGGCGGCAAGCTGTACGGACGGGCCACGGGCCGCATCGGCTACCGGACCGAGCCGACGACCCAGTACTTCAAGTTCGGCCCCTACCGCGATCAGGAATCCTTTTCGACCACCACCTATCTCGACGCCTTCGCCCGCGGCGGCGACTACCGGACCGTGGCGATGGGCGGCGGCGACCGGCGCGTCATCATCGGCAGTTCGAAGTGAGCGGAACGCTCCGCCCTGCGCCGCACCGCCGGCGCGGGGCCGGGCGCGGGGCGCCCGGCAACGGCCGCCCTACTCGGTCTGCACCTGCTGGCGGGCGGTGGCGAGCAGGGCGTCCATCTCCTTCTCCACGCGGTGCTCGGAAATGTCGACGCCGCGCGTCCGCAGGTCGTCGAGCAGGCGGTCGCGGATGTCGTGCGGACCGGCGGTGCCGAAATCGGCCTCGACGATCTGCCGCGCGTAAGCATCGGCGTCGGCGCCGCTCAGGCCGAGGAGACTCGCCGCCCACAACCCGGCCAGCTTGTCGCGACGGGCCCTGATCCGGAACAACAGCTCCTGGTCGTGCTGGTACTTGTTCTCGAAGGCCTTCTCGCGCTCGTCGAAGGTCGTCATGGCGGACCGGACTCCTTGGCTTGGTTTGCGCTCCCAGATACAGCTTATATAGCCGGAACGTCGAGCGACGTCACCGCCCAGCCGTCCCGCCCCGTATGGCGAAGCCGGCGAGCGGCGGAATACCGGGAGAGGAGCGGAAAGGCAAGAATTCATGTGCAGCGTCATCATTCTCCGCCGTCCGGACGCGGCCTATCCCCTGATCCTCGGGGCGAACCGGGACGAGATGGCCGACCGCCCCTGGCGGCCGCCGGGCCGCCACTGGCCCGACCGGCCCAACGTGGTGGCCGGCCTCGACGAGACGGCCGGCGGCTCCTGGCTGGGGCTCAACGACGAGGGGGTGGCGGCGGCCGTGCTGAACCGCCCCGGGACGCTCGGCCCCGAGGCCGGCAAGCGCTCGCGCGGGGAGCTCGTGCTGGAGGCCCTGGACCACGCCGACGCCGGGGAGGCGGCCCTGGCGCTGGCCCAGCTCGACACCCGCGCCTACCGGCCCTTCAACCTGCTGGTGGCCGACAACCGGGACGCCTTCGTGGTGATCCACCGCGGCGACACCCCCCGCCACCGGCCCGAGGTCGCCACCCTGGGGACCGGCCTGCACATGCTGACCGCCTTCGATCCCGACGACACGGCCGACCCGCGGGTGCACCTGTACCTGCCGCTGTTCCGGAGCGCGCCGCCGCCGGACCCCGCGGAGCCGCACTGGGGCGGCTGGCCGGAGCTGCTGGGCAGCCGCATCTGGGAAGGGGACAGCCCGCGCGGCGCCATGGACTTCCGCCTGCCCACCGGCTTCGGCACATCGTCCAGCGCGCTCGTCGCGCTGCCCTCGGCGAACCGGCCCGACCTCGACGCGGTCTGGCACTTCGCCCCCGGCCGGCCGCACGAGACACCCTGGCGCCCCGTCCTCCCGGCGTGAGGATCGCCGCCGCCCGCGCCCGCGGCCGTCCCGTCCGGACGGTCCACGGCCGGCACCGGCGTTCCCCGCTCCCGGATCGGACGGGGCGAAAGCGACCGGGCGCGATCACCCCCCGCCGCGCCCACCCGCATTGTGTTCGCCGGTACGGCTTGCTATATCACTCTTCCGCACATTGACCGGACCGGCCCGCCCTGGCCGGTCCGCTGTAGTTTCGGACGACCACACATGAGCAGACGCCGGCGCATCTATGAAGGCAAAGCCAAGGTCCTTTTCGAGGGACCGGAGCCCGGCACGTTGGTGCAGTACTTCAAGGACGATGCCACCGCGTTCAACAACCAGAAGAAGGGCGTCATCACCGGCAAAGGGGTGCTGAACAACCGCATCTCCGAGTACCTGATGACCCGGCTGGG
This sequence comes from Azospirillum sp. ST 5-10, assembly GCF_051225715.1. Lineage (NCBI taxonomy): Bacteria > Pseudomonadati > Pseudomonadota > Alphaproteobacteria > Rhodospirillales > Azospirillaceae > Azospirillum > Azospirillum sp. ST 5-10. The sequence goes on from NZ_JBPJSP010000004.1 coordinate 94,259, forward strand.
CGAGATCGGCGTGCCGACCCACTTCATGCGCCGTCTGAACATGCGTGAGCAGCTGATCCGCGAGGTCGAGATCATTCCCATCGAGGTGGTGGTGCGCAACGTCGCCGCCGGCTCGCTGTCGAAGCGCTTCGGCATCGCCGAAGGCACCCCCCTGCCCCGCTCCATCATCGAGTACCACTACAAGTCCGAGGAGCTCGGCAACCCGATGGTGTCGGAGGAGCACATCACCGCCTTCGGCTGGGCCGCCCCCCAGGACCTCGACGACATGGTGGCGCTCAGCCTGCGGGTGAACGACTACCTCTCGGGCCTGTTCCTCGGCATCGGCCTGCGGCTCGTCGACTTCAAGCTGGAGTTCGGCCGGCTGTGGGAGAACGACGAGATGCGCATCGTCCTGGCCGACGAGATCAGCCCCGACAATTGCCGTCTGTGGGACATCAAGACCAACGAGAAGCTGGACAAGGACCGCTTCCGCGAGGATCTCGGCAAGGTGGAGGAGGCCTACCAGGAGGTCGCCCGCCGCCTCGGCATCCTGCCCGAGGGCGGCCCCGTCGACGCCAAGGGCCCCAAGACCATCCAGTGATTTCCGAAGAAAGAACGCGATCCATGAAGGCCAAGGTCCACGTCACCCTGAAGCGCGGCGTCCTCGATCCCCAGGGCAAGGCCATCGAGCACGCCCTGCACACGCTGGGCTTCACCGGCGTCGACAACGTCCGCGCCGGCAAGGTCATCGAGCTCGACCTCGAGGCGACCGACACCGACTCCGCCCGCACCGAGGTGGAGGCCATGTGCAACAAGCTGCTGGCCAACACGGTGATCGAGGACTACGCCATCGAACTGGTGGCCTGAGGAACCGGCGCCGCCCCGCGTGTCGGTCGACCGCCTCGCCGCCCTCGACCCGATCTTCGCCGAGTGCCTGCGCGTCGGCGGGCCGATCCTGCGCGACTTCACGCGGCCGGCCGGCTTCCCCGGCCTGCTGCGCATCGTCATGGAGCAGCAGCTCTCCACCCGGGTGGCGCTCGCCCTGTGGGACAAGCTGCTGGCCCGCCTCGACCCGGTGACGCCCGAGGCGTTCCTGGCGCTCGACGACGACACCCTGCGCTCCTGCGGCTTCTCCCGCCAGAAGACCGGCTACGCCCGCGGCATCGCCGCGGCGGTGGTCTCCGGCGCGCTCGACGTCGACGCCGTGCACGCCCTGGACGACGAGGCGGCGATCGCCGCCCTCTCGCGCCTCAAGGGGATCGGCCGCTGGAGCGCCGAGATCTACCTGATGACGGCGCTCGACCGGCCCGACGTCTGGCCGGTGGACGATCTCGCCATCGCGCTCGGCGTGCAGCGCCTGAAGGGCTGGGCGGAACGCCCGAGCCGGGCGGCGCTGGTCGCCGTGGCGGAACCCTGGCGCCCCCACCGCAGCCTCGCCGCCCGCCTGGTCTGGCACCACTACGTCGCCCTGCAGGACCGACGCCGCACCGACGCCGTCAGCCGAGGCTGACCGCCAGCCGGCCGGCGACGTAGCGCAGCTCCGCCGGCAGCACCTGCCCCGCCGCCGCCGCGACGGGCCGCTCCAGGAACTGCACCGCCTGCAGCCAGTGCCGGCACTCCCCCTCCGGCCCGGTCGACACCGTGATCTCCTCGTCCACGTGCAGGTCGTACCAGAAGGCGACGGCGTGGACGGTGCCCGTCGCCGTCGCGGCGAAGGCGAAGCGCGCCACCGGCCCCGGGCGCGGCGGGTCGGCGAGGTCGAGGCGCGCCGCCGCCACCGGCTCGGCGAGACGGCGATGCGGCAGGTCGTTCAGGGACAGCGCGCTGTAGGCGAGGTTGCGGTGCTCCTCCAGGCGCGACAGGTCGAAGCCGCAGACCTCGCGGATCGGATGGGTCGCCGCCAGGGCCGCCGCCTCGATGGGCACGGCGCGGATGGTGGCGGCCGCCGGGATGACCCGGGCGCCGGGCTTCACCAGCTCGGCCATGGCGTGGCGGACGCTCGGCGCGTGCCCCTCCCCCAGCAGCCCGGCGTCGAGGATTTCCGACACCAGCACGTCGGCGCGCCCGGGCAGGTCGACGCCGAGGCGCAGTTCGCTGGACCGCTTGTGGTGGACGGTGACGCGGTCGGCATAGCCGTTGTCGGCGACGACGCCGCGCGCCACCGCCGCCAGCACGCCGGACAGCTCGCAGGTGTGCACCTCGCCGGCGCCGGCGCGCGCCGCGATCAGCGCCAGCAGGCCGGCGCCGGTGCCGATCTCCAGCACGCGGCACCCCGGTGTCACCGCCTTCTCGATGGCCCGCCGGTAGGCCTCGTTGCGGGCGCCATCGGCCAGCATGGTGAAGTGCCAGGCCGGGACCTGCTGGCTCGCCAGCAGGCGCAGGTCGAGGCGGGCCGCCTCGAAGTCCGGCCGCAGGACGAGGGCCCGGCGGCAGCCGACGACGGCGCGGCCCACCCGCTCCGCCTCCTTGTCGAGGGTCGCCAGCGCGTACCACGCCTCGGCGTCGCCCGGCTCCAGCGCCAGGGCGGTGCGGTAGCCCGCCGTCGCCGGCGCGGCCAGTCCGCGCTCCTGGAACAGGGCGGCGCGGTTGTAGTGGGCGGCGGCGCAGTCCGGAGCGTCGGCGATGAGGGCGGCGTAGGCCCGCTCCGCCGCATCGGGATGCCCGAGCTCGCCCCACAGGGCGGCCGCGGCGAGACGCGAGGAGAGCAGCCCCGGCTGCAGCGCCGCCGCCCGGGCGTGGGCGGCCAGCGCCGCCGGCCGGTCGCCCGGCGCCGCGGCGGTCAGGCCGAGGGCGTGCCACGTCCTGGCATCCGCCGGGTCGAGGCGGCAGGCGGTCTCCAGCGCGGCGCGGGCGCCGGCGACGTCGCCGACCGCCCGCAGAGCCAGCCCCAGTTCGCCCCAGCGCCCGGCGTCGACGGCCGCCAGCCGGGCCGCCCGGCGCAGCGCCGCCGCCGCCTCGAGCGGACGGCCGGCGGCCCGCAGGGCGTTGGCGAGGTTGGCGTGCGCGTCGGCGACCGCGCCGTCCACGGCGATGGCGCGGGCGATCAGGGCGATGGCGCGCCCGGTCCGGCCACGCTGCGCGTTCAGCACGCCGAGGTAATGCAGGGCATGGGGCTGGCCGGGCACGGCGTCGAGTATGCGGCCGTACAGGATCTCGGCTTCCTCCAGGCGGCCGGACGCGTGATGGCCCACCGCCAGCGCCAACGCCTCCTCCACCGTCGCCATGGTGGCCCGCCCCCGTCGATCCCGCCGCTCGCACCGACCTAGCACGGACGACGGCCGGCGGCCAGACCCGGTGCGGGCCCGCCGCGCCGGCTCAGCGCTTGGCGGCGGCCGGCACCCTCGTCCGGGGCTGCACGCGCTCGATCCCGCCGAAGGCGGTCGCCGCGCCGCGCGTTCCGTAGCCGCCGGCCGCCTGGCCCATGTGGATGCTGTCGCATTCCGGTGCGTCCGCCGGTGCCGCGCCGGGCGGCGGGGCCGTCCCGCCATGGGCGGTGCGGTCGATCAGCATCCGGATCCTGGGGGCCGCCGCCTCGTCGGCGCGCACCAGCAGCAGGGCGCCGCCGCCGGCGACGCCGTCGCGGTAGTTGCGCGCGTCGGCCTCGGCGACGCCCAGCTTGGCCAGGGTGTCGGCGAGTTCGTCGAGCTCAGACGGGGACGGCGCCGGCTCGCCGCCGGCGAAGTAGAGGTCGTCGCGCGGGACTCCGGCGCCCGCCAAGCCGTCAGCCACCCGGTTCGCCTCGTCCGGGCAGTCGAAGAGTGCAACGATGATGCTCGCCATCCGACACGAACTCCCCTTTTGTGGACGGACCACGTCAGAGCGCCCAGGCGGCCAGCGCGATCAGCAGCGCCACGATGAGCAGAGCCGCGACGCTGCCGCCGCTGAACCCCCACCCCTTCGGCGGAATGGTCGGGGCCAGCACCGGCGTGGTGTCCTCGGCGGAGCGGCCGTCGTCCGGCCCGCCGGCTCGCTGGTAGACGCCGTAGGGATGCGGCTGCCCGTGATCCTTCAAGGTGGCGTCGCGCACGTTTCCGGGCGCCCCGCCCGCGCGGTGGCTGTCGGCCATGGTGGCACGCTCCTGTCCGTCCGGTTGATCCGGGTTCAACAGGAGGCGTGTGGAAGCGGTTCCGGCGGCGCAGGGCGGCGCCGCCGGAGCGGATCAGGCGAACAGGAAGTCGTTCGCGCTCAGCGACGCGGGCTGGACGTCGATCAGGTCGATCAGGCCGCCTTCGCTGTAGGGGCCGTACACACGGTCCTGGGATGTTTCGTCGAAGACGTCGAGGTCGATGCGGCAGTCGTCGGCCGCCCCGTCGCCATCGGCGTCGACCGCCGAGAGGGTGCCCTGGATGGTCGGGAAGTCGGTCGCGAAGGCGCGCAGGTCGATGACGTCCTCGCCGCTCACGAGGTGCAGCCGGTCGTGTCCGCCGTGGAAGGCGATGACGAAGCGGTCCGCCCCGGCGCCGCCGATCAGCGTGTCGTCGCCGAAGCCGCCGGCCAGCGCGTCGCTGCCCGCCCCGCCGTCGAGCAGGTCGTTGCCGCCGGCCCCGTCGAGGTGGTCGTCGCCGCCGCCGCCGGACAGCGTGTCCGCGGCCACGTCGCCGAACAGGGCGTCGCCCTCCGCCGTTCCGGCGAGCGCCGTGCCGGGCGGCGGGTCGAGGTCGCGCAGATAATATTGCGTCTCCTCGCCGTCGATGAACAAGTTCGGGCCGGCGAAGAACGCGACGTGCCCGCCGTCGCCGGAGAAGACGGGCGTGCCGGCCGGGCCGTACCAGGGCCCGCCGTCGGGCCCGACGCTCAGCCGTGTCACGGCGCCGGAGTCGAGGTCCTTGAGGAACACGTCCGTGAAGCCGCTGGCGTCGCTCGGCACCAGGTCGTCGGCGGTCGACGCGAAGGCGACCGACCGGCCGTCGGGGGAGAACACGCCGTCCTCGCCGCCCGCCACCTCGCTGCCGTCCTCCCGGGTGGAGACCCGGGTCACCGCACCGGTCTCCAGGTCCTTGACGAACACGTCGCGCCAGCCGTTGGTGTCGCCGGCCACCAGGTTGGTGGCGTGGCTGGTCAGCAGGACGTAGCGGCCGTCGGCCGAGATGTCGGTGGCGTAGCTCTGCCCGTCCCCTTCCGAGCCGTCGGCCGCCGTGCTGACGCGCCGCACCTCGCCGGTCTGCAGGTCCTTGATGAAGGCATCGGTCTGCCCGTTGGTGTCGTCCGCCACCAGGTTGGTCGCCGAGCTGGCGAAGACCACGAAACGCCCGTCCGCCGAGAGCAGGGGCGTGCCGCTGCTGCCGTCGGCCTCGCCTCCGTCGGCGGTCGTGCTGACCCGGGTGGTGGCACCGGTGTCCATGTCCTTGACGAAGATGTCGGACACGCCGTTGGTGTCACCGCCGACGAGATTGCTTGCCACGCTTGCGAACGCGAGGGTGTGGCCGTCGGCCGACAGGAAGGGCATGGCGGCGTTGCCGTCCGCCGGGGTGCCGTCGGGCGCCGTGTCGAGGCGCACGAGGTCGCCGGTCTGCATGTCCTTGTGGAACAGGTTGCGCACATCGTCGTCGTCGCCGGCGACCAGGCCCGGCGCCGTGCTGTCGAACACGACGTGCCGGCCGTCGGCGGAGATCGCCACGCCGCCCCCGAACCCCTCGGTGTCGCCGCCACCCACGGGCACGTCGATCCGCACGTGCTCGCCGGTGTCGCGGTCCTTCCAGAAGACGCGGCAGTCGCCGTAGGCGTCGGTCATGTAGGCGACGTAGCGCGCGTCGTGCGACAGCGCGATGTCGGCGAGGTACGGCCCGACTTCGCTGACCTGCTCGACGACCGGCGGAGCCGGCGGCGCCTGCCCGACGAGAAGGCCGCCGTCCGTGAACACCAGCCGTTCCATGTTCCGCACCACGTCGGTGCCGTCGTCGCCGTCGCTGCCGGGGTCGATGTCGCGGACGGTGACGCCGCCGTCCGGGTTCGACCGGATGTCGTAGCCGGTCCGATCGCCGGCGAACACCACCCGGTCGGTGCCGTCCCCGCCGTCGATGGTGTCGTCGCCGGCGCCGGCGACGAAGCGGTCGTGGCCGGTGCCGCCGTCCATCAGATCGTCGCCGGCGCCGCCGTCGAGCGAGTCGCGCCCGTCACCGCCGTGCAGGTAGTCCGCGGCCGCGGTCCCGTCGACACCGTCGTCCCCCGCGCCGCCAAGGGCGACCTCGAAGCTCCGATCCGTGAAGACGAAGCGCTCGAAGCCGACCAGCGTGTCCTCGCCCGAGCCGGCCCAGCCCGGGCGGTCCGGATTGACGCAGCGCACGACGACCCGACCGTCCTCGACGTCGAACTGGTACAGACTGGAGCGGTAGTCGAACACCGCCTCGTCGGTTCCCTCCCCGCCGGCCAGGCTGTCGTCCCCCAGGGCGCCCCACAAGGTGTCGTCGCCGTCGCCGCTCGAGATGGTGTCGTCGCCGCCGTCGCCGTACAGGAGGTCGCCGGCTTCGCTCCCGCCGAGGGCGTCGGCGGCGTCCCCACCGGCGAAGACGAGAAAGCCGACGTCGGCGAAGACCAGCCTCTCGACCCCCACCAGCGTGTCCTGGCCGTCGTCGTCGGTGCCGTTGAAATCGACGTCCCGGACGACGGTCCGTCCGTCCTCGAAGGAGATTTCGTACCCGTCGCGCGCTCCGGCGAACACCACTCGGTCGACGCCCTCGCCGCCGAAGAAGAGGTCGCTGCCCGCGCCGGCGACGAAGCGGTCGACGCCGTCGCCGCCGGCCACGATGTCGCTGCCGGCCCCGGCGTCGATCGAATCGCTGCCGCCGCCCGCCATCAGGAAATCGGCGTCCGCGGTCCCGGCAAGCGCGTCGTCCTCATCGCTGCCGGAGACGATCAGGAAGGCGTGATCGCTGAAGACGAGGCGTTCGACGCCGACCAGGGTGTCCGCGCCCTCGACGCTGGACCAACTGAGCAGGTCCTCGACGACGATGCGGTCGCCGTCGACCGTGATGTCGTAGGCCGACCGCCGGTCGGCGAAGATCACCCGGTCGATATAGTCGCCGCCGTCGATGCTGTCGTTGCCCTCGCCGGCGACGAAGCGGTCGGCACCGCCACCGCCGATCATGGTGTCGTCGCCCGCCCCGCCCTCGAAGGAATCGTTGCCGCTGGTCCCGGACAGGAGGTCGTTTCCGGACGTGCCCGATAAGGTCGCCATGGCGCTCGTTCCCGCTGCCGTGAATTTATGCAAAACAATACCGGTCACGGGCCCCCGTACATTCCGGCAAGCGAAGTAAGCGCCATGACCCTCCCGTTCCGCGCGCGCGTTGGCCCCTTTGCACCTCCCGCGCTGCAGCATCATCGATCTGCGGCGCCAAAACGGGGAGCACCGGCCCTGCCGGCGCCCCTTCCGAGGTACCTGGCGGCGGGGCATCGCCAGCCCGGTGCATTGAATTCCGTCAGCCGCCCTCCACCATACCTGGTGCGAAGAGCGTGCTGTGCGATAACGTGCCGCAGGAGGCCGCTTCCGAAACGGCAGCGCGATTCATGGACCGGACCTCAGACTTGAAGAAGACCGACATCGCGGCGGCGTGGCAGGGACTGGCCAACTGCAAGGGCTGCGGCGTGCGCGACCTGGCGCTGTTCGCCGATCTGACCGAAACCGACTTCGGCCTGATCCATCTGCCCATCGACGAGCTGATGGTGGCGAGCGGCAGCGCCCTCTATCACATCGGCGACGAGCCGACCGCCGTGTTCACCGTGCGCTCCGGCCTGGTCAAGCTCGTCCAGTACCTGCCGAGCGGCGGCCAGCGCATCGTCCGTCTGCTGCGGCGCGGCGACACCGCCGGCCTCGAGGCGGTGCTGGGCCAGCCCTACCAGCACAGCGCCATCGCCGTGCGCCCCGTGCTGACCTGCCGGATTCCGCGCGCCGTCATCCAGCGCCTGTCCGACGAGACGCCCCGCCTGCACCGGCAGCTCATGAACCGCTGGCAGAAGGCGGTGGAGCGGGCCGACGCCTTCCTGGTGGAGCTGGGGACCGGCACGGCGCGGGCCCGCGTGGCCCGCCTGTTCCTCACCCTGGTGGCGGAAGGGGACGACGAGTGCGACCTGTTCGGCCGCGAGGACGTCGGCGCCATGCTGGGCATCACCACCGAGACGGCCAGCCGCATGGTGGCGGAGCTGAAGCGCCAGGGCTTGGTGACCGAGCTCCGCCCCAACCGCTTCCGCTGCGACCTCGACGCCCTGCGCGACATCGCCGACGAGGGGTGACCGCCTACGCCGCGTCCGCCTATCCCGCGTCCGCCAAGCCGCGCCCCGCCTCGGCGACGGGCGGCGCGGCGGCGGTGCGCAGGCGGACGCGCCAGCGCGCCAGCGCGTCCGGCCCGGCGGCGGCGCCCGGGACCAGCACCACCGGCAGGACCCGACGCCCCTCGGTCAGGCACACCAAACCGCCCGGCGGCGCCGCGCCGAGCACGCGCAAGCTGCCCATGGCGCCGGCGAGGAGGACCGCCCGCGCCGTGTCGCCGCCGCTCAGCACCAGCGCCCCGGCCCGCGGCAGCTGGTCGCGGACGAATCGGCCGAGCGCCACCGCGCGAGCGTGCTCGTCGCCCGCTTCCTCGCCGGCGCCGCGAGGCGCGGCGGCGAGGACCACGTCGACGCCACCGCTCAGCGCCTCGCGCAATGCCTGCTCGGCGTGACCCCACTCGGCGCTGCCGGGGCCGAGGCGCAGCACCGGTCCGGGCACCTCCAGGCGATGCCCCGGCGCGGCCCCGGCGGCGACCCCCATCACGGCGAGAACCGGGTCGGCCGGCGTCGGCAGAGCGGGCAACACGGCGCCCGGAACGGCCAGCCCCAGCGCGGCGGGAAGGTGGCGGACCAGCCCCGTCCCGCCCAGCCACACCGCGGAGGCGCCGCACAGCGCGGCGCCGTGCGCCAGCGTGGCCAGCGCCGCGTCATCGGCCGCCCCGCACACCACCGCGTCGGCGTCCGCCGCGGCGACGGCCAGCCGCCGGCGCACCGCGTCGGCCCCCGCTCCGGCGGTCTCCGCCTCGAGCGTCGCGACGCGCAGCCCCGCCTCCTGCAGCGCCCGCCGCCAGACCGCCGTCGGCACCGGCGTGCCGCGTTCCGGCCAGGCCGGCGCCGCCAGGAGCAGCGGGCGGCCGGCACCGTTGCGCGCGGCGGTGTCGCGGATCGCCGCCGCTTCGGCGGCCGTCGCGGCGCCCGGCTCCGGGCCGACGAAGCGGACCAGGGTGGTGCCGGTGCTACGCAGGCGCTGCACCGCCTCGGACGCGAGGAGACCGGCCGCCGCCGGCGCCAGCCGGCCGGTGTCGAGGTCGACCACCACCGCGGAAGTCTCCGGCCGGTCGGCCCGGGGAGAGAGCAGCAGACCGGTCGGCACGCCGGTCCCGGTGAACGCCAGCGCGGCATCGACCGCACCGGCGAGGGTGTCCGTCAGGACAAGGATCTGCGCCATCTCCCCCCTTTGCGCGCGTCTCGGACAGCAACTCTCCAACACCGGTCGGCGGCGTTCGTCGCGCCGTCACACCGGCGGCAGGCGCTCCTCGACGCGGTAGCCGGCATGGACGATGGCGTCGCGCACCGCCGCCTCGTCGGCATGGCCCTCGACCAGCACCTCGCCGCGGCCGACGTCGACCAGCGTGCGCTCCACCGCCGGCAGTTCCTCCACCGCCCGGCTGACGCGGTGCGCGCAGTCGCCGCACGTCATCCCGGACACCCTGAATCGCAGCATGGTCTCACCCTTTCCGTGACGGTTCGCTCCGGGAGCAACAGCCCGCGCGCCCCGGAGGTCCACGGCGACGGTCCCGGCGGGCCGGCGGCGGGGGCGCGACAGATCGTCTCTTGACCGCCGTCAAGGCTCGACCGTGGCCGCCGCTGGGAGCATGCTCGCCGCCGCGCGCCGGCCGGCCGAAGCCGCCGCACCGCTCTAAATTGAAATGTTTAGAGCAAGATTCACGCTTTTGGCCGGATCTGCCAAAAGCGCTCTTGCTCTAGCTGGAGGACCACGCCGAGCATGCCCGAAGGCCACCGCAGTCCCGCCGCGGACGACCGCGTCCGCCGTCTCGAAACGCACCTCGCCGGGCTGGCGCTGCGTGCCGCCGGCCGCCTCGGCACGGCGTGCACCGCTCCGGTGCTGGACCATGTGCTCGACGCGCTGGCCCGCACCCACCCGCGCGCCGTGGCGGCGCTGCGGGAGCTGCCGGCCGGCGGCGTGCTGATCGACCCGGTCGACCAGCCGGTCGCCGTGCTCCTCACCGTCGGGCCCCGGCCGCGCCTGCGGCTGGCGAGGCGCGAGACGCAGGCCGAGGCGGCGATCCGCGGGCCCCTGCCGGCGCTGCTCGACCTGCTGGAAGGGCGGATCGACGGCGACGCCCTGTTCTTCCGCCGCACGTTGCGCATCGAAGGCGACACCGCCCTGGTGGTGGCCCTGCGCAACGCCCTGGACGGCGAGGAGATCGACCTGGTGGGCGACGTCGCCGCCGCCGCCGGGCCGCTGCGCCACGCCGTGCCGCGGCTGCGCCGCGAGGCGGCGCGGCTGCTCGGCGCCCTCGACGGCGCGCGCGGCCTGCTGCTGGCCCCCGTGCTGGCCCGCCTCGACGCGCTGGAGCGCCGCGTCAACACGCGTCCGGGACGGGAGGCGTGACGGTGAGCGGATTCGAGCTGATCTGCCCGGCCGGCACGCCCGCCGCCCTGCGCGCGGCCGTCGATGCCGGCGCCGACGCCGTCTACTGCGGCTTCCGCGACGACACAAACGCCCGCAACTTCCCCGGCCTCAACTTCTCGCGCGACGAGCTGGCGGCCGGCATCGCCTACGCCCACGGCCGCGGCTGCCGGGTGTTCGTCGCCATCAACACCTACCCCGCCGCCGGCAACCCCGGCCCCTGGCACCGCGCCGTCGACGACGCCGCGCGCCTGGGCGCCGACGCGGCGATCCTCGCCGACCTCGGCCTGCTGCACTACGCCGCCGCCACCCATCCGGCGCTGCGCCTGCACCTCTCGGTGCAGGCCTCGGCGGCCAACCCGGAATCGGTGCGCCTGTTCGTCGAGGAGTTCGGGGTGCAGCGGGTCGTGCTGCCGCGCGTCCTCACGGTCGCCGACATCCGTGGCCTGACCGCCGCGACCGGCGTGGAGGTGGAGGTCTTCGTCTTCGGCGGCCTGTGCCCGATGGCGGAAGGGCGCTGTTCGCTGTCCTCCTACGCCACCGGCCTGTCGCCCAACAAGCAGGGTGTGTGCTCGCCCGCCAGCCACGTGCGCTACGAGCCGCGCGGCGACGCGCTGGTCTCGCGCCTCGGCGGCTTCACCGTGAACGTCTTCGCCGCCGACGAGCCGGCCGGCTACCCCACCCTGTGCAAGGGCCGCTTCGCCGCCCATGGCCGGGCCTCCTACCTGTTCGAGGAGCCGACCAGCCTCAACGCGCTCCACCTCCTGCCGGATCTGAAGGCGGCCGGGGTGAGCGCCCTGAAGATCGAGGGACGGCAGCGCGGCAAGGCCTACATCGCCGCCGTGGTGTCGGCCTACCGCCAGGCCATCGACGCCTTCGCCCGCGACGGCCGCGTGCCGGATCTCGACCTCGACGCGATGATCGAGGGAGCCCGCGACACCGCCGGCGCCTACCAGCGGTCCTGGCGGTGAGAGGAATTCTGCCCATGTCCCCCCGCCCCCTGCTGACGCTCGGACCGGTGCTGTTCAACTGGCCCGCCGCCACGGTGCGCGACTTCTACGCCCGCATCGCCGACGAGGCGCCGGTCGACCTCGTCCATCTCGGCGAGATCGTCTGCTCCAAGCGCGCCCCCTTCCTCGACGAGGTGCTGCCCGAGGCGGCCGAGCGGCTGGCCGCCGCCGGCAAGCGCGTGGTCTTCTCCACCCCCATCCTCGTCACCACCGAGCGCGAGCGCGCCGCCGTGCGCGCCCTGGTGGAGAGCGACGGCCTGGAGATCGAGGCCAACGACCTCGGCGCCGTCGCCCAGCTCGCCGGCCGGCCGCATGCCGTCGGCCCCTTCGTCAACGTCTACAACGAGGCGACGCTGCGCTGGCTGGCCGGGCGCGGCGCCACCGCCGTCTCCCTGTCGGCGGAGCTGCCCCGGGGTTCGGTGGCGGCCCTGGCGGCGGAGGCCGGCCGCCTCGGCGTCGCCGTCGAGGTGCAGGTGTTCGGGCGGGCGCCGCTCGCCATCTCGGCGCGCTGCTACCACGCCCGCGCCCACCGCCTGCACAAGGACGGCTGCCAGTTCGTGTGCGGCCAGGACGCCGACGGCCTGGCGGTGGAGACCCTGGACGGCCAGCCCTTCCTCGCCGTCAACGGCACCCAGACCCTGTCGCACGCCTATCTCGGCCTGGCCGAGGAGGTGCCGGCGCTGCTGGCGGCCGGCGTCGGGCGCCTGCGCCTGTCGCCCCACGCCACCGACATGGTGCGGGTGGCCGAGGCGTTCCGGGACCTGCTCGACGGCCGTCGATCCGGCGCCGCGGTGGCCGAGGAGATCGCCGCCCTGGTCGCCCCGGCGCCCCTGTCCAACGGCTTCTTCCACGACCGCCCGGGGGCCGAACGGCTGGCCGGCGTGCCGGCGTGACCGCCGGCCCCACCTCGGCAGGAGGCCGGCGGGCCCGGCTGGCGGCGGCTGTGACCGTCGCCGCTGGGTCCATTCGTCGCATTGCGCCGCAGCGCGATTGGGTGTGAGTTTCATTTGCAGACCGCCCCCTGGCGGCCCGTCCAGAGTTTCCGACACACCTTGACGCACCCGACGCCGCCCCGCGGCACCGGCCGCCCGGCCGGGGCGCGGACCGGATCGTCGCGCCCCGGAGCGAGGGGGAATCCATGCGGTCCATTCCTGTCAGCAAGGCCGGCCCCGGCGCCTTCCGCGTCGCCGGTCTGCTCCTGCCGTCGCATCAGATCGCCCGCCTGACCGATCTCGGCCTGCGGCCCGGCGCCGTCGTCAGCGTGGTGCAGAGCCGGGGCGACGGCGGGGCGGTGGTCGCCTGCGGCGACACCCGCCTGGCGCTGGACGGCGACACCGCAGCCCGGGTCCGGGTGGTCTCGATCGAAGGAGAAGGACCATGAGCATCGGCACCATGCAACCGGGCGACCGCGGCCGGGTCACCGGCTTCGAGAAGGGCCGGCGCGACTACCGGCAGAAGCTGCTGGCCATGGGCATGGTGCCCGGGACCGAGTTCTCCGTCACCCGCGTGGCGCCTTTGGGCGATCCCGTCGAGATCAGGGTCCGCGGCTTCGCCATGAGCCTGCGCCGCGCGGAGGCCGACGCGCTGAAGGTCGAGGTGCTGTGATGAAGGCCATCGTCGTCGGGGTGGTCGGCAACCCGAACTGCGGCAAGACCACCCTCTTCAACGCGCTCACCGGCTCCACCCAGCACGTCGGCAACTGGCCGGGCGTCACCGTCGAGAAGAAGACCGGCACCCTGCGGATCGGCGGGACGGTCTGCACGGTGGTCGACCTGCCCGGCGTCTATTCGCTGGGCCTCACCTCCCACACCTCCGAGGACGAGCGCATCGCGCGGGAGTACGCGCTGTCGGGCGAGGCGGACGTGGTCGTCAACATCGTCGACGCCTCGAACCTGGAGCGCAACCTCTACCTCACCACCCAGCTCCTCGAGATGCGGGTGCCGATGATCGTCGCCATCAACATGATGGACATTGCCAAGGACCGCGGCATCGTCATCGACACCGCGGCGCTGGCGGAGCGGCTGGGCTGCCCGGTGGTGCCGCTGGTGGCCACCCGCCGCCGCGGCCTCGACGATCTCAAGGCAGCCGTCGCCGCGATGGCCGCGGCGCCGTGCGCTCCCTCCGCCGCCGTCCCCGTGCCCGAGGCGATGGAGCCCCATCTCGCCGGGCTCGCCGCCGCCGTGGCGGACCGCCTGCCGCCGGCGGCCGGCGATCCCCGGTGGATCGCCACCAAGCTGCTGGAAGGCGACCTCGGCGCCCGGGCGCAGATCCGCGGCGGCGGCCTCGACGACCTCGTCGCGGCCGGGATCGCCGCCGTCGAGGAGGCGTGCGGCGACGAGGCGGACATCGTCGTCGCCGACGCGCGGTTCGGCTTCATCACCGATCTGGTGGCGGCCTGCGTGCGCCGCCCCCGCGTCGCCTCGCGCACCCTGTCGGACCGGATCGACCACCTCGTCCTCAACCGGGTGCTGGGCATCCCGGTGTTCCTCGCCGTCATGTATCTGATGTTCCTCTTCACCATCAACATCGGCGGCGCCTTCATCGACTTCTTCGACCAGGCGTTCGGCGCCCTGCTGGTGGACGGGCTGGGCGGCGCGCTGGCCGGCGCCGGCCTGCCGGAATGGCTGGTCGTGCTGGTGGGCGACGGCATCGGCGGCGGCATCCAGACCGTCGCCACCTTCGTTCCCGTCATCGGCGCCCTGTTCCTGTTCCTCTCGTTCCTGGAGGATTCCGGCTACATGGCGCGCGCCGCCTTCGTGATGGACCGCGCCATGCGGGCCATCGGCCTGCCCGGCAAGGCCTTCGTGCCGCTGATCGTCGGCTTCGGCTGCAACGTCCCGGCGATCATGGCCACCCGCACGCTCGAGCACCGGCGCGACCGCGTGCTGGCGGTGATGATGGCCCCCTTCATGTCGTGCGGTGCCCGCCTGCCGGTCTACGCCCTGTTCGCCGCCGCCTTCTTCCCGGTGGGCGGGCAGAACGTCGTCTTCGCCCTCTACCTCGTCGGCCTCGCCTTCGCCGTGGCGACCGGCTTCCTCCTCAAGAACTCCCTGCTCAAGGGCGAGGCGTCGCCCTTCGTGATGGAGCTGCCGCCCTACCACATGCCGACCGTCGGCACGGTGGTGCGGCGCGCCTGGAGCCGCCTGCGCGCCTTCGTCCTGCGCGCCGGCCGCGTCATCGTGCCCATGGTGATGGTGCTGAGCTTCCTCAACGCCCTCGGCCCCGACGGCAGCTTCGGTAACCAGGACAGCCGCAACTCCGTGCTGGCGACGGCCAGCCGCGGCATCATGCCGATCTTCGAGCCGATGGGCCTGAAGGAGGACAACTGGCCGGCCGGCGTCGGCCTGTTCACCGGCATCTTCGCCAAGGAAGCCGTCGTCGGCACCCTGAACACCCTGTACAGCCAGATGGGCGGCGAGGAGGGGGCGGCCGAGGAGGAGACGGACCTCGGCACGGCCCTGCTGGCGGCGGTGCGGACCATCCCCGAGAACCTCGCCGACGTCGCCTCGCACCTCGGCGACCCGCTGGGGATCGACGTCTCCTACGTCGCCGACCGCGGCGCGGCGGCCCAGGAGCTGGAGGTCGGCGAGGGCGCCTTCGGCGCCATGGCGGCCGGGTTCGACGGCGCGGCCGGCGCCTTCGCCTACATGCTGCTGATCCTGCTCTACATGCCCTGCGTCGCCGCCATGGGCGCCATCTTCGACGAGGTCGGCTGGCGCTGGGCCCTGTTCAGCGCCGCCTGGACCACCGGGCTCGGCTACTGCACGTCGGTGGTCTTCTACCAGGCCAGCCAGCTCGCGACGGCACCCGCCGCCGCCGCGACGCGGATCGCCGTCGCCCTGGCCGCGGTGGCCGCGGCCGCCATGATCCTGTGGGTGGTCGGCAACCGGCGGCCGTCGGCGACCCCGCCCGTCCCGGCCGAATGAGGGAGGTTGCCATGGCCACCCTGTCGGACGTCCGCACGTTCCTGAGCGCACGCCACCGTGCGTCGCTCGCCGAGATCGCGCTCGGCGTGGACAGTTCCGCCGACGCCACGCGGGCGCTGCTGGACCACTGGGCCGCCAAGGCCAGGGTCCGGCGCGTCGAGGAGGCGTGCGGCGGGCGGTGCGGCAAGTCCTGCTGCGGCGACGCGACCGCCGCCGAGGTCTACGAATGGATCGGGGGCCCGCCCCCGACATAGGTCCGATGCGGGCCCTCATCCGGCGGCCGCCTCCCCTCTCCGGGAGGCGGCCGTCGTCATTTCGGCGGGTCGTGCGGAACGTCCGCGGCGATTGCGCTTGCGAGCACGACCGGAACGAGTATTACTATCGTCATAGACTGTCGCAAAACGGAACGGACGCATGCTTGCCTGGACGAAGGACGCGACCATCGGCACCCGGATCGCCCTCGGGTTCCTGCTGCCCATCCTCGGTCTGATCGGCTTCTCCGGCTATCTCGTCGCCGAACAGGCCGTCGTCCTGCGCGAGACCCATGCCCTGCGGTCGACCGCCGCCATCGCCGCCGACACCAGCGCCCTGGTGCACGAGCTGCAGCGTGAACGCGGCGCCACCGTGCTGTTCCTGTCGAGCCGCGGTGAATCGTTCGGCCGGGAGCTGGCGGCGCAACGGCTGCGCACCGACGCGGCCTTCGCCACCTTCGAACGGTCGCGCGCCGACGAGGCCGACGCCGAAATCGCGCCGCTGCTCGCGGATGCTGCGACGGCGACACGCACGGCAACGGCGCTGCGCGCGGACGCCGACCAGCGCACGCTCGTTCCGGCGGTCGTCCTGTCGGCCTACACCGAGGCCGTCCGGCGCCTGCTGGCCACCGTCGGCGACATGGCGGCGCAGACCCGCCACCCCCGCATGTCGCGCATGACCATGGCCTACGTCGATCTCATGGAGGCCAAGGAAAGCGCCGGGCTGGAGCGGGCGCTGGGCGCCGGCGCGCTCGCCCGCAAGGCGTTCGACGGCGAGTCCTTCCGCCGCTTCGTCGGCCTGCAGGCGCGGCAGGACGCCGCTCTCGACCGCTTCCGGCGGACCCTCGGCGACACGGCGGCGACACGCTACGACGCCATCTTCGCCCGCATCCCGGCCGACCGCCTGCTGTCGGCGCGGGAGTGGCTGTGGGCCTACGACTTCGACGCGCTGACGGCCCCGGACTGGTTCGCCCTGACGACCGAGCGGATCGACCGCCTCAAGGAGGTGGAGGACGCCGTCGCCGGCGATATCCGCGCCTTCGCCGAGGATGTCATCGCCGACGCCGGCACCGTGCTGATCGTCGAGGCGGCCGCCGTCGTCGGTGGCCTGCTGGTGACGGTGCTCCTGGCGGTCAGGATCGCCCGCGGCATCTCGCGGCCGATCCGCCGCCTGACCGGCGTCATGACGCGCCTCGCCGACGGCGACACCTCGGTCGCCATCGACGGCGTGGGCCGCCGCGACGAGATCGGCGCCATGGCCGCCGCCGTCGAGGTGTTCAAGGAGAACCGCATCCAGGCCGACCGCTACGCCGCCCTGCAACAGGACGAGATGGCGGCGAAGGAGCACCGCCGCCTGGCGCTGGAACGCCTGACCGGCGGCTTCGAGGCCGAGGTGACCGGGGTGCTGCAGGCGGTCGGCGCGGTGGTGGAGCAGATGACCGACACCGCCGGCAGCCTGGCGGCCAGCGCCGGGGATGCCAGCCGGCGCATCGACGAGACCGCCGCCGCCGCCGGCCAGGCGGCCGAGAACGTCGACGCGGTCGCCGCCGCGGCCCACCAGCTCAGCGCCTCGATCGACGAGATCGGCCGCGAGGTGGAGCGCACCGCCACCGCCTCGCGGACCGCGGTGGAGCGGGCCAACGACGCCGACACCCTGGTCCAGGGCCTCTTCGAGAGCGCGCAGCGCATCGGCGAAGTGATCGGCCTGATCAACGACATCGCCTCGCAGACCAACCTGCTGGCGCTGAACGCGACGATCGAGGCGGCGCGCGCCGGCGACGCCGGCAAGGGCTTCGCCGTGGTCGCCGCCGAGGTGAAGAACCTCGCCAACCAGACCGCCGACGCCACCGAGCAGATCACCGGCCAGATCACCGCGGTCCAGACCTCCACGGGCCGCGCCGTCGCCGCCATCCAGGCCATCGGCAGCACCATCGCCGAGATCGACCGCATCGCCGGCGCGGTGGCCGCGGCGGTCGAGGAGCAGAGCGCCGCGACCCGCACCATCGGCGCCAGCGTCGAGCAGGCGGCGACCGGCACGCGGGTGGTCTCGGCCAACATCGCCACCGTGGCCGACGCCGCCCGCGACACCGGCTCCGCCGCCGACCGGATGCGCGCCACCTCGGGCAATCTGGCCCGCCAAGCCGAATCCCTGCGCCGCCAGGTGGAGAGCTTCCTGGCCGGCGTGAAGGCGGCGTAATCGGCGGGCGCCCAACCTACGGAAGACTGGCCTCGGGTGGACAGAGACACCAACTCAAGCTAAAAGCACCCGTTCGGCCGCTTGAGGCAGACGCGTTCCGGAGCCCGACGATCCTATGAAGACCGCCAACGACATCCGCGCCACCTTCCTGGACTATTTCGCCAAGAACGGCCACCAGGTCGTCGAATCGTCGCCGCTCGTGCCGCGCAACGACCCGACGCTGATGTTCACCAACGCCGGCATGGTGCAGTTCAAGAACGTCTTCACCGGCGCCGAGACCCGGCCTTACCAGCGCGCCGCCACCTCGCAGAAGTGCGTGCGCGCCGGCGGCAAGCACAACGACCTGGACAACGTCGGCTACACGGCGCGCCACCACACCTTCTTCGAGATGCTGGGCAACTTCTCGTTCGGCGACTACTTCAAGGACCGGGCGATCGAGCTGGCCTGGAACCTCATCACGAAGGAGTTCGGGCTGCCGGCGGACAAGCTGACCGTCACCGTCCACAGTTCGGACGAGGAGGCGGCCGGCCTGTGGCGCAAGATCGCCGGCCTGCCGGACGAGCGGATCATCCGCATCCCGACCGACGACAACTTCTGGCGGATGGGCGACACCGGGCCGTGCGGCCCCTGCTCGGAGATCTTCTACGACCACGGCCCCGAGGTGGCCGGCGGACCGCCGGGCAGCGCGGACGCCGACGGCGACCGCTTCGTCGAGATCTGGAACCTCGTGTTCATGCAGTTCGAGCAGCGCGGGCCCGACGACCTGGTCCCCCTGCCCCGCCCGTCCATCGACACCGGCATGGGGCTGGAGCGGCTGGCGGCGGTGCTGCAGGGCAAGCACGACAACTACGACATCGACCTCATGCGGTCGCTGATCCTGGCCTCGGCCGACGCCACCGCGACGGCGCCGGACGGGCCGCACGCGGTGTCGCACCGGGTGATCGCCGACCACCTGCGCTCCAGCGCGTTCCTGATCGCCGACGGCGTGCTGCCGTTCAACGAGGGCCGCGGCTACGTGCTGCGCCGGATCATGCGCCGCGCCATGCGCCACGCCCACATGATCGGCGCCCGCGACCCGCTGATGCACCGCCTGGTGCCGGCGCTCATCAACCAGATGGGCGACGCCTACCCCGAGCTGGTGCGCGCCCGCGCGCTGATCGTCGAGACGCTGAAGCTGGAGGAGACCCGCTTCAAGCAGACCCTGGAGCGCGGCCTGAAGCTGGTCGAGGAGATGACCGGCAACTTCGGCCGGACGCACGCACCGGGCATGAAGGACAGCAAGACGCTTGCCGGCTCGGTGGCTTGGGTGCTGCATGGGACCTATGGTTTTCCCGTCGACCTGACCCAGGACATATTGAGGCCGCACGGCCTCCAAGTGGACATGGAAGGGTACGAGGAGGAGCGTCAGAGAGATCGCGAGCTGTCGCGTGCCTCCTGGGCGGGGTCCGGCGAGGCGGCGACCGGGCGGCTGTGGTTCGAGCTGAAGGACGAGTTCGGCGCCACCGAGTTCTTCGGCTACGACACCGAGGTCGCCGAGGGCAAGGTGGTGGCGCTCGTCAAGGGTGACGCCCGGGTCGAGCAGGCCGGCATCGGCGACCAGGTGATGGTGGTGGTCAACCAGACCCCCTTCTACGCCGAGTCGGGCGGCCAGGTCGGCGACACCGGCGTCATCTTCTCGCCGAACGGCGCCGAGGTCGCGGTGTCCGACACCCAGAAGAAGCTGGGTGCGGTGTGGGCCCATGTCGGCACGGTGACCAAGGGCACGCTGAAGGTCGGCGACGTGGTGGAGCTGCGGGTCGACGGCGAGCGTCGCGCCGCCATCCGCGCCAACCACTCCGCCACGCACCTGCTGCACAAGGCTTTGCAGGACCGGCTGGGCGAGCACGTGACGCAGAAGGGATCGCTCGTCGCCCCCGACCGGCTGCGCTTCGACATCTCGCAGCCGACGCCGATCAGCGCCGCCGACATGGAGGCCGTCGAGGACGTGGTCAACGCCCGCATCCTCGCCAACTCCGAGGTGGTGACCCGCCTGATGAGCCCGGACGAGGCCAAGGCCATGGGCGCCATGGCGCTGTTCGGCGAGAAGTACGGCGACGAGGTGCGGGTGGTCTCCATGGGCGGCCCGCACGGCGAGCTGCAGCGCGACTACTCCATCGAGCTGTGCGGCGGCACCCACGTGCGGCGCACCGGCGACATCGGCCTGTTCAAGGTGGTGGCCGAGGGCGCCGTCGCCGCCGGCGTGCGCCGCATCGAGGCGCTGACCGGCCGCGGCGCCTTCGAGTGGCTGGAGCACCGCGACCAGTTGCTGAGCGAGGCGGCGTCCGCCCTCAAGGTGGCGCCGGCCGAGGTGCCGGCCCGCGTCGCCGCCCTGGTCGAGGAGCGCCGCAAGCTGGAGCGCGAGCTGGCCGAGCTGCGCCGCCAGGTCGCCATGGGCGGCGGTGGCCCCCAGACCGGCGGCGGCGCCAAGGAGGTGAACGGGGTGAAGTTCCTCGCCCGCGTCGCCGAGGGGCTGCCCGCCAAGGACCTGAAGCCGCTGGCCGACGACCTGAAGAAGCAGGTCGGCTCCGGCGTGGTGGCGGTGATCGCCGTCAACGAGGGCAAGGCCTCCGTGGTGGTCGGCGTCACCGAGGATCTGACCGGCCGCTTCAGCGCCGTCGACCTCGTGCGCACGGCCTCCGAAGCGCTGGGCGGCAAGGGCGGCGGCGGCCGCCCCGACATGGCCCAGGCCGGCGGCCCCGACGGCGCCAAGGCCGACGCCGCCGTCGCCGCGCTGGAGAGCGTGCTGGCGGGGTGATCCAAGCGGTCGCGTCGGCCCCCCACCCAACCCTCCCCCCGCCACGTGGGGGGAGGCCGGGAGGGGGCCCCGCGCAACCACCCGGCGGTCCCCGACGCCCGCCGTCGCGTTTCCACCAGCGAGAGCGGTCCCATGCGCTTCACCGGCACCGACAGCTACGTCGCCACCGAAGACCTGATGGTGGCGGTCAACGCCGCCATCGCGCTCGAACGCCCGCTCCTGGTCAAGGGCGAGCCCGGCACCGGCAAGACGGTGCTGGCGGTCGAGATCGCCCGCGCGCTGAACCGGCCGCTCATCGCCTGGCACATCAAGTCGACCACCAAGGCGCAGCAGGGCCTCTACGAGTACGACGCGGTGAGCCGCCTGCGCGACAGCCAGCTCGGCGAGGCGCGGGTGCACGACATCGCCAACTACATCGTCCGCGGCAAGCTGTGGGAGGCGTTCGAGGCGCCCCAGGCGCCGGTCCTGCTGATCGACGAGATCGACAAGGCCGACATCGAGTTCCCCAACGACCTGCTGCTGGAACTCGACCGCATGGAGTTCCACGTCTACGAGACGCGCCAGGTGGTCCAGGCGAGGCAGCGCCCGATCGTCGTCATCACCTCCAACAACGAGAAGGAGCTGCCCGACGCCTTCCTGCGCCGCTGCTTCTTCCACTACATCCGCTTCCCCGACGCCCAGACCATGGAACGGATCGTCGACGTCCACTATCCCGGCCTGAAGCCGGCGCTGCTGCGCGAGGCGCTCGGCCTGTTCTACGAGCTGCGCGAGGTGCCGGGGCTGAAGAAGAAGCCGTCGACCTCGGAGCTGCTGGACTGGATCAAGCTGCTGATGGTCGAGGACGTCGACCCGGCGACCCTGCGCGCCAAGGATGCCCGCACGGTGATCCCGCCGCTCTGCGGGGCGCTCCTGAAGAACGAGCAGGACGTCCATTTGCTGGAACGCCTCGCCTTCCTGGCCCGGCGCGAGGGGCGCTGAGGCTCAGCCGTCGCCCGGCCGGCCGTCGCCATGCGGTGGAGAGCCGGCCGCGGGCCGCCGCCGACCCGATGATCATGCCCGGAGCGGGGATCAGTTCATCGGAGTCGCCTGGGCCGACTGGCGGCCTTTGTAGCCCTTCAGGAATTTCTGGAACACGTCCACTTCGGCGACGCGCGAGCGGATGGTGTTCACGTCGATCAGGCCGGCCGCCTGGTCGGGCCGCGTCAGCACGCGGAACGCGTCGGCGTCGGTGCTCTTCTCCATCGCCGGGCCGAACTCCTTGCGCAGCAGGCTGAGGCCGATCGCGTCGCCGGCCAGCGCCAGCGCCACCGCCCGGTTCAGCACGAGTTGCGAGCGATCGCCATCGAGGGGCTTGTCCTCGCCCGGCGCCGGGCCGATCACCTTGCCCAGCGCCACCGCCGCCTGGTTCCAGTTCTGCGCCCGCCAGGCGATGTCGACGCGCAGCAGGTTGGCTTCCTCGCTGTCGTCCTCGGCGAGCAGTTGCAGCGCCTCGCCGGCCCGCCCCATCTCGGCCAGCGCCTTGGCCTGCATGCTGCGGCGCTGGGCCTGCAGCTCGGCCGGCATGCCGGGAACGTTGCTCATCTCCAGCGCCTTGAGCGCCAGC
Organism: Azospirillum sp. ST 5-10; assembly: GCF_051225715.1. Lineage (NCBI taxonomy): Bacteria > Pseudomonadati > Pseudomonadota > Alphaproteobacteria > Rhodospirillales > Azospirillaceae > Azospirillum > Azospirillum sp. ST 5-10. The sequence continues at coordinate 116,655 of NZ_JBPJSP010000004.1, forward strand.
TCCGGCTTGCCGTCCAGCAGGCGCACCGAAGCCAGGCGGGTGCCGACGTCGGCCTTCTGCTCGCCGGACAGCCGGTACTCCACCTGGTGCTGCAGCAGGTCGGCGGCGCGCCCCAGCAGGTCGATGTCGATCAGCCGCTCGGCGAGCTGGCGGATGATCCGGTCGCCCTCGGCGCCGACCGGCGTCAGCTCGCGGAACTGGTCGTAGAGCTGCAGCGCCTCCAGCGTCGGCAGATGGGACGCCCCGTCCTTGTAGAGCTCGGCGAACTGGCGCTGCATCTCGGCGCCGATCCGCTCGGCGCGCGGCGTGTCGGCGACCAGGGCCGCCGTCTCCTTCATCGTCTCGAAGCCCTCGGCGTACTGGCCGGCGGCCATCTGCATCTCGCCCAGGCGCTGGCGGATGGCGAACTCCAGATCGTCGCCGCGCCACGTGTAGGTCAGGCCGGCCAGCTTCTCCACCGCCGAGGCCGGCGACATGCGGCCCTCGAGCACTTCGAGGTTGATCAGGTCGAGGCCCGCCTTGGCGCGGTAGTAGCGGTCGAGCCCGTTGTAGGCGGCCGTCCATTCCTCCAGGGCGCGGTCGGTGTCGCCGGTCTGCCGGTACAGCTCGCCGCGCAGGTACTGGATGTCGGCGCGTTCGTTGGCCTCGGTGCCCACGCGCTGCTCGACCCGGTCGAGCAGGCGCTTGGCCTCGGCCACGTCCTGGTTCCTGAGGGCGGCTTCGGCGGCCAGCAGGGACATCCGCGACAGCAGCGGCTCCGGATAGGTGCGCAGCAGCGCTCCGGCGGTCTTGAAGCCCTGCGCCGCCGTCCCCCAATCGCCGTCCTCGGCCGCCACCGCGGCGCGCCAGAGGGCCGCTTCGGGATTGCCGGCGAGGCCCGGATCGGCCAGATCGGCGGCGGCGCCGGCCCGGTCGCCGGCGAGGAAGCGGGCGGCACCACGCAGCGCCTTGAACGCCGGCCACCCCTCCAGGTCGGGCTGGCCCGACTGCAGGACCTCCAGCAGGCCCAGCGCCTCCGGTCCGAAGCCGTTGGCGAAGTAGAAGCGCGCGAGGTCGAGCTGGGCGCGGGCGCGTTCGCCGTCCGGCGCCTCGGCGACGTTCATCTGCAGCTCCTGCCGGGCCTCGGTGAAGTGCTCGAAGCCGCCGTGCCGCCAATCGTCCAGGGCGAACAGCCGGCCGCCCTGGGCCGGCGCCTCCGCCATCGGGTCGCCGGGGCCCGCCGACGCCCCGCCCTGGGCGGTGGCCGGCGCTCCGGGGGCCGTGCCGTCGCCGTCCGCCACCTCGCCCGGACGGTCGAGGTCGGCCATCGGCGACAGATGCAGGCCGCCGGCCGCGGTCAGCTCCACCCCCTCCTTGACCGGACGCACGGTCACGGCGTCGGCGATCGGCCGCACCACGACGCCCTGGAAGGACGGCAGCACCTCCAGATCGACCATGCGGTAGGGCTCGGTGACCGCCTGGCCCGGGGTCGGCAGGGGCACCACCTGCAGGCGGTCGCCGACGTCGGGGTCGGTGAGCTGCACCACCGACGCGGCATCGCCCGCCCGCACCACCATGCGGGCGCCGAGCAGGAAGTCCGGCTCGGCCTCGATGCGCAGGCTCTGCGGCGGCGCCGCCGTCAGCCGCGTCATCGGCGTGATCCGCCACACCGTGCCCTGGCGCTCGACGCGCGGCCAGACGAACGGCCCGATGCGGGTGCGGAAGACGGTTCCGCCGGTGGCGGGCACCGGTTCGATCGACCCGACCTGGTCGGCGTTCGGCCCGACCACCGATCCCGCACCGATCGGCAGGGCCTTGTCGAAGACGACGTAGAGATGGCCGGCCCGCGGGTAGACCGCCACCGCCGCCGGCCCCTGGGCGTCGAACACCAGGGTCGGCCCGGCGACCGCCGCCGGCCGTTCCGCCGCCGCGGCGCCGGACGGCGTTTCGGCGAGCCGGGCCGATTCGAGGGCCATCGGCGAGGCGGGAGCGGGCGGCGCCGGCGGGACCGGAGCGGAGCCGCCCGACGGCTCGGGGCGCACCGTCGTCGTGGTCGCGCCGGGCGGCGGCGGCGGGGCCGTCGGCGAGGCGGCGGGCGGCACCGGCAGGCGGGCCGTCGGCGGCGGGCGTCCGGCCGGGGGCGCCGGTGGCGTGGACTGCCCGGGGGCCGGCGGCGGCGACGCGGCGGCGGGCGGCGGCGGCGCGGCGGCGGCGACCGGCGCGGGTGCCTCGTCCGGCGCGGCCGGTGCCGCCGGCGCAGGCAGAGTGCGGGTCCCGGCGTTGTAGACGTCGACGACGACGGCGTTGCCGTTGCGGAAATCGCGGACGTCGCCGTCCACCGGGGCGACGAAGGTGACCGCCAGCCCGCCGCCGCTCGCCGTGAACTGTTCGGGATTGCCGACGTTGCGCAGGCGGGACCGGTCGACCTGGGACAGGTCGGCACCGGCCGGGCGGTCGAACAGCACGGTCACCGCCTTGCCGTCGCGCTGCACCGAGTAGTCCACCGGCGACGGCCAGTCGAACACCAGACGGGTGTGGTCCGGGTGGTCGGCGGCACGCACCTTGATGGTTCCGGCGGACGGCCGCGTCGCGCCCGACGCGGTGTCGGCCGGCGGCTGCGCACCCGCCGACGCGGCCCCCGTGGCAATGTCCGGAGCGGTGTCCGGGGCGGCCGCCGCGGCTGGTTCGGAGGCCGCCGCGGGCGCCGCCGCCGGCCGCAGGTCGATGGCGACGTGGTGGCCGTCGCGGAAGGCGCTCAGGGTGACCGGCCGCTTCAGCGTGAACTCGACGCTGCGCCCGTCGGCCCCCATCCGCGCCTGCGCCACATAGGCCGGCAGGCGCCGCGCCGCCTCGGCCGGCGCGGTCTCGATGGGCTGGCCGAAGGTGACGATCAGGCGGTCGCCGTCGATGCGGGTGCTGTAGTCGACGGCCTGCGGCCAGTCGAACACCATGCGCCCGAAGCTGGGGTGGGTGGCGGCGCGCAACGGCACCGTCACCGCCGCCGCCCCGGCAACGGGGACGACGGTCAGCAGGGCGGTGGCGGCCAGCAGGCCGCCGAGCCGACGCCTCCAGCGTGCCGTCCCGGTCATCCCTATCCCTCCCACTGGTCGCGCACGACGACGTCGACGCGCGGCCCGCCGCCCGCTCCGTCGGCGCCGTGCATGGTGGCGCGGGCCGCCAGATCGCGGCGATAGCCGGTTTCGCGCAGCGCCATCGCCACCGCCGCCGCCCGGCCGAGCGCCTGGTCCCAGGCGCGGCCGGCCGGCGCGTCCTCGTCCTCGGCGCGGCCGACCACCTCGATGCGGTTGCCGATGCGGCCGACCACCGCTCCCAACAGGAACAGGGCACGGCGCCCGGCGTCACTGAAGGCGGTGCCGTCGGCGTCGAACAGCAGGTCGCCCGGGATGCCGATCACCAGCCGGTCGTCCTGGCGCCGGACGACGATGCCGGACAGCTCCGGCGCCCCCGCCACCTGGGTGCGCAGGATCACGCCGAGATAGTCCAGGTTGACCGCGGCGTGCGTCTCCAGGGTGGCGGCGTTGAAGGGGGCGGCGGGCGTCGGCGCCCGCTCGCTGGGGGCGGCGGCGGTGGAGCGGGCGGAGAGCGACAGCGACCGCGCCAGCACGGCCCAGCGCTCGACCTCGGGCTCGCGCATGGCGTAGGTCATGACGAAGAACGTCAGCATCAGGCAGACGAGGTCGGTGAAGGTCAGCAGCCACGACCCGCCCCACCCCGGCGCTCCCGTGCCGGCCCGGGTCTGCGGCGGCCGGGCGGCGGCGATGCGCGGCAGCCGGGTCATCGCTCGCCCCCGTAGTCGGCGCGCACGGAGAAGACGAAGCGCGCCGTGCCCGGCGCGCCCCGCTCGATGCCGATGCTGACGCCCTCGGCCGGGGCGCCGCGCGCCACCAGGTCGCGGGCCAGCGCACCGGCCCGGTCGATCGGGCTCGGCGGCTGGCTCGCCACCGTGCTCGACAGGGCGACCAGGAACTCGACCTCGATGCGCTCGCCGGGCAGCGGCTGGCGCAGAGCCGCGGCCACCCGGTCGAGCAGCCCGGTCCGGTCGAGGCGCAGGCGCGCCGTCCCCGGCTCGAACAGGCCGTCGGCCGGCAGCCGCACCTCGAGCTGGCGGCCCGGCGCCACCACCTCGACCTTGTCGACGGCGACCGTGGTGGCGAACAGGTCGCCGAGCGTGTCCAGGCGCTGCACCGCCAGCACCGTGCCGGCGCGCGAGGCGACGGGATCGCGGCCGAACAGCAGGCGCGGATCGATGGTGAAGCTCTGCTCCACCGACTTCAGGACGGCGCGCGCCCGGCGCACGCTGTCCACCGAGATGGCATTGAGGACGATGAAGAAGGCAAGCAGCAGGAGGAACAGCGACAGGTACAGCAGAATCCCGGCGTGGCCGGCGAACGGGGCCGCTTTGCCGGGGGACGCCATGGCGTTCAGTCGAAGCTCGCCAGCAGACGGTCGATCTCGTCCTGATCGATCGCGTTGCCGGGCAGCTGCGGGCCGTGCAGCAGGCTCGAATCGGGATCGCCACCGGCCGGGGCGGCGCCCTCCGGCGCGGCCGCGTGGCGGGCCTCCTCGCCGAAGGCCACCAGCAGGGCGTCGACCTTCGCCTCGATGTGCTTGAGGGTGCGGACCACCTTGGAGATGCGCTGGCCGGTGATGTCCTGGAAGTTGCAGGCCTCGTAGATCGCCGTCACCGCGTTGTTCAGCTTCGCCGCCTCGTCGGGCGCGACGGCGGCGGCCACGGCGCCGACGGCGTCGCAGGCGTCGAAGATGGCGAAGGTCGCCTTCTCCGTGGCGCCGACCACGGCGTCCAGCTCGTCCGTCGCCGTGGGGATGTGCTGGTCGCGGATGTCGTCGGGACGCAGCGCCGCCAGCTCGGCCTTGGCGTTCTGGATGTAGCGGGCGAGCCCCTCCAGCTCCTTGTAGAGGCGCAGGTCGTCGGTCGACATGTCGCCGCCCAGGCTGCCGAGGATGCCGTGCACGATCTCCGCCACCTCGTCGCGGGACAGCGGCCGGGCCGCCTCCAGCCGCGCGGCGTCGAGCCGCTGGTGCAGCTGCTTCTGTTCGGTGAGGGACGAGGCGAAGGAGGGCGGCATGGCGCGGGTCCGGCAGTGGCGGGGAAGGGGCAGCGGGGAGGCACGGGCCGCACGCCGATCGCTTCCCGACGATCGCGCCTTGCCCGGACACGCACGCCGGGCCCCGGACGCGGTCCGGCGACTTGCGGCTTGCGTCCGCGCCTTAACCTAGATTCGCTCCGTTAATTGACGGTTAACCGCGATCGACTCGGGAAACGGAAAGCGCCGAAGCGGAGCGGTCTGTGCCTGACCGGTCACACCTACTGCGGGATCGCCGGCAGGGCGCGGCGCTCGACCAGCGCGGAGGTGACCTCCTTGGCCTTCAGCGGATCCATGGCCGCCAGGATCGGCGCCGTCTTGCTCTCCTTCATGCGCTGGACGACGTCCAGCAGCACCGGCATGTCCAGCTCCTCGAAGATGCGCGCGGCGTCCTTCGGCTTCATGGTCTCGTAGATCTTCACCAGGCTCTCCAGCTGGGCGCTCTGGCGGTCGTCGCCGACCTTGAGCAGCCCCTGGATGTCGGTGCGCACCGCCTCCAGCTCCTGGAGCTTCTGGTCGATGCGGTGCTCCGCCGCGGCCAGCAGGGCCTCGCGCTGCTCCAGCTCCTTGGTGCGGCGGTCCATCTCGGCGCGCCGTTCGGCCAGCGCCTGCAGCACCTCCTGGGCGTTCACCGGCCCGAGCGGCTCGCCCGACGCCGCCGGCGAGGCGGACGGGATCGCTCCGGCGGCGGCGGGCGGCGGCGGCTCGGGCGCCGTCGCGTCGGCGGCCGCGACCTGGGTGCGCCTGGCGGCACCGGCCGGAGCCGGCGGCTTGGCCGGGGCCTCGGCGAGGGTGACCGGGAACTCCGGCAGGCGGGCGTCGCGGCTGGCGACCCGCCAGAGATCGCCGATCCGCACGCCCAGCATCAGCACGGCGACGAAGATGGTGAGCGGCAGCAGGCGCATCCGGAAGCCCCGCATCCGCTCGCCCAGGCGGCGGCGCAGCGACGGCCGCGGGGCGGCGGGCGCGCGGGGCGCGGCCTTGCCCTTGGCCTTGCTCCCGGCCTTCCGGGGGCCGGCGCCCTTGGGCGGCGGCCGGACGGCGGGGCGGGCGGGCGGCGGGGCGGTGGGCACGGTCATGGCGGCGGTCACCGACGGTTCTCGAGGGCGCGCAGCAGCTCGCGTTCGGCCCGCGACAGGTTCTCCTCGCCGTCGCGCGGCGCCTCGTCGGCGGACGGCGGTTCGGCGGCGGCGCGGCGCGGCGGCAACGCCGGGGCCGGCTCGTCCCCGACCACGTCGGCGTCGTGGGGACGGAAGATCGCGGCGGCGGCGGCGGCGGCGGCCGGGCGGACGGCAATGCCGGTGGACGGCCGGGCCGGCGCCGGGGCGACGGCGGGGCGGGCGGGTGCCGGGGCGACGGCGGGCGGCTGCGAGCGCGCCGGCCGTTCGGTGTTGGAGATGCCGCCCAGCCGGTTGGCGAGCGCGTCGGCCGCCTCGATCATGAACTGCAGCTCGTCGCGCAGCGCGGCCCCCTTGTCGATCGTGCGCTGCAGCCCCTCGCCGGTGTCGGCGGCGGTGCGCTTCATGCCGCGCACCCCGAGCTCGGCCTTCTCCATCGCCTCGTTCAGGCCGGCGATCAGGCCGGCCATCTCGCTGCGGCTGTCGCGCAGGCGGACGATCTGCTTGTTGAGGATGATCGCGTAGGCGATGGTCGCCACGAGGAGGCCCACCAGCACGAGATCGAGCACCAGGGAAACGGTGGGGCTCATAGGCGCATGACCTCCTGCTTGGGCAGTTCCTTCTCGATCCGCACGGCGATGTGCCCGCCCTTGCGGCCCATGCGCCCCTGGAACATCGACACGTCGCCGCAGCGCAGCTCGATGGCGCCGTCGGGGGTGGCGTTCAGCAGGATGCGGGTGCCGACGCGCCAGTTCAGCACGTCGTGCAAGGTCATCGTCACCTCGTCGAGGACGGCGGAGATGTCGACGTCGGTGACCAGCAGCTCGGAGGCCAGGTGGGTTTCCCAGATGCTGTCGCGGCCGAACTTCTCGCCCATGAACATCTGCAGCAGCAGCTCGCGCACCGGCTCCAGCGTCGCGTAGGGGATCATCAGCTCCAGCCGGCCGCCGCGGTCCTCCATGTCGATGCGCAGCTTGACCAGCACGGCGGCGTTGGCGGGGCGGGCGATGGTGGCGAAGCGCGGGTTCGTCTCCAGCCGGTCGAAGCGGAAGGTGACCGGCGACAGCGGGTCGAAGGCGGCCGACAGGTCCGACAGCACCACGTGCACCATGCGCTCCACCAGGTTGCGCTCGATGGTGGTGTAGGGGCGGCCCTCGATGCGCATGGCCGCGGTGCCGCGCCGGCCGCCCAGCAGCACGTCGACGATGGAGTAGATCAGGGCCGAATCGACGACCATCAGGCCGTAGTTGTCCCACTCCTCGGCCTTGAAGACCGACAGCATGGCCGGCAGCGGGATCGAGTTGAGATAGTCGCCGAAGCGCACCGAGGAGATCTGGTCGAGGCTCACCTCGACGTTGTCGGAGGTGAAGTTGCGCAGGCTCGTCGACATCATGCGCACGAGGCGGTCGAAGACCACCTCCAGCATGGGCAGGCGTTCGTAGTTGACGAGCGCCGAGTTGACCAGGGCCATGATGCCCGAGTTGTCGCCGTCGCCGGCGCCACCCTGGTCGAAGCCGAGCAGGCTGTCGATTTCGTCCTGGTTGAGAACCCGCGTCGAGCCGCCCGGCGCCACCTCGCCCATGTCGCCGCTGTCTTCGGCGAGTGCCGCCCACTCCGCCGCCAGCCGTTCCTCTTCGCTCAGCTCTTCCGCGTTGCTCATGCGCGCCCTCCGTCGCCCGTCACTGCACCAGCATCTCGCGGAACAGCACGTCCTTCACCTTGACCGGATGGGCCGACGCGCTGATGCGCATCAGCAGTTCCTGGCGCAGCCGGTACATGCCGGCCGACCCCTTCAGGTCCTCCAGCCGCAGCTCGCGCAGATAGACCTGGAAGTTGTCGACGATGCGCGGCAGCACGTGCTCGATGGCGGGGATGTCCTCGGGCTTGGCGACCTGGATGGAGATCTTGATCTTCAGGAAGGCGGGCCGCCGGCCGCTGGAGTTGAGGTTCACCAGCATGTCCGGCAGGTCGTAGAAGATCGGCGCGGCGTGCGGGTCGGCCCCCGCCTCCGCGCCGGGCTCGCCGCCGGCCTCCGCATGCTCCGCGTCGCCCGCCCCGGTCAGCATGTCGAGCACGCCGGAGAAATAGATCCCCGCGCCCGCGCCCACCAGCAGCACCAGCGGCAGGATGACGAACAGGACAAGCTTCTTGCCGCTGAATTTCTTGCGCGGCAGGCCTTCGGAAAGGCCGCCGTCCTCTACATCCGCGCTCATGGGATCCGTCGTGCGCCATCGAGACAATCAGGCCAAACCGGCAAGCCCCAAACTATCTTCGCGTTAGTTAATAAGTCCTTTCAGTTGCGCATTTCCGCCGACGACGCACCGCACCGCGTGGCCGCGGCACGCTTCTTGATTCAACCCGAGTCGCCCGAACGCCCGGAGTCCGCTCCGGGCGCGGCCGATCCCCCGTGGCGCGCCGGCGCCCCGCCCCCCTGCGCCCGACCGGGCGCGGGACGGGGGTGTTCGTGCCGCCCCGGACCGGCAGCTTCCGCCCGGACGGGGGCAGGAATTGCCGGGTCGCTCCCGCCGGCCGCCGGCATCGCGCCGCCGTCGCCCCGCCGAGCGGCGGGCGGGGCCCGGAAACCGGCACGGCGCCTCGGTTGGCACGCCTCCTGCAATGCCTTTGGCGCCGGTCGCGGAAGGCCGCCCCGGCAGAGACGTCGCAAGAGGCCGCCGATGGAAAACTCGATCTACGTCGCCCTGTCGCGCCAGACCGCGCTGCGCCGCCAGATGGACGTGGTGGCGAACAACATCGCCAACATGAACACCACCGGCTTCAAGCAGCAGCGCGTCCTGTTCACGGAGTTCCTGGAGCGTCCGGCCATGCACGAGCAGGTGAGCTTCGTCCAGGACCGCGCCGTGGTGCGCGACCTGCGGCCGGGCGGCCTGACCGCCACCGGCAACGAGCTCGACCTGGCGCTGACCGGGCCCGGCTACTTCACCGTCGATACCGCCGCCGGCCAGCGCTACACCCGCGCCGGCTCCTTCCAGCTCAACGACGCCCGCCAGGTCGTCGACGCCGGCGGCCTGCCGGTGCTGGCCGACAACGGCCAGCCGCTGACGCTGCCGGCCGGCACGACGACCGTCAAGGTGGCGGGCGACGGCACGGTGGCCACCGAGCTCGGGCCGATCGGCCGTCTCAACGTCGTCACCTTCGCCGACGAGCAGCTGATGACCGAGGTCGGCGGCGGGCTCTACGTCAGCGACCAGGAGCCGCAGCCGGCGCCGCCGGACACCAAGGTCGTCCAGGGCATGCTCGAAGGCTCCAACGTCAACGCGATCCTCGAGATGACCTCGATGATCGACGTCTCGCGCCAGTACCAGCAGGCGCAATCGATGATCTCCACCGAGCACGAGCGCATGCGCACCGCCATCCAGCGCCTCGGCCGCGCGGTCTGAGCCGGAAGAAGAGGGAGAACCAGCCATGCGCAGCCTCGCCATCGGCGCCACCGGAATGCTGGCCCAGCAGATCAACGTCGAGACGATCTCCAACAACATCGCCAACGCGACCACGACCGGCTTCAAGAAGCAGCGGGCCGAATTCCAGGACCTGCTCTACCAGAACTTCCGCCGCATCGGCTCGACCTCGTCGGACGCCGGCACCATCGTGCCGACCGGCGTGCAGATCGGCGCCGGCGTGCGGGTCGCCGCGATCGGCCGCCTGATGGAGCAGGGCAACCTGACCGTCACCGACAACAAGCTGGACGTCGCGGTCAACGGCTCCGGCTATTTCCAGGTGCTGCTGCCCAGCGGCGACACCGCGTACACCCGGGCCGGCAACTTCAAGCTCTCGCCCGAGGGCATCATCGTCACCGCCGACGGCTACCAGCTCCAGCCGGCCATCACCATCCCCACCGAGGCGACGGACATCGCCATCAACGCCTCGGGCGAGGTGCTGGTGAAGCTGGACGGCCAGGTGGACAGCCAGAACGTCGGGCAGATCCAGCTCGCCGCCTTCCCCAACGCGGCCGGGCTGGAAGCGGTCGGCGACAACCTGTTCATGCAGACGCCGGCCTCGGGCGAGGCGGTCGCCGGCAACCCCGGCGCGCCGGGCTTCGGCCAGGTCGTCCAGGGCGCCCTGGAGACGTCCAACGTCAACATCGTCCAGGAGATCACCACCCTGATCTCCGCCCAGCGCGCCTACGAGATGAACTCCAAGATCATCAAGACCACCGACGAAATGATGCAGCAGGCGAGCCAGCTGCGCTGACGCCGGCCCGGTCTAGGGAGCAACCGCCATGATCCGCACCGTCTCCGCCCTTCTCCTCGGCACCGCCTTCGCCCTGGCGCCGCTGGCCGCTCCGGCGGTCGCCGCCACGGCCGCCGCCGAGGCGCCGGCCATCGTCTACGGCACCACCCATGCCGAAGGGGCGCTGACCGAGGCGCTGACGAGCCAGATCCCGATCGGGCGCATCCACGTCGAGCTGGACGCCCGCGCGGTCGAGCTGCGCGCCCCCGCCGGGGCGGCGCCGGCCGGCGGCCTGATGGTGGAGAACCTCTACTACAGCCCGGTCGGCGGCCGCTTCGCGGCGGAGCTGGTGATCCCCGGCACCCGGCCGGAGGTCCGCCTGCCGGTGTCCGGCCGCGCCTTCGGCGTCGTCGAGGTGCCGGTGCTGGCGCGGCGCGTCCTGCCGGGCGACCTCATCGGCGCCGAGGACGTCGCCTGGATCGAGGTGCGCGCCGAATACGCCGGCAGCGACGTCGCCGCCACCGAGGCCGACGTCGTCGGCATGACGCCCAAGCGCGGCGTCCCCGTCAACCAGCCAGTCCGCCTGCGCGACCTGCAGTCGCCGCGCCTGGTCGACAAGGGCTCGATGGTCACCATCACCCTGGTCTCCGCCAACCTCACGCTGACCGCCCAGGGCAAGGCCCTGCAGGACGGCGGCAAGGGCGAGACCATCCGCGTCGTCAACACCCAGTCCAACCGCATCGTCGAAGCGACGGTCGCGGGCCCCAACGTCGTGGCCGTGGCAAAGCCCGGCACCACCCTGATCCAGTAAGGAGAAAGCTCCGATGTCCGCCCCGCGCCGCCGCCTCGCCCGTCCGCTCGCCCGCGCCGCCCTGCTCGCCGCCGTCGCCGCCGGTCTGCCCGCCTGCAGCGCCATGTCCCGCCTCTCCGACGTCGGCCAGGCGCCGCAGCTCACCAAGATCCAGGACCCGCAGGCGACGCCCGGCTACCAGCCGGTCAGCCTGCCGATGCCGACGCCGCTGCCGGCGGAGCGCAACCCGAACTCCCTGTGGCGCACCGGCGCGAAGGCCTTCTTCAAGGACCAGCGGGCGGGCAAGGTCGGCGACATCCTGACGGTGCTGATCGAGATCGACGACGAGGCGCAGATCAACAACGAGAGCAACCGCTCGCGCGACAACAGCGAAGGCATGGGCCTGCCGAGCTTCTTCGGCCTGGAGAGCCAGCTCCGCGGCATCCTGCCGGACGAGGTGGACCCCGAGAGCCTGGTCGAGGCCAACAGCACCAGCGGCTCGACCGGCAAGGGCGGCATCAAGCGCAACGAGAAGATCGAGCTGAAGGTCGCCGCCCTGGTCACGCAGGCCCTGCCCAACGGCAACATGGTCATCCAGGGGCGCCAGGAGGTGCGAGTCAACTTCGAGCGCCGCGACCTGGTGATCACCGGCGTCATCCGGCCCGAGGACATCACCGCCCAGAACACCATCAGCTACGAGAAGATCGCCGAGGCGCGGATCGCCTACGGCGGCCATGGCCAGATCACCGACGTGCAGCAGCCCCGCTACGGCCAGCAGGTCCTCGACGTCCTGATGCCCTTCTGACCCGGCGACCACCGCCATCACCGGAACGGCCTTGCCCGGCAGGATCTGCCGGGCAATCGTCGTTGGCCCCGGCCCGAAAAAGAAAGGCCCGCCGCGGAGCGGCGGGCCAAGGCTAGGGAAAAACGTTCCGAATTGGACGCACCCAATCGGCAGGGAGGACCTTACCCGGTCCGCCGCCGGCCGGCGACCAGAGACCGAAAACCATTCCGCATGCCGGAAAGCCGGATCGGCGCCCCCACGCGCCGCGCCGGGGGACGGCGCGCCGGCCGCGGCATGCGGCGGGTCGACGGCGGGCGCGGGTCCGCGACGGGACGCCGGGCACCCGCGGCGCCGGACCGTCGCGCACGGCCGTGAGCGGCGCCCCCCTCGCCCGGAGGGGCGCGTCGCGCCCCCGCCGATTCGGCCGTCAGTCGTCGCGCTGGGTGCGCTCCATGCGCTCGTGGCGCTCCTGCGCCTCGAGGCTGAGCGTGGCGATGGGACGGGCGTCGAGGCGACGGACGCCGATCGGCTCCCCCGTCTCTTCGCAATAGCCGTAGCTGCTGTCGGCGATCCGCTGGAGCGCCGCGTCGATCTTGGCGATCAGCTTGCGCTCGCGGTCGCGGGTGCGCAGCTCCAGCGCCCGGTCGGTCTCCGCCGAGGCGCGGTCGGCGATGTCCGGTTCCAGTATCCCGCCCTCCTGCAGACTGGCGAGGGTTTCCGTCGACTCCGCCAGCAACTCCGCCCGCCACCGCAGCAGCTTCTGGCGGAAGTACTCCCGCATGGTCGGATTCATGAACGGTTCGTCTTCCGACGGCTTGTAGTCCGGTGACACGAGCGGCGAGGACATCCGAGGACTTCCAAACTCGTTTAGGGTAATCAAAGCGGCGCGGAGTATATGGACGCGACGATCCTGCCGCAACCCTGCCGAACGATGGTGCGGTGCAGGAACAATGCCCCGGGGATGGCGGAAAACGTGACCTTTCCGTGACCGCGCGCGGCGGCCCGGCGGTCAGGACTGGAGCTTGGCCAGCTCAACCTGCGCGCGCAGGTCGATCTCGTCGAGAATCTCCGCCAGGCGCGGGTCGTCGACGTGGACCCGGCGGCTCTGGACGATGCGCGACAGTTCCATCACCTTGTCGCGCGGCAGCGCGCCGGACAGGATGCCGTGGCGGATCTCCTCCATCTTGTCCAGCATCTCCTGGGCGCGCATCTTGCCGCGCGAGGCGCGGGCCGTCGCGTCGTCCACCTCCTGCAGGGCGAGCACGCCGCTCACCCCGTGGGCGGCGGCGGTGGGCGCCACGCCCTGGGCGGGGGTCGTCTCGGCCTCGTTGGTCAGCTGCTTGGCGAAGGAGCCGCCGCCCGTCCCTTCGGACCGGCCGGTGCGCCGCACCGTGGAGCTGCCGCGAAGATTGCCGGAGCCTTCGACTTTCATGATCTGCGCAACCGAATTCGCTGAAACGCGGATATAAATGGTGGATAAACCTTAACATCCGGTCAAGGCTTGCCGCAATCGGGCAAATTTTGCCGGTGCGGACGCGTGTTTTCCCGGACACGATCGCCGATCATTCGAGGTAAACTCGGCTTTTGTTGCAGCCCGCGGCCGCATCGGAGCGAGTGGCACGGGAATCGCAAGGGGCTGGCAACGCTTCGTTCGAGCAGGACCGCCATGATGACCGAACCGACCCTCCGCCCGCTGCGCTCCGCCCGCCGCGCCCTGTGCGCGCTGGGCGTGGCGCTGGCGCTGGTGCTGCCGCTGCCGGCCGGCGCGGCGTCGGCCCGCATCAAGGACGTCGTCGACGTCGAGGGCGTGCGCGACAACATGCTGATCGGCTACGGCCTGGTGGTCGGCCTGAACGGCACCGGCGACAGCCTCAACAACTCGCCCTTCACCGAGCAGAGCCTGACCGGCATGCTGGAGCGGATGGGCGTCAACGTCCGCGGCGCCAACCTGCGCACCAAGAACGTGGCGGCGGTGATGGTGACCTCGACCCTGCCGCCCTACGCCGCCCAGGGCACGCGCATCGACGTGACGGTGAGCGCCATGGGCGATTCCAAGAGCCTGCTCGGCGGCACCCTGCTGGTGACGCCGCTGCTGGGCGCCGACGGCGAGGTCTACGCCGTCGCCCAGGGGCCGATCGCCGTCTCCGGCTTCTCCGCCCAGGGCCAGGGCGCCAGCGTGACGCGCGGCGTGCCGACCTCCGGCCGCATCGCCTCGGGCGCCCTGGTGGAGCGGGAGATCGAATTCTCGCTGGCCGAGCTGCCGGTGCTGCGCCTGTCCCTGCGCAATCCCGACTTCACCACCGCCCAGCGGGTGGCGAACGCCATCAACACCCAGCTCCGCGGCAACCTGGCCCAGGCGACCGACCCCTCCTCGGTGCTGCTGCGGGTGCCGGAGACGCGGCGCGGCGACGTGGTCGGCCTGGTCACCGAGATCGAGCAGCTCGAGGTCGTCCCCGACCAGGTGGCCCGCGTCGTCGTCGACGAGAAGTCGGGGGTCATCGTGATGGGCGAGAACGTGCGCATCTCCACGGTCGCCATCGCCCAGGGCAACCTGACGATCCGCGTCACCGAGACGCCGCAGGTGAGCCAGCCCGGCCCCTTCAGCGAGGGCGAGACCGCCATCGTGCCGCGCACCGACATCCAGGTCGACGAACAGTCCGACCGCCGCCTCGCCGTCATGCAGTCCGGCGTCACCCTGCAGGAGTTGGTACAGAGTTTGAATGCGCTGGGGGTCGGCCCCCGCGACATGATCGCCATCCTCCAGTCGATCAAGGCCGCCGGGGCGCTGCAAGCCGAGATCGAGGTGATCTGATGGACGCCGCCCTGCCCACCCCGCCGCTGCCGGCCCCCCGCCCGTCGCCGCTGGTCGACCGCCTGCGCCAGGGCGACCGGCCGCCGGGCGACGCCGACGAGAGCCGCGTCGACCCCGCCACGCGCGAGAAGCTGCGCCGCAAGGCCGGCGAGTTCGAGGCGATGTTCATCGGCCAGATGCTGTCGCCGCTGTTCGAGAGCGTGCCGGTGAACGAGGAGTTCGGCGGCGGCAAGGGCGAGGAGATGTTCCGCGGCCTGCTGGTCCAGGAATACGGCAAACAGATGATGGCCCGCGGCGGCTTCGGCCTCGCCGACCAGGTGTATCGCGAGCTTCTGCGCGCACAGGAGATGTCCCATGGACAAGGTTGACGTCCGCTTCCCCCAGGCCAAGACGACCAAGGGGGCCGCGCTGCCCACCACCCCGGAGGAGCGCGCCGCCGCGCTGGCCGGGCTGATGGAGCGCCTGACCGCCCACCTCGAGCGCGAGACGGCGGCCGTCCAGGGCCGCCTCAGCGCCGCCGCCGTGGCCGCCCTGGCCAAGGACAAGCAGCCGATGGTGCTGGTCTACGAGGAGGTGTCGCGCCTCATGCGCATCGATCCCGAGGGCCTGCGCAGCCTGCCGCCGGAGCTGAAGCGCCGCCTGCGCGACGCCAACGGGGCGCTGGCCGCCAGCGCCGCCGCCAACGCCAAGGCGCTGCGCGTCACCAACACGGCCCAGCAGATCCTGGTCGACACCGTGGTCGGCGCCGTCAACCGCAGCCGCCAGGCGCAGCCGGGCGTCGCCTACGGGCCGGCCGGCCCGGTCAAGGGCTACGGCCCCGTCGCCCGCGGCTACGGCCCGCCGGCGCACGGCCCGGCCACCGCCGCGACGCTCAACACCCGGCTGTAGCCGGGCACATCCCTCCGCCATGCCCCGGGGCCGCCTGCGGCGCCCCCTGCCGATCCGACGCGACGGGCCGCCACGGGCGGCCCGTTTCGTTGTGCGGTCCCGGCAAGAACGCCCGCACCCCCGGCCAAATTTGCCGCCCCGCGGCGGGAATTGCCGCCGCCCGCCGGCTCTCCCGCGGATTTCCGGCGCGCCGGGCCGCCCGGCGGTTGGCCCGGGACTTGCTTAGGGAAGAGCGGTCACCCAGCCAGGAATGCGTCCCATGGATATCCGGTCCATTCTCCCGTCCGCGTCGCTCGACGCCATCGGCCAGACCGCCCCGACGGCCGGCACGGACGACCTGTTCGCCAAGATGATGGACCGACTGATGGCGGACGCCGCGGAGCGCAAGCGCGACGCCGCCGCCGCCGACGCCCGGGAGGCGGCGCGGGAGGCGGCGGCGGCGCGGGCGCCGGTCCGCCCTTCCGTCCGCCCCGCCGCCGAGCGGCCGGACCCCCGCCCGGCCCGCGAGCCGCGGCCGGAGGACGCCGCGCCGCCGGCCGAAAGCCGCGACGACGTGCGCCGTGCGGCGGCGCAACGCGACGATCGCGCCGAGGCCGCGCCGGCCGGGGAGTCCGGGCGCGAGCCGGCCCGCTCCGCGGCCAAGGGGGAGACCAGGGACGGGACCAAGGCCGACGCCAGGACCACCGCCAAGGAAGGCGCCAAGGAGGGCGCCAAGGCGAGCGCCGAGGACGGTGCGGCGGCGGCCGAAGCGACCGACGCCGCGCCCGCCGCGGACGACGCCGCCGCCGAGGCGGACGCGTCGGCCGAGACCGCCGGAGACGACGCCGTCGCGGAGACCGGCGAGGACGCGGACGGCGCGACGCCGGCCGAAGCGACCGACGCCGCCGCCACGCCCCCCCTCCCCGCCACCGACACCGCCACGGCGGTCGAGGCGGCGGTCGAGGCGGCGGTCGAGGCGGCGCTGCCGGTGCCCGCGGGCGGCGCCGGACAGACCGACGCCGCGGCCGGGGAGAGCGACGGCGAGCGTACGGACGGCGACGCCGTCGCGCCGGCCGAGGCGGCGGGCGACACGCCCGGCGCGGCCGACGGCACGCTGGCCGCGGCGCCGGCCGCCACGCCGGTATCGGCCCCGGCGGCCGACGGCGAAGCCGCCGCGGCGCCGGGCAAGGGCGCCGCGCCCGACGGCGGCGGCGCGGTGGTGCGCAGCGCCGACCCGGCGACCGGCGACCTCGCGGCGGACCGGCTGCCGGACGACGACGAGATCGATCTGCCGGACTCCCTGGCGGACATCGCCAGCGCGCCGAGCCGCAAGACGGCGGAGAACACCGCCAACGGCGCCGGCAACGGCCAGACCAACCCCGACGCCCAGCAGCAGCAGGCGCAGGCGCAGGCCCAGACCGCCGCCGCCGCGGAGGTCCGGACCGCCGCCGCCGCGGCCAAGGAGACGCTCGACGCGCTGGCCCCGGCGGCCGGGACCGCGGCGACGGGCGATGCCGACCCGGCGGCCGGCCGGCCCGGCGCCGCCGGCCCCCACGCCGGCGACCTCGGCCAGGCCGGCGTCCTGCCGCTCGACGGCGTGCGCGGGCTGAACGGGGCCGATCCGGCGGCGTCGCTCAGCCATCTGCGCGCCACGCGGGCCCATCCCAACATGCCGATGGGCGTGCCGGACCAGATCTCGATGCACGTCCAGAAGAACGTCCGGGACGGCAACGACCAGTTCACCATCAACCTGCGCCCCGACGAACTCGGCCGCATCGAGATCAAGCTGGAGTTCGCCCACGACGGCCGCGTCCACGCGGTGGTCGCGGCCGACAAGCCGCAGACGCTGGAACTGCTGATGCGCGACGCCCGCTCGCTGGAGCGCGCCCTGCAGGACGCCGGCCTGAAGGCGGACTCCGGCAGCCTCAGCTTCAACCTGCGCGGTGACGGCGGGCCGGCGCACGGCGGCGGCGACGACCGCCGCGGCGGCGCGGCGCGGCGCGGCCGCGGCTTCGGTGGCGGCGACGACGTTCCGGAAGCCGCCGCCCACTATTCCCTGACCCTGGCGCCCGGGCGGGTCGACTTCCGCGTCTGACCCCGGACCCCACCCCCTGACGACCCCCGAGCCGCCGCGGCGGCGCGCGAGAGGACCCGGACCATGAGCCTCACCACCGACACCTCCGGCCAGTACACGCTCAATCCCTACGGCACGGCCAAGCAGACCAGCACGACGAAGACCTCGGACAAGGCCGACGCCAAGACCGAGGACGAGAAGAAGACCGACGTCGCGCTCAAGGGCCTCGGCGACAATTTCGAGAGCTTCCTGCGCCTGCTGACCACGCAGATGCAGAACCAGGACCCGCTGAAGCCGATGGACACCAACGAGATGACCAACCAGCTGGTGCAGTTCGCCAACGTCGAGCAGAACATCGCCACCAACAGCCGGCTGGACAAGCTCCTCAAGTCGCAGCAGACCGCGGCCACCGCCAGCGGCCTTTCCTACCTCGGCAAGGTCGTCGAGTACGAGGGCGACACCTTCCCCTACATCTCCGGGATGGAGACGGCGGAGCTGTCCTACGAGCTGGACCACGCGGCCAAGGAGGTGCGCGTCGACATCCTCGACTCCGCCGGGCGCATCGTCCGCTCCTTCAACGGCGGCACCGACGCCGGCAAGCCCAACACGGTGACCTGGGACTTCAAGGACGACCGGGGCAACGCCGTGCAGCCCGGCAACTACCGCATCAACGTGGCGCCGCGCGGCGAGAAGCCCGACGACATCATCAAGGCGACGACGACGACCTACGGCTACGTCGCCGGCGTCGACTACTCCAAGGACGGCGAGCCGATGCTGGCCGTGGCGGAGGACCTCAACATCCCGGTGTCGAGCATCAAGCGCATCCACTGACGCCGCCGAGCGGCGCGAGGCGGTCGGTCGGCCCCCGCGCGAAACGCCCGGCGCCCCTCCCCGCCCCCGGCGGCACGCCGCCGACAGAAGCGATCCACGGGGTGGTCATGTTATTTCACGTATAAAGCATTAACCCTATCGATTAGGCATTTTTTAAGTGCCTGCGGTTACACTCGCGGCGCTGAACGGTACTGAGAAGTGGTGGAGCGTCCGCGCATGTCATCTCGCGAGCACGAACAGAGCGACGATGGCTCCAGTGGAGCGATGATCGTCGGTCCCATCGGCCGGCCCATGAGCGAAAACGATCTGCCGCCGCCGGACACCAAGCGCTGGGTGATGCGCCGCAAGGCGGAGGTGGTCGCGGGCGTGCGCTCCGGCCTCATCAGCCTCGAGGAAGCATGCCGCCGCTACACCCTTTCGGTCGAGGAGTTCCTGTCCTGGCAGCGGCTGATCGACAGCCACGGCATGCGCGGCCTGCGCGCCACGCGGCTGCAGGACTACCGCAACAACGAGCCCGCCGCGCCGCAGCGGCCGCGGGTGGTGAACGGCCCGGCGGAGTGAACGGCGCCGCGGACGCGGCCTTGGCACGCCGATTCGTCTCGAAATTTTCACAAAGGCGGCGCACCGCCGGGGCGTGACGCCTCGACGGCGTGCCGATGCCGGCCACGGCCGCACGGCCTCCGACGCGGGCGGCGGCGACCGCTGACGGATCGCACCGCTGACGGATCGCAATGCCCCGTCCGGCGAATGCCGCAAGGATGGTTCCACAGACATCCCCGCATCCTTGGGAGAGGAACCATGGAATCCACCGGCGACACCCTCACCGCCCTCGTCCTTCTCGTCCTCACCGTCGGCGCCCTCGTCGGCACGCTGCTGGTCGACCCGGTGGCGACCGTCTGGCTGGTGGTGCTGCTCACCGCCGTCAACGGCGCCGTGCTGGTGAAGCTGACCCTGGTGCCGAAGAAGGATTGAGAGTCCGGCGCCCGGCCGGCGGGCCCGGCGGTCCCTCTGCGCGCCCTCCCTGTGGTACGCTGCGCGGACGTCGGCAGGACAGCCCAGGCCGGGCCATAGGAGGCCCGATCCGGACATGCCTGCCGACGCCGCCGTGTCCTCCGGAGTCGCCATGCCGCCCCTGCCCGCCGCCGGCCCGTCCCCGCCGCCCCCGCCCTACCCCGCCGTCGCGCCGGAGAGGGCGCCGGGAGCCTCGCCGTGGCGGCGGTGACGGGAACGCGCCCGTCCGGCCTGCCGGAGCACATCGACGCCCTGCTGATGGACCCGGACGGCCGGCTGCGCGGCGACACCTGGCAGGCGGAGCCCGGCATCGTCGGCCAGCCGGTGTCGCTGACCTACAGCTTCCTGCAGGCCGCCCCGGACTACGCCGCCGCCTACGGGATCGAGGACGTCCGGCCGATGTCCGAGGCGCAGATGGAGGCGGCGCGCGAGGCGCTGCGCCTGTGGTCGGACGTCGCCGACGTCACCTTCACGGAGGTGGCGAGCGGCGGCGACATCGCCTTCGGCACCGCCGGCACCGGCCCCGCGGGCTTCGCCTTCGCGCCCGGGCGCGATTGGAACGGCGCCGGCGACGTCTATCTCAACCACGCGGTCGCCGACAACGCCAACCCGACACCCGGATTCACCGCCTACCGCCGCCTGATCCACGAGACGGGACACGCGCTCGGCCTCAAGCATCCGGGCCCCTACGACGTCAACGAGGCGCCCTATCTCCCGGCGGCGCAGGACAATTACCAGTACACGGTGATGTCCTACAACGCCCACCCGACCACCGGCTACAACCCGACGACGCCGCAGCTCTACGACGTCGCCGCGGTGCAGTACCTCTACGGCGCCAACACCGCGACCCGGGCCGGCGACGACGTCTACCGCTTCAGCGCCGGCGAGGAGCAGGTGCTCACCGTCTGGGACGGCGGCGGCGTCGACGCGTTCGACCTGTCGAACCAGACGCTGGGCCTGTGGGTCGACCTGCGCGACGGCCATTTCAGCAGCATCGGCGTCGAGCGCGGCGGCAGCCCCAGCGAGGCCAACGTCGCCATCGCCTTCGGCGCCGTCATCGAGAACGCCGACGGCGGCTCCGGTTCCGACACCCTGTTCGGCAACGCCGCCGTCAACGCGCTGCGCGGCAACGCCGGCAACGATCTCGTCAGCGCCCTGGCCGGCGACGACGTCGTCTACGGCAACTGGGGCGCCGATTCCCTGGAGGGAGGCGACGGCGACGACACCCTGTTCGGCGGCCAGGACTTCGACGCCGCCGGCGGCGGGGCCGGGGCCGACCTCCTCTACGGCAACCTCGCCGCCGACATGCTGTGGGGCGGCGACGGCGCCGACAGCCTGTTCGGCGGCCAGGGCGACGACGGTCTGGACGGCGGTGCCGGCGACGACGTGCTGGCCGGCAACCGGGGCGACGACCGCCTGACCGGTGGCGCCGGGGCCGACCGCTTCCAGTTCGGCCCGGGCGGCGGCCGGGACACCGTCACCGACTTCGACGCCGCCGCCGGCGACCGCCTGGAGCTGACGCCCGGCCAGGGCTGGACGGTCGCCGCCACCGCCGACGGCGCGCTCATCGACCTGGGTGGCGGCGCCGGCGTCACCCTGGCGGGGATCGGCGCCGGCCAGGTGGCGGCGTGGTGGTTCGTGTAGGGCGGAGGAAGCGGGGACGCCGCGATCAGCCGGAACGGTTCTTTCGGGGAGGCGGGACGACGGGGCGTGCCATGGGGGCACCTGTAGTGTGTCGGGTGTTGACCGGCCAACAGCCCTTCACCGACGCGACCGCGATGCCGGTGCATGTCGTCCCTGTCCTGGAGCGGATCGCCGCTTGTACATGGCCGCGTGGCGGCATCAAGACCCACCGTGTGACCGCGGCTCCTCCCTCGCTCAGCGGTACGTACCGATGCGCCGGCCGCTCGCCTGCGACCCTGCGGCGATGATGAGCGGGCGGAATCCTGTGGCGGCGGTGAGACGCACAGGGACCGGTTGGAGTCTTCGGCGCCGTCTTCGATCCCGACGAGGCTCTCCCCTTCATCACTGGAGAACCAGCCTTCTGGATCCACGCCCGGCAAAACGACCGTCCCAGAATGCGCACAGTCGAACCTCCGGCATGGAGGCCGCTTTGAATCACAATCGATTCATACGATTAAACGTCTTCCAGGACAGGTTCCCAGCGGCTCCGCCCTTCAGTCGCTTGGGTTTCGACGGTCGAGCAGGGTCTGAATGGTTCTGACCAGGGTCGGAACATCCACCGGCTTCGATAGGCATGCATCAACAAGGGTCTTGCAGTCCGGCTCGGATGGAAAGGCGGCTGTGAGCATGATGATCGGGAGCGCCCGGAATTCCTCTTTGGCCCGGATCTCCCGGATCATCTCCAGACCGCTCATTGAAGGCATCATATAGTCGGTGATGACAAGGTCCGGAACGGTCTGCAGCAGGCAGTGGAGGCCTTTGCGGCCGTCGCCAGCCTGCGAAACCTGATAGCCCTCCATTTCCAATACCAGCGACATCGCCGTCCTGATGCCAGTTTCGTCCTCGACAACGAGGACGTGGCCGCGCCCAGCAGGGAAGGGTTGCGTTGTCATCGCCCCCGCCTACCGACTGTCAGGAACGATGGGATCGGTTCCGGCGGGATTGCTCGCCAGAGCGGAGATGCGGCCGCCGATCCGAATGCCGCGCTCCGTGATCTGGTACTCGCGGACCGACGGGTCGAAGTCGCTTTCGCGAACCTTCACCAGGGAGAGCGTGCGGTGGAGACGGGAGCCGTTCTCGACGTAGCGCAGCAGCACGATGTTCTCCGCCACCGCCGAAATGCTGCCGAGCGAAACGCGATGTTCACCCCCCATCAAAAACGGCAACTCCATGGAGTACAGCGCCGTCACGCCCTCGTCCCGCAGCGTGTTGGTCATCGCGGTCAGGAACGACGGCAGGCGATCCTTGTAGATGATCGACTGTGCGAAGGCGTCGATGCCGTCCACGAACAGGCGCGCCACCTTCCGGTGCCGCACGGCCGCCAACAGTTCGTAGGCAAGATCGTCCAGAAGATTTTCCGTCGACGGATGCCAGACGATTTCAACAGCGCCGGACTTTAGCAAGCCGTCGAGATCGATGCCGTAGTTGCGGGCGCGTCGTTTCAGTCGTGACGCGTTCTCGTAGAAGCCGAAAATCAATCCTGGATGGGCAGGTGTGCACTGGGAAATGAAATGTAGGCCAAGGGATGTCTTTCCAATCCCGGTCGGACCAAGCATCAGCGTTGTGGAGGCGTAGGGGACCCCACCTCCGATCATCCGATCCAATTCGGGCACACCGGTGCTTATGCGCTTCAGCGGCACGTCCAACTCGTCGGATTCCCCTTCTATCCTTTCGAAGCGCGGCATCACCGTGATGCCATTCTGCGCAATCGTGAAGAGGTGGAAACCCGAAATGAAATCGCTGCCCCGGACCTTATGGACCGTCAAGGTGCGATAGGACCGGTATTCCCTGCAGCGCACGTTCAACTCGATCCAGCCATCCACCATCGTGTATTCGGGGCTGGATGGCTCGCGGGCGCTGTTGGTCAGCAACAGGACCGTACAGCCCATCAAGCTGGCGAGTGTGGACAGGTCATTGATGAACTTGCGAAAGTCGCGGCTGGACTCAACCGACTCCTCCAGCACGAACAGCCCGTCAAGCACGAGCAGAGACGCTTGGCGCGCCTTCGCCTCGGACGCGATAAAGTTGAGGATGCCGGGAAGGCCGTCGCTCACCAGCCGGTCGAATCCGCTGACATAATAGATGTTCGACGGCACTTGGTTGCCGTCGTAGAAATCCATGGTGCTGAGATTCTTCAACAGGCGATCGTGACTTTCCGCCAATAAGGTCACGTAGACGGCCTGCTCGCCGCGCCGGGCATGCTCGAAACAGATCTGGTTGGCGAGTACTGTTTTTCCGGCGCCGGGGGAACCTTGCACGATGAAGAGCGATCCGACTGGAAAGCCACCGTGCAGGATTCTGTCCAGTCCCGGCACCCCGGTGGGCAAGCGCTTCAACGCACTTGGTTCGGTCGTCACAGCCACCCCATGCCCCTCGTCGTCAATGCAACCTAAATGCGTTTTTTCAACCGATTAAGGTTCTAAACCAAAATCAACTCCGGTCCAATCAATGAGTCGAATCAAAGGTCTTATGGTCTCCCGTCGGTCAAGGGCACGGTGACCGTGAAGCGGATACCATCACCCGCCCGGGAACACACCTCGACGCCATGGCCGAGCATGGCACCCAGGCTCTTGATGATGACCAAGCGCAACGCCAGCGGATGACGACGCCCTGCCGCCTCTTGTGTCCCGATCGTCTCCAGGAGGTCGAGCCCATCCGGTGGCACTCCCGGCCCGGCGCCTTCCACGATCATTTCCAACATGCCGGCGTCCTTCCTGCACCCGACCCGAACCTCGCCCTGATCGGTACAACGGACCGCCATTTCGACGATCGCTCCGATCATCCGGGCCAACAGGTTCGGTTCACTGCTGACTCGGGCATCCGACCGGCCAACTGTCAAGCGCAGCCCCTTCGCCTGGGCGAGCCCGGCTTGCAGCGTCTCGACCCGCTGAAGGACGTCGTCGATCCGGACATCGTTGGATCGGATGATTGCCCCGCCACATTCCAGGTTCGACAGCGCCCGCACATCGTCGAGCATCGAGCGCACTGAGGCCAGTTCCTGGTCGATACGGCCGACCGTGGAATGCGCCACCGTGTCGACCACTTGCCGCTCCAGAATGCTCGCCAGGAACATCAGCGACTGCAGTGGCTGGTGGAGGTCGTGGCTGAGTGCCGCCATGAAGCGGGAGCGGGAAAGACCGGCGCGCTCTGCCGCGTCCTTCTCTGCGCGGAGCTGTTCCCGGTCGCGGCGAAGCCCCAGATTGGCGATGGCCAGAGCGCAGGCGTCGGCAATCTGCTCAAGCAACGCCACCTCGGCGGCCGAAACCGACCGGCAGTCACGCCAGTAGGCGCCCAACGCCGCCAGAGGGTCGTCTTTGCGAACCGGCGCCATAGCCATGCTGCGGACGAAGGTCGATTGGTAGGCGTCCTGAGGAATGCGGGTGTCGCGACGGATGTCGTCGATGCTGACCGCCTCGCCCGCCCGCATGACCCAGCCGGAAATGCAGTCGTCCATGGCAAACCGCTTGCCCGCCCACAATGGGGAAATCGCTTTTTCGTCCGCATAATGGCAGCGGTCGCCCTCACGCAGCACGAAGGTGATCCCGTCGGCCCTGAGCAGGTGGCGCGCGGTCTCCATGACCAAATCCATGACGTCTTCCAGTGTCTTGGCGTAGGACAGATAGCGGCCAAGCAGGGTGAGCTGTCTGTCCGTTTCAGCCTCTGTGGGGACGCACGCCGTATCTGTCTGGTCGATGTGGAGGACGCTCATGCCTGCTTTTCACCCTTTGTTCTGAGGACTGTGGCAGCCGCATCGACAAAATGCCTGCATGGCGGCCCCCAGGATCGTTCAGGGGCGCGCAACAACGCGGCTCGCCGCGACGGTTCGTGCAAACTGTTGGAAGCCTCTGCCAGCCTCAGGGAGGCTGTCGCCGTCATCGCCCTGTTTCGCATAACCGGAGCTCTCGGCAAGATCGGCTTATATGGTTAATATTTTCTAACCAAAAAATGTCTCTCGTGGAGGACCACGTGCTGTCCAAAGCCGGTTCCGTCCGGTGGAATACGGTCGGGACGGTGTCCTGATACGATGCTGACCCTGCTTCGAACCAGCCTTACAATCCGGCCGCACGCGCGAGACTGACGCGGACGCGGTCGCGGCGGCGCTGGTAGCGCCGGGTCATCTCGGCGGAGGCATGGCCGAGATGACGCTGGGCGAAACCCTCCTCCGCCTGGCGGTGGTGCTAGCCCGGCGCGCGGGGAAGTGGCCGGCAAAGCGATGGCGGCGCTCACCCTCCGGCAGGGCGCCCCGCAGGCCAGCGGCGAGTGCCGTGGCCTGCACCGAGCGGGCAACAAGCCTGTCGGACAGCTAGGACCCGCTTCCCGTCGCGGGCGATGCGGCGAAACAGCGGCCCAACTCCATCCGACGCCTCAGCGCCGCCACCGGGCCGCTCAGCGGGACGCCCAACGATGGCATCTTCGATCTCGACGAGGCTCATGCCTTCATCACCGAAGGACCGATCCTCTGGAACCGTGCCTGAAGGGACAACGGACCCTGAATGCGCAGAGTCGAACTCCCGTTCATGCGGTCATGAGAACAAACCATTTCCATTCATGACGAACCATCGCTAAGGCTGGATCGATCGTCCCCAGCGGCCGCAGCGGGACCAACCAATCGACGGTGCGCCGGCACGGTCGACGCACAGCCAGAGGAATCCCATGTCCGAAGCCGACGCCAGCTCCGAGGCCGGGCTCCCGTCCGCGCGCCCGTACGGTCACGAGCTGGCCAATGTCCTGCGGCTGGCGATCGCGCAGGCGCTCGCCGGCGCCAACGCGGTGGTCGTGTACGCGACGGGCGCCATCATCGGCAGCACGCTCGCGCCCAGCCCGGCGCTGGCGACGCTGCCGATCTCCGTCTTCGTGGTGGGGATGGCGGTGTGCACCTTGCCGGCCGGCACCATCGCCCGGCGCCACGGTCGCCGCGCCGCGTTCCTGGCGGGGACCGGATGCGGCGTCCTCGTCGGCCTGCTGTCGGCCCTGGCGGTGGTGCTCGGTTCGTTCTGGCTGTTCTGCGCGGCGATGGTCTTCGGCGGGGCGTACGCCGCGGTGGTCCTGTCCTTCCGCTTCGCCGCCGCCGACTGCGCGCCGCCGGAGCGGCGTGCGCGGGCGATGTCCGCCGTCATGGCGGGCGGGGTGTTCGCCGGGGTCATCGGCCCGCAGCTCGTCACCCTCACGATGGAGCTGTCGCCGCCGCACCTGTTCGCCGCCACCTACCTGGCGCAGGCCGCCGTGGCCGCCGTGTCCGCCCTCGTCCTGCTCGGCGTCCGGCTGCCGATGCCGACGGCCGCGGAGGTCGCCGGCGGCCGGCCGATCGGCGCCATCGCGCGCCAGCCCCGCTTCGTCACCGCCGTGCTCTGCGGGCTGGTCTCCTACCTGCTCATGAACTTCATCATGACCGCCGCTCCGCTGGCGATGCGGCTGTGCGGCCTGTCGCAGGAGGCGTCCAACCTCGGTCTGCAGTGGCACGTGATCGCGATGTACGCGCCGAGCTTCGTCACCGGGCGGCTGATCGCGCGCTTCGGCGCCCCCCGCATGGTGACCGCCGGACTGGCGTTGATCGCCGCCTCCGCCGCGGCCGGGCTGGCGGGGGTGGACGTGGCGCATTTCTGGCTGAGCCTGATCCTGCTGGGCGTCGGCTGGAACTTCGGCTTTCTCGGCGCGTCGGCCCTCGTGCTGGAGTGCCATCGCGCCGAGGAGCGGACACGGGTGCAGTCGCTCAACGACTTCATCGTGTTCGGGACGATGGCCTTGGGTTCCTTCGCGTCCGGCGGCCTGCTGACGGCCTACGGCTGGGATAGCGTCCTCTGGGTCTCGTTCGTGCCCCTGGCGGTGGCGGTCGCCGCACTCGCCGCCACGGCCGCGTCCCGCCCCGCCCGCACCGGCGGGTGAGGCGCACCGCGCGCCGCGCCCGGCCGGCGGCGCCTCGCGGGCACCGTCATCGGTAGGCCTCCCTGCACACCGCCACCACGGTGTCGCGGAGCCAGCGGTGGGCGGGATCGGCATCCAGGCGGGGGTGCCAGATCAGGGATATGGTGAACCCGGGGGTGGGGACCGGCAACTCGAAGCTCGCCAGCCCCAGGACGGCGGCGTGATCGGCGACCAGGGCGTTGCCGAGGCACGAGCGCGGCACGAGCGCCACCAGGTCCGAGCTGCGGGCGATCCGCATCGCGTCGGGATAGGCCGGAACCACCAGGGACACCGTCCGCTTCAGGCCCAACGCGTCCAGGGCGTCGTCGACCGGCCCGTGGAATTCCCCCCGCCGCGACGCCACGACGTGGCGGCAGGCCGCGTAGCGTTCCGGCGTCACCCCGTCGCTTCCGAGAAGCGGATGGCCGGTCCGGACGACGCCGACGAAGCGGTCCCGGAGAAGCAGGTGGGTGCGCAGTTCCGGCGCCGCGGTGCCGAGCACGCCGATCTCCAGGTCGATCAGCCCGTCGCGAAGCGGCTGCGCGTCCTTGTCGGGCTTCGGCACGAAGCGGAGGCGGACGTGCGGTGCCGCCGCGGTGACCGCCGCCGCCAGCGGCGCGGACACGAGCTCGACGAACCCCTCGCCGGCGCGGACCGTGAAGGTCCGGTCGAGCGAAGCGAGGTCCAGCCGGCCGGCGCTGGGCCGCAGGACCGCCTGCGCGTCCCGGGTGATCGCATGGACGCGCCCGCTCAGCTCTTCGGCGTAGGGCGTGGGGGCGAGGGCACGGCCGGCCTGCACGAGCAGCGGATCCCCCGTCGCCGCGCGGAGCCGGGCCAGCGTCCGGCTCATGGCGGAGGGGCTCAGGCCGAGCCGGCGCGCCGCTCCGGTCACGCTGCGCTCGGCGAGCAGCGCGTCCAGCGAGAGGAGAAGGTTCAGATCCACGGTCCGCATGGCCTCGGGACACTCCGCAAGCCCGCCCAGGCATGGCGTTCGATGCAAACATCTATTGCATCCTGTGCGTCTGGCGCAAGCCGGTGCGGCGCGCCACAGTGGGGACCGGACCCCTCAGCGAAAGCGCCAAGCCCATGCCCTCTCACGAAGCCCGTCCGTCCTGCCCCTCCCTTCTGCTCGTCGGTGCGTCCCGCGGCCTCGGCCATGCCATCGCGGCCGAGTTCCTGAAGAAGGGATGGACCGTCGTCGGCACGGTGCGCGGCGGCGCAACCCGGACCCTGCTGCACGACCTGGCCGACGAGCACCCCGGCCGGGTCGAGATCGAGACCCTGGACATCTGCCGGCCCGACCAGATCGCGGCGCTGCGCGAGCGCCTGTCCGGCCGGGTGTTCGACATGCTGTTCGTCAACGCCGGCACGGCCAACCGGGACCCGACGCAGACGATCGGCGAGGTCTCCACCGACGATTTCGTCCACGTCATGATCACCAACGCCCTGAGCCCGATGCGCGTCATCGAGAGCCTGGAGGGCAACGTGTCGGCGACGGGGTTGATCGGCGTGATGTCGTCCGGCCAGGGAAGCGTCGGCAACAACGAGACCGGCCAGCGCGAGGTCTATCGCGGCAGCAAGGCGGCGCTCAACATGTTCATGCGAAGCTTCGCGGCCCGCCGGGCCGGGACGTCGCGCCCGATGGTATTGATGGCTCCGGGCTGGGTGCGCACCGCGCTCGGCGGTCCGGAGGCCCGGCTCTCCATCGAGGAGAGCGTTCCCAACCTGGTGAACGTGCTGCTCGCCAAGCGGGGACGGCCGGGCCTGGAGTATCTCGACTATCTCGGCCGGACCGTGCCGTGGTGACCGGCGACGGGGCGGTACGGCGGGCCTGACCGGCGCCGAAGAGGAAGAGCTTGGTGCTGGACGGCGTCAACGTCAGTCCGGGAGGCGGGACAGCAGCGCGTCGATCTCTGCCTCTGCAAAAACCGCGATGCCGCTCCGGCGCAGGAGGGCGGCCGTCACGCCCGCTCCGACGCCCGCGACGCCGAGGCCCACCCCGGCCATGCGGTTGGCCGTCAGTTCGGTGTCGGGGGCGAGAAGCCGCGTGACGACGATGGCGAAGACCGGCGTCGTCGCGTTCAGGATCGACGCGAGCCCGCTGGCGATCTGGGTCTGCCCCCAGAACAGGAGGCTGAACGGAACGATGTTGTTCAGCACCCCCATGCCGAAGAACGCCCCCCAGACGAGGCGTGTCCCGGGGATGTGCTGCCCGGTGGCGCGGAGATAGACGAACAGCGCCAGCGCCGCCAGCGAGACCCGGAACAGGACTACCGTGAGCGGCGGCAGATCGTGCAGCGCCACTTTCGAGAAGAAGAACGACCCGCCCCACAGCACCGAAAGCAGGAGCAGCAGCGCCCAGTCGACGGTCCCCATGGATGGCTGTTGTGACGTTTCCATTCTCGCCGTACATTAAAAAATCTGCATCGCCGAGCGGACTTCTGGCGCCCGCGCTGCAGAATTACTGCTTGAGGAAGCGCGGCAACAAGCGAGACGTTCTCTCAAAATGATCGAGGAAATCTAAACCATGGGCGGGTCGCTTCCGCCGTTGAACGCGCTGCGGGCGTTCGAGGCCGCCGCCCGGCACGGCAGCATGTCGCTGGCCGCCGAGGAACTGCACGTCACCGCGGGCGCGGTCAGCCAGCAGATCAAGGAACTGGAACGGCATCTCGGCACCCCGCTCTTCACCCGAAAGACACGCCACATCGCCCTGACGGACGAGGGGGCGCGGCTGTTCCCCGCCGTGCGGAGCGCCTTCAGGATGCTGCGCGAGGCTTCGGCGCAGGTCAGGGCCCGGCCTGGTCCGGCCGTGCTGACCGTGAGCTGCACGTCCGGCTTCGCGAGCCAGTGGCTTCTGCCGCGCCTCTCGAGGTTCGAGAGCCTGCATCCCCATGTCGACGTGCGCATCAGCGCATCGAACCGCATCATGGATTTCGCGCGGGATCGCATCGACTGCGCCGTCCGTCACGGCTTCGGCCGTGATCCCGGCCTGATCAGCGAACGCCTCGTCGATGACGACTTGACCCCGGTGTGCAGCCCCCGGTTCGCGCAGGACGCGGGGCCGTTCGCGGCCGCGGCCGATCTCGGTCGTGTCACCTTGCTGCACGATGAGCATCGCCACGATTGGGCGCTCTGGCTGGCCGCCGCCGGAGCGCCGGACATCGACGCGTCGGCCGGGCCGGTTTTCGTGGACGGCGCCGGCGCCGCCGACGCTGCCAAGGCCGGCTGCGGCGTGGCGCTCGTGCGCCGCTCGATGGTCCGGCAGGAACTGGCGGACGGGCGCCTCGTCGCGCCCTTCCCGCAGGGCTGCGCAAGCGACCTCGCCTACCACCTGGTCTATCCCCCGGGCGCGCTCGACCGCGAGCCCGTCGCCGTGTTTCGCGACTGGCTGCTGGCGGAAGCCGCGGCCTGAGCCTGCGGCTCGGCCACGTGGGTAGGCCGCGGCGTCAAGCCGACCGCGCGCCGCCCCAACGCGAGAAGCCCGGCTGGAGGGCCGGGCTTCGCGAAAGCGTCGATCCGCTTGGGATGGCGATGGTGGGTGCACAAGGACTCGAACCTTGGACCCGCTGATTAAGAGTCAGCTGCTCTACCAACTGAGCTATGCACCCGATGTCGCCACCGTGGGTCTCGTCCTGGCCCGGGAAGTTGGTGGGTGCACAAGGACTCGAACCTTGGACCCGCTGATTAAGAGTCAGCTGCTCTACCAACTGAGCTATGCACCCTTCCCCGACCCGATCGGTCCAGACGTCCCGACCGGCGAGGCCCGCGTTATAGCGAAGCGGTTACCGCTTGTCGACAGCAAAACTCGCGCGGCGCGGCTTTTTCCGCCGCGCTCAGCCCGGCGTGCCGGGCAGGCCGATCGGCCGCGGCGCGTCGGCGACGGTGGCGCGGCCGGGGTCGCGCTTCTGGCATTCCAGCAGGATGTCGCGGGCGATCGGCGCCGCCACCGCCGAGCCGCCGCCGCCGTGCTCGACGATCACCGAACAGGCGTAGCGCGGCGCCTGCACCGGGGCGTAGGCGATGAACAGGGCGTGGTCGCGCTCGCGCCAGGGGAGCTGCTCGTTCTTCAGGACGCCGCCGGCGCGCTCGGCCATGGTGATGCGGCGCACCTGGGCGGTGCCGGTCTTGCCCGCCAGCTCGTAGCCCGCCTCGGTGATGCGGGCGCGGTAGGCGGTGCCGTTGGCGCTGTTGGAGACCTCGTACATGCCGCGCAGCACGACGTCGAGGTTCTCCTTCTTGACGCCGATCGCCGGCCAGGTCGTCTGCTCGTGCGGCCCCAGCTTGATCTGCTTGGTCAGGTGCGGCTTGACGGCGTAGCCGCCGTTGGCGAGGCGCGCCGTCATGACCGCCAGCTGCAGCGGCGTCGTCAGCACGTAGCCCTGGCCGATCGACGCCACCAGGGTCTCGCCGGGCTGCCAGGACGAGCCGATCTGCCCCAGCTTCCAGTCCCGCGTCGGGATCAGCCCCGGCCGCTCGTGGGGCAGGTCGAGGCCGAGCGGCTGGCCGAGGCCGAAGCGGTTCGACATCTCGGCGATGCGGTCGATGCCGATGCGCCGGGCGATGTCGTAGAAGAAGACGTCGCAGGAATGGCGCAGCGCCCCCACCATGTCGACGGTGCCGTGGCCGCCGCGCTTCCAGCAGTGGAAGCGGTGGTCGCCGAGGTCCATGTGGCCGGGGCAGAAGGCGGTGTGGCGCGGGCTGATCAGCCCGGACTCCAGGGCCGCCAGCGCCACCACCGTCTTGTAGGTGGAGCCCGGCGCGTACTGCCCGGCCACCGCCTTGTTGGAGAGCGGGTTGGTGGGGTTGGCGAGCAGCTCCTCCCACAGCTCGGCGCTGATGCCCATGGGGAACTGGTTGGGGTCGTAGCTGGGGTGCGAGGCCAGGGCGTAGATGCCGCCGGTGTGCACGTCCATCACCACGCAAGCCGCGCTCTGCTCCTGCGACAGCCGCGCCTGCACGAACTGCTGCAGGCCGATGTCGACGGTGAGCTGCACCTCGCGGCCCGGCTGCCCCTCGTCGCGCGACAGCTCGCGGATCACCCGGCCGACGGCGTTGACCTCGAGCTGGCTGGTGCCGGCGGTGCCGCGCAGCGCCTTCTCGTGGTACTTCTCCATGCCGCTCTTGCCGATGCGGAAGCCGGGCAGCGACAGCACGGGGTCGCCGTTCAGCTCCGACTCCGACACCGCCCCCACGTAGCCCAGCACGTGGGCGATGGAATCGGCGTAGGGGTAATAGCGGATCTCGCCGACCTCGATGGAGACGCCGGGCAGGTCGGGCGTGTTCAGCTCGATGGTGGCGACCTGCTCCCAGGTCAGGTTCTCGCGCACCGTGACGGGGACGTAGCGCCGCTTCTTCTGGATCTCGCGCAGGACGCGCCGGCGGTCGGCCTCGGTCAGCGGCACGATCTGGGCGATCTTGTCCAGGGTGTGCGAGACGTTGGGGGTGCGCTCGGCGACGACGACGACGCGGTAGTTCTGCTGGTTGATGGCGAGCGGGATGCCGAAGCGGTCGACGATCGGCCCGCGCGAGGGCGCCACCAGCCGCAGGCTGATGCGGTTCTCCTCGGCCAGCATGGTGTATTTCTGGGACTCGACGACCTGGAGGTAGTAGAGCCGGCCGACCAGCGTCGACATCAGGCCGACCTTCAGCCCGCCCAGCACCAGGGTGCGCCGGGTCAGGCTGCGGTAGCGGTCGGTGTCGCGGTCCATCGACGAGCTTCCCTTCACGGCGCGGTTCCCTCCCCGGCGTTCACGGCTGCAGGAAGGCGCGGTGGATGCGGATGAACAGCCACGCGAACACCGGGAACAGGATCAGGGTCAAAAGCGCCTGGAAGAACGACGCCTCGAACGGCAGCGGCGTCGCGTAGTAGGCGCTCAAGGCCGCCCACTGCACCACCGCCGCCCCCAGGGCCACCGTGGCGAAGCCGAACCACATCAGCGCGAAGGTGCTGGCAAGGAAGAAGCGGCGCTGGCTCAGCACCAGCCAGTAGGCGGACACCAGCACCAGCGCGTTCATGCCTAGCGGCGCCCCGCTCAGCAGGTCCTGCAGCAGGCCGATGGCGAACACCGCCGAGGGGCGCAGCAGGTCGGGCCG
This sequence comes from Azospirillum sp. ST 5-10, assembly GCF_051225715.1. Lineage (NCBI taxonomy): Bacteria > Pseudomonadati > Pseudomonadota > Alphaproteobacteria > Rhodospirillales > Azospirillaceae > Azospirillum > Azospirillum sp. ST 5-10. The sequence continues at coordinate 149,912 of NZ_JBPJSP010000004.1, forward strand.
GTGGATCGCCCAGTAGTGCACCGACATCAGGGTCAGCGCCGGTGCCACCTGGCTGAAGGCCGGGATGTGCAGCGGCACCATGCCGGCCAGCACCAGCATCACCGTCACCGCGAACGGCGCCAGGTTGCGGCCTGCCTTGTCGAGACGCTGCCACAGGGTGAGCGTCATTTCCACTCGGCCGGACCTTCCATGCCGCCGCCCGAGGCGTCGGTCGCCGCCGGCGTGCCGAACTCCACCAGCCGCAGATGCTCGACGCGCGACAGGTCGGCGATGGGCGTGACCTTGACGCCCCGCTCGCCCACCGAGGCGACGACGCCGATCGGGATGCCCGGCGGGAACAGGCCGCCGTGGCCCGAGGTGACGACCCGCTCGCCCGTCGCCACCGGCGCCTCCGGCGGCAGGTACATGAGCTTGGGCTGGTCGGTGTTGTCGCCGGCCAGCACCGCGCGCAGGCGCGAGCTCTCCAAGGTCACCGGGATGCGCGAGTTGATGTCGGTGATCAGCAGCACCCGCGACGACCACTCGCCCACCTCGACGGCGCGGCCGACCATGCCGGGGCCGGCGATCGCCGCCTGGCCCTTCTTGACGCCGTCGCGCCGCCCGGCGGTGACCACCAGGGTGCGGAAGAACGAGCCGCCGGGCGAGGCGATCACCCGCGCCGAGATGTAGGACGCCGACGGCTCCGGGGCGAAGCGGAGCAGCCCGCGCAGGCTGTTGTTCTCGCTCTCCAGCCGCAGCGCCGCCTGCTTCCATTGCAGGAGGCGGGCGTTCTCGGCGCGCAGGCGCTGGTTCTCCTCGAAGACGTTCTGGATCTCGACGACGGATTCCACCGCCCGCGCCGCCGTCGCGGCGGGCCGCGACAGCGCCTCGAGGATCGGCGCGAAGGCGTCGGTCACGCGGGTGCGCAGATTGTCGACGAACACCGCGTCCACCTTCCCCGTCATCATCAGCGCCACCGAGGCGAGCAGAAGGAGAAGGAAAGAAAAACGCTGGGCCAGGGCCCGCAGCGGTGCCGCAAGACGCACAACGGATCCGGAGGTTCGTGGCTTCACTGGATGATCCCGTCCAGGAATGCGGCCTCCTCTGATCTTGCGGCGGCGTTGTAACCGCAAGACCGGAGGTATCACACCCGAGAATTACACGATCAATAGGCGCTGACCAAGACGTTTCTCAGGGTCTTCATCTCTTCGAGCGCGCGTCCCGTGCCGAGCGCGACACAGCTCAAGGGGTCGTCGGCGATCGACACCGGCAGGCCGGTGGCGTGGCGCAGCACGAAGTCCAGGTTGCCGAGCAGGGCGCCGCCGCCGGTGAGCACGATGCCCTTGTCGACGATGTCGGCCGCCAGCTCCGGCGCCGTGTGCTCGAGCGCGACCTTGACCGCCTCGACGATGGCGGAGACCGGTTCGGCCAGGGATTCGGCGATCTGGCGCTCGGAGATGATGAGCTCCTTGGGAACCCCGTTCATCAGGTCCCGGCCCTTGATCTCGAGGATGCGGCCCTCGCCGTCCTCGGGCGGGCAGGCGGAGCCGATCTCCTTCTTGATGCGCTCGGCCGAGCCCTCGCCCACCAGCAGGTTGTGGGCGCGGCGGATGTAGCCGATGATCGCCTCGTCCATCTTGTCGCCGCCGACGCGCACCGAGCGCGAGTAGACGATGCCGCCCAGCGACAGGACCGCCACCTCGGTCGTGCCGCCGCCGATGTCGACGACCATCGAGCCGGTCGGCTCGGTCACCGGCAGGCCGGCGCCGATGGCGGCGGCCATCGGCTCCTCGATCAGGAAGACGCGCCGGGCGCCGGCCGCTTCCGCCGATTCCTGGATCGCCCGGCGCTCCACCGCGGTGGAGCCCGACGGCACGCAGATGATCACCTGCGGGCTGGCGAAGCTGCGCCGGTTGTGCACCTTGCGGATGAAGTGCTTGATCATCTCCTCGGCGACTTCGAAATCGGCGATGACGCCGTCGCGCAAGGGGCGGATCGCCTGGATGTTGCCGGGCGTGCGGCCCAACATCATCTTGGCCTCGTCGCCGACGGCCAGCACCTGCTTCTTGCCGCGGACGTTGGCGATGGCGACCACCGAGGGCTCGTTGAGGACGATGCCACGGCCCTTGACGTAGACCAGGGTGTTGGCCGTCCCCAGATCGATTGCCATGTCGGCGGACAGAACGCCGAGCAGTTTGGAAAGCATGGACCCGACTAGCTCTTGATGTTGAGACGGCCTGACCGGAGACGATTGGGATCGACCGCTGCGGTCCCCGGTTCCATAGACGAACGTCGATTTCCGCTCAAGCGGAGAGTGCATCCGGTGCGGCCTTCTGCCGCTTGACCAGAAGCTTGTTCAGGGCGTGGACATAGGCGCGGACCGAGGCGACCAGCGTGTCGCTGTCCGCCCCCTGCCCGTTGACGGTGCGCCCGTTCTCCTCGAGCCGCACGGTGACCTCCGCCTGGGCGTCGGTGCCGGCGGTGACCGCGTGCACCTGGTAGAGCTGGAGGCGGGCGGCGTGCGGGACGAGGGCGGCGACGGCGTTGAAGGTGGCGTCCACCGGGCCGTTGCCGGTGGCGGTGGTGGCCTTGGGCGCGCCGTCGACCTCCAGCTCCAGGGTCGCCGTCTGCGGCCCCTTGGAGCCGGCGATGACCTCCAGCGACACGAAGCGGATGCGGTCGTCCTCGTGGCCGATCCCGTCGTCCACCAGCGCCACGATGTCCTCGTCGAAGACGTCCTTCTTCTTGTCCGCCAGATCCTTGAAGCGCTTGAACGTCTCGTCCAGCGCCGCGTCGGCGAGCTCGTAGCCGAGCTCGCGCAGCTTGGAGCGGAAGGCGTTGCGCCCGGAATGCTTGCCCATCACCAGGGTCGAGCGGTTGAGGCCGACCGATTCCGGCGTCATGATCTCGTAGGTCTGGGCGTGCTTCAGCATGCCGTCCTGGTGGATGCCCGATTCGTGGGCGAAGGCGTTGGCGCCGACGATCGCCTTGTTGGGCTGCACCACGAAGCCGGTCACTGCCGAGACCAGGCGCGACGCCCTCATGATGCTCTCGGACTTGACGTTGGTGCGGTAGGGCAGACGGTCGGCGCGGGTGCGCAGGGCCATGACGATCTCTTCCAGCGCGGCGTTGCCGGCGCGCTCGCCGAGACCGTTGATCGTGCACTCCACCTGGCGCGCGCCGGCGGCGACGCCGGCCAGCGAGTTGGCGACCGCGAGGCCGAGGTCGTTGTGGCAGTGCACCGAGACGATGGCCTTGTCGATGTTGGGCACGCGGTCGAACAGCATGGCGATCAGCGCGCCGAACTCGTCGGGCACGGCGTAGCCGACCGTGTCGGGGATGTTGACGGTGCGGGCGCCGGCGGCGATCGCCGTCTCGACGCAGCGGCACAGGAAGTCGGGCTCGGTGCGGGCGCCGTCCTCGGCCGACCACTCCACGTCGTCCACCAGCGAGCGCGCCAGGGTGACGCTGTCCGCCACCGCCTGCAGCACCGCGTCCGGCTCCATCTGCAGCTTGTACTTCATGTGCAGCGGGCTGGTGGAGATGAAGGTGTGGATGCGCTTGCGCCGGGCCGGCGCCAGCGCCTCGGCGCAGCGCTCGATGTCGCGGCGGGTGGCGCGGGCCAGGCCGCAGACGGTGGATTGCGTGACCGTTCCGGCGATCGCCTGGACCGCCTCGAAGTCGCCCTGCGAGGCGACGGGGAAGCCGGCCTCGATGACGTCGACCCCCATCTCCTCCAGCACCAGGGCGATGCGCCGCTTCTCCTCCAGGTTCATGGAGGCGCCCGGCGACTGCTCGCCGTCGCGCAGGGTGGTGTCGAAGATGACGACCGTGTCGCCGGCGCGGTCGCTGGAGGAATGGGTCATGCGCTTCGGGTCCTCGGCTGTGCCTTGCTCAGGAGTGACGCGTGGCGGGAACGACGCCGCCGCGGGGCGACGGAAAGCGCCGCGGGTGCCCGACGATGCCGCGTCAGGGTTAACATTCCGTCAAGCGCAGCGGGCTCGCCGGAAAGTTCTAGGCGCTTTTCCCCATATGCCGCAATGGCGTTGTGACCCGGGGGTGACAGGCAAATTCGAAAGTGGTCCGCCGCCGCCGCCCGGTGCGGCGGCGCTGCGTCGGAAGAGGCCGGCCGGTCCTCCATCCGGGCAGGCGACGCGGCGGCCGGCGTCCCCACCTTCCGTTAGCAGTGCGCAATCGAGGAGAGAGCGATGGTGCGGACCATCCTGGCCGTCGGGCTGGTGGCCGGCGGGGTGATGCTGGCGCTGAGCGCCCGCGGCGCCACCGGCGCCGGCGAGCGCGTCGACCAGCTGTGGGCCGACGTCGACGGCACCGCCGAGGCGATCCTGGACAAGCGCGAGAGCGACTGGCGCGCCGCCGGCTCCCGCTACGAGCCGGCCGGCGGCCGCTCGTACTCGCTCAACAGCCTGCTCGACGAGGCGGTCGATCGGCTGTCGCAGGGCCGGGCGACCGAGCTGCGCGGCCGCATCGCCGGCCTGCGGCGCGACCGGGAGGGCCGCGAGGCCGAGGTCGCCCGCCTGCGGGCGGAGCTGGCCGCCCTGCCCGCGGAGCGCTGCGACGCCGCCGGCGCCGACGCCTCGTTCATGGCGCGGCAGGTCGCCTGCCTGTTCGCCACCTCGCGCGACGACCAGGTCGCGCGCATCGCCGACGCCCAGCGCGAGATCGGCCGGCTCGGCGCCGAGATCGACCGGCTGACCGGCGAGTTCGCGGCCTCCCTGCAGGCCATCGGCATCGACCTGACGCCGCAGCAGGTGGACGGGCTGATGCGCCTCGCCACCGCCGACGACATCGTCGCCGCCCACACCGTCTACGACAACCTGCGCCACTTGAACGAGGAGCTGCAGCGCGCCACCGTCGCCAGCGACGAATCCCTGGAGGTGGCGCGGCGCTACTACGGCACCTACGCGGTGCTGCTGGAGGTGGCGCTCCACATGCACGAGCGCTTCGTCGACACGGTGCGCTACGAGCACCTGCCGCATCTGGCGACCATCGAGGCCGACGCCCGCCAGGCCCGCGACGAGGCGGCGCGCCTCAAGGCCCGCGAGCGCGACCCGGCGCTGACGGCCCAGCTCGACGCCAACCTGGCGGCGCTGGACACCACCCTGAAGGCCGCCGCCCTCTACCGCCGCACGCTGGAGGAGCAGGCGGCGGCGGTGTCGGCGGCGTGGCAGCGCGTCGCCCGGCAGCGCGACGTCGCGGTCAACACTTGGCGCACCGTGCGCGCCTCGGCCGACATGCTGGCGATGATGAGCGAGAGCGGCCGCACCTTCGAGACCCTGATGACCCTCGACCTGCCGCCGCCCCGCGCCTTCGAGAACGCCCAGCTCGAGCGCGAGTTCGAGCGCCTCACCGAGCGGCTGGTGGCGGACCGGAAGTGATGCCGCCCGCCGCGCGACGGTCGTCCCGCCCGGGGCGCACGTCCGCGGGCGCCCCGCCCGCCGTGCGCAGCGGCGTCTCCCGCTACTCCGCAGCGACCGGATAGGCCGCCGCCCGGCACGGCAGGAACACGCCGGCGGCGCCGAGGACGCGGCCGAGGTCGCGCGCCGCCGCCGAGGCCATGCACAGGGCGACCAGCGGCAGCCAGCGGTCCAGCATGTCCATGCCGGCGGCGTCCTCGCCGTGCTGGAAGGCGCCCAGCGCCTCCAGGAGATGGCGCTCGTCGGCGTTCACGTCGTCGGCGCCCGGGCGCTCGACACGCAGGCGCCGGCCGCTGTCGAAGTCGGAGGCGAAGACGCCCAGCAGGGCGAACAGGGGCAGCAGGGCGTCGGCCGGGATGCGGGCCGCCGCCAGCGACAGCCGGATCGGCATCATCGCCTTGGCCGTGCCGGAGCGGAACCACAGGCGCACCGCCGCCAGCAGAGCCCGTTCGCCCTCGCTCATCGCCTCCACGGTCAACCGATTCGTCCGGTTCATCGTCGTCCTCCCCAATCCGGTGATGGCGCATCCTAGCGCGTTCCCGCCAATATTGCGAGTCATTCTCATTTGCATGATTGCGGCACCGCGTCGCAATCCGCGCGCACCGGCGTGAGCGCGGCCGGTGACAAACTTGAGACCGGGGACGCCCATAAAGTTCGCATTAAGCACGCCTCAAAAAACCTGGACCGGCGCGATCGGACGACCGCAACCTTCGGCCACAGACCTTCGGAGCGTGACAGGATGATTCGCACCCTCGGGCTCGCCTTGCTGTTCCTTCTGACCTGTGCCGCGCTGCCGGCGGCGGCGCAGATCCGCCTGGTGCCGGCCTACGGCGAGGCCTCCCTCCAGGGGCCGCAGAGGGCGGCCGGCGCCGTGGTGTGGAGCCACGGACGCTCGGTGGATTCCGAGGATTCCCAGGCGCCGACCCCGACCTATCTGCGGGCCATGCGGGAGGCCGGCTGGGACGTCTACCGCCTCGACCGCATGCGGGTGTCGGACACCCTCTCCAACAGCGCGGCCGCCCTGGTCGGCCACGCCGAGGCCCTGCGCGGCCGCGGCTACCGCCGGGTGGTGTTCGCCGGCCAGTCCTTCGGCGCCTTCATCTCGCTGATCGCCGCCGGCAGCACCGACGCCGCCGACGCGGTGATCGGCACCGCACCGGCGGCTTACGGCAACTTCACCGAGAGCTACGACAGCTTCCGCGAGAACGCGCGCCAGCTCTGGCGCATCCTGCGCAACGTCCGCTCGGCACGGGTGATGCTGTTCTTCTTCCACGGCGACGACTTCGATCCCGGCGGGCGCGGCGAGACGGCGCAGGCCATCCTGGCGGCGCGCGGCCTCGGCCATCTGGTGATCGACCAGCCCGCGGCGCTGACCGGACACGGCGCCGCCAGCTCCGGCCTGTTCGTGCGCCGCTTCGCCGCCTGCATCGTCCGCTTCGCCGAGGCGCCGCCGCGGTCCGACGACCCGCCCTGCGACGGCGCCTGGGGCCGCAGCCCGACCACCGACTTCCTCGAGGCCGCCCTCGGCTCCTCGCGCGGCGAGCCGCCGCGCGGCACCGCCGGGCCGGGCCGGAGCTACCTCGGCCAGTGGTACGGCACCTACGTCAACGGCCGCGAGGTGATGCTCGACATCGAGCGGGTGGCGAACGGCCGGGTCCAGGCGGAGTACGTGCTGGGCCCGGGGGTCGAGCCCGACCAGCGCTTCGAGCGGGTGCGCCGCACCGGACGGCTGGTCGAGGACGGCATCGTCTTCGACGAGCCCGGCCTCAACGTGCTGCGCTACCGGCTGCGCTACGACGGCCGGATGGCGGCGACCTGGGAGGACCGCACCAGCGCCGCCAAGCTGGACACCGTGCTGCGCCGCATGAAGTGACGGCAACCGTTGCACCGGGTGGGGCCGGCGTGCTTCGGTGCCGCCATGGCGTCCCCCACCCTCCCCTACAGCGTCGATGAGCTGCGCGCGCGCATCCTCCACTGCGACGCCGACGTGCTGATCCTCGACAAGCCGGCCGGCCTCGCCGTCCACGCGGCGCACCGCATCGAGCACCATCTCGGCCAGTACATGGACGTCCTGGCGCTCGGCGCCCCGGAGCCGCCGCGCCTGTCCCATCGCCTCGACCGCGACACCGCCGGCTGCCTGGCGCTGGGCCGCACCGCCCACGGCGCGACGCGGCTCGGCCGGCTGTTCGCCACCGGCCAGGTGCGCAAGACCTACTGGGCAGTGGCGGAGGGGATTCCCGAGGCCGCGGAGGGGGTCATCGACTTCCCCCTGCTCAAGCTCAAGGTCCCCGGTTCCTGGAACATCGTCCCCCATCCCGACGGCCAGCCGGCGCGCACCGGCTACCGGGTGCTCGGCAGCGACGGGAGCCGTTCCTGGCTGGAGCTGACGCCGCACACCGGGCGCACCCACCAGTTGCGCGTCCACTGCGCCGCCGTGGGCTGCCCGCTGGTGGGGGAGCCCTACTACGGCCCGGAGCGGCAGCCGCCGGGCAACCTGCACCTGCTGGCGCGGGCCATCGCCTTCCGCCTCGATCCCGACGGCCCGGAGACCGCCGCCACCGCGCCGCCGCCGGCGCACATGGCGGCGGCCCTGCGGGCGTGCGGCTGGACCGGCGACGGGGACCGCCGGGACGAGGACAGCGTGCTTCCATCGTGCCCGGACGAGCGAGAGGGAGGTCGGCGATGACGCACGGGCAGGACCCCGCCCCCGAGGCGGGCTCCAAGCCGGCGCAGATCCTGCGGGCGGCGGGGACGCTGTTCCTGGAGGCGGGCTACGGTGCGGTGTCGATGGACGCGGTGGCGCGCGCCGCCAACGTCTCGAAGGCCACGCTCTACGCCCACTTCCACAGCAAGGAAGCGCTGTTCGCCGCCATGATCACCGGCGAGTGCCGGCACCACATGGCCAGCCTGTCGGTCGAGGAGGTCGGGCGGATGGAGGCCGGCGCGGCGCTGCGCCTGATCGCCCGGCGCTTTCTCGCCCTCATCCTGTCGCCCAAGGCGCTGGCCGCGCACCGCGTCGTGATCGGCGAGGCGCATCGCTTCCCCGAACTCGCGAGCCTCTTCTACGAGGCCGGACCGGCGGGATGGCTCGCCCTGGTGTCGGCGGTCCTCGCCGACGCCGACCGCCGCGGCCGCCTGCGCGTGCCGGAGCCGCGGCCGGCGGCCGAGCGGTTCCTCGCCATGCTCAAGGGCGACCTCCACCTGCGCCTCGTCCTCGGCCTCGACGCGCCGCCCGCGCCGGCCGAGGTGGAGCGCCAGATCGACGGCGCGGTGACCCTCTTCATGGCGGGGCACGCGGTGGGGGGCTGAACGCCGGCGCCCGTGTCCTTCGTGGGCCCGGCCGGCACGGCGCCTTTACCGCGGCCAGCCGGGTGGTGCAGTATCGCCGCCGGTCTGGACAGGGAATGAAGCGCAGGACATGGTCGCCGTTCTTCAGCACGGGTCGGGAGGGCTGGCGCCGCAGCGGCCCCACCTCACGCTCGGCACCAAGATCCGCATGATCAACTGGGGCCTGGTGCTGCTGGTCTGCATCATCTCCGGGATCGGCATCGCCCTGCTCTATTCGGCGGCCGGCGGCGAATGGGACCCCTGGGCCAAGTCGCAGCTCATCCGCTTCATCCCCGGCTTCGTGCTGATGCTGGGCATCGCGCTCGTCGACGTGCGCATCTGGATGCGCTTCGCCTATTTCATCTATCTCGGCGTGCTGCTGCTGCTGATCGCCGTGGAGATCATGGGGCACATCGGCATGGGGGCGCAGCGCTGGATCAGCCTCGGCTTCTTCGTGCTGCAGCCGTCGGAGCTGATGAAGCCGGCGCTGACCCTGGTGCTGGCCCGCTACTTCCACGGCCTGACGCTCGACCAGATCGGCAAGCCGCTGGTGCTGGTGCCGCCGCTGATCCTCATCTTCATGCCGGTCGGACTGGTGCTGCTGCAGCCCAACCTCGGCACGGCGCTGCTGCTGATCCTCGGCAGCGGGGCGATCTTCTTCGCCGCCGGGGTGCGGCTGTGGAAGTTCGCGCTGGCCATCGGCAGCGGGCTGGCCGCCATCCCCATCGGCTGGGAGTTCCTGCACGACTACCAGAAGCAGCGCGTCTACACCTTCCTCGATCCCGAGACCGATCCGCTCGGCGCCGGCTACAACATCCTGCAGTCGAAGATCGCGCTGGGCTCGGGCGGCCTGTTCGGCAAGGGCTTCATGATGGGCTCGCAGAGCCAGCTCATGTTCCTGCCGGAGAAGCACACCGACTTCATCTTCGTCGTGCTGGCGGAGGAGTTCGGCATGGCGGGCGCGGTGGCGCTCCTGTGCCTGTACTGCCTGCTGCTGATCTACGGCTACGTGATCGCGCTGTCGTGCCGCAACCAGTTCGGCCGGCTGGTCGGCGTCGGCCTGACCACGACCTTCGCCCTCTACATGTTCGTCAACGTCGCCATGGTGATGGGGCTGATCCCGGTGGTCGGCATCCCGCTGCCGCTGGTGTCCTACGGCGGCACCGCCATGCTGACGCTGCTGATCGGCGTCGGCCTGCTGCTCAGCGTCTCCGTCCACCGCGAGATCCGCATTCCGCGCTCGGGCGTCGGCGACGTCTGAGCGCTGGGCGGCGTCCGCCGCCCGGGAACGGCCCGCAGCGTCCGCCGCCCGGGAGCGTCAGGGCGCGCCGCCGGCGAAGGGCGGCATGCGGAACTTGCGCCGGTAGGCGCCCGGCGCCAGGCCGGTGGTGCGCTTGAACAGGCGGCGGAAGAAGGCCGGGTCCTCGTAGCCGACGTTCCAGCTGATCTCGTCGACCGACGCCTCGGTGCGCTCCAGGCGGCGCTTGGCGTCCTCGATCCGCAGGCGCTGGGCGTAGTCGAGCGGCGCGTGGCCGGTCGCCCGGGTGAAGCGGCGCTTGAAGGTGCGCTCGGCCATGCCCGAGCGCCGGACCATCTCCTCGACCGGGTTGGCCACCGCGAAGTGCCCGGCGAGCCACGCCTGGGCCTGCGCCACCAGGGCGTCGCCGTGGTCGGTGCGCCCGCGGAAGACGATGTAGGGCGTGAGCCCCTCGTGGTGCCACTGCAGCGCGAAGAAGCGGGCCACCGCCTGCGCCGCCGTCGTGCCGACGTGGCGGGCGATCAGGTACAGGACGAGGTCGTGCCAGCTCATCGACGCCCCCGAGGAGACCAGGTCCTCGCGGTCGCCGGACACCACCAGCACGCGCTCCGGGAACAGCGGAACGTGCGGAAAGGCGCGGCGGAAGTGCTCGGCGTAGCCCCAGTGCACGGTCGCCGGCCGGCCGTCGAACCGCCCGGTCTCGGCCAGCAGGAACACGCCCGAGCAGGCCGAGCACAGGACCGCCCCGGCCTCGTGCATGCGCGCCGCCCAGGCGACCAGCTCGGGGTAGCGCCCGCTCCGCCAGCCGGCCTGGCCGACCAGGACGGAGGGGACGATCAGGATGTCCGTCGCCTCGACCTCGGCGACGGCGCGCTGCACCGTGAGCGGCATGCCGCTGGCGAGCCCGACCGGTCCCCGCGCCGCCCCGACGATCTCGACCGCGAAGGGCGGCCGGTCGGGGATGGCGTCGTCGAGCCCGGCCAGCATGCCGAACGCGCCCAGCACGTCGTGGATGCCGGTCAGCGTCGAGACCACGGCATCGGGGAATGCGAGCAGGCTGACGCGCAGTGGCCGGGCGGTTTCCATCGTCGCGGCGCCTCGTCACGAAGGAACGGATGGCACGAACGGACCGGTGCTGGCCGGTGTCGCTCTCGCGCCCCCGGGAGTGCGCGCGCACTCTCCGGGTCCCGGCGCGACGGTGCGCCGGCCTGCACATCATCGGAGAGACCATCATGCGGATCAACCAGCAAGAACTCGACGCGCTTGCCGGCCGGCTGTTCGGCGACCTCTCGGCCGGGTACGGCGGCGTCATGGTCAGCATCGGCACGAAGCTCGGGCTGTACAAGGCGATGGCCGGCGCGGGGCCGCTCAGCTCGGCCGAGGTCGCCCGCCGCTCGGGCTGCGCCGAGCGCTACGTGCGGGAATGGCTGAACTCCCAGGTGGCCGGCGGCTACGTCGCCTACCACGCCGGCAGCCGGACCTACGAGCTGACGCCCGAGCAGGCCACGGTGCTGGCCGACGACGGCAGCCCCTACTACCTGCCCTACGGCTGGCAGGTCGTCGCCTCCATGTGGGCCGACGAGGGGAAGACGCTGGAGGCCTTCCGCACCGGCCGGGGCGTGCCCTGGGGCGACCACGACGAGCGCCTGCTGTGCGGCGTCGCCGGCTTCTTCCGCAACTGCTACAGCGGCAACCTGGTCGGCGCCTGGCTGCCGGCGCTCGACGGCGTGGTCGAACGGCTGCGGGAGGGCGCCACCGTCGCCGACGTGGGCTGCGGGCACGGCCACTCGACGGTGCTGATGGCCCAGGCGTTCCCCGACGCGCGGTTCTGGGGCTTCGACACCCACGAGGGATCGATCGCCGTCGCCCGCCGCCTGGCGGCCGAGGCCGGCCTGTCGGACCGGGTCCGCTTCGAGGTGGCCGGGGCCGACGCCTATCCCGAGCGCGGCTACGACCTGATCTGCTTCTTCGACTGCCTGCACGACATGGGCCGCCCGGTGAAGGCGGCCGAGCACGCGGCGCGGGCGCTCGCCGCCGACGGCACGGTGATGCTGATCGAGCCCTTCGCCGGCGACCGGGTCGAGGACAACGTCAACCCGGTGGGCCGGCTGTACTACGCGGCGTCGACGACCATGTGCTGCGCCCATGCCATCTCGGAGGAGCCGACGCACGTCCTCGGGGCCCAGGCCGGCGAAGGGCGGCTGGCCGAAATCTTCCACCAGGCCGGCTTCCGCCGGCTGCGGCGGGCCGCCGAGACGCCGTTCAACCTGGTCATCGAGGTGCGCCGCTGAGGCCGGGCGGGCGTCGCCGTGCGCGGCGCGCCGGCGCGCACCCGGTCACGCCGCGTCCCGCCCGTCCGCCGGCAGCTCGAAGGCGAAGGTGCTGCCGCGGCCGGGCGCGCTCTCGGCGGCGATCGTGCCGCCGTGGGCCTCGACGATGCTGCGGCAGATGAACAGCCCCAGCCCCACCGAGGAATCCCCCGCCGACGCCTTCACCGAGGTGCGCGAGAAGGGCTGGAAGAGGTGATCCATCTCGTCGGCCGGAATGCCCTTGCCCTGGTCGGCCACGGCGACGCGGACGCCGCCGCCGGCGCGCTCCACCGTCACGGCGACCCGCCCGCCGGCGTCCGAGAACTTGACGGCGTTGGACAGCAGGTTGTTCATCACCTGCTCGATGCGCGGCGGATCGATCGGCACCGGCGGCAGGCCGGCCGCCACCGTGCAGTCGATGACGACGCCGCGGCCCAGGGCGAGGATCTCGTTGCCGTCGACATTCCCCCGCACCAGCGCGCCGATGTCCACCGGCCGGCGCGACAGGGTCAGGCGGCCGGCCTGCAGCGCCGACAGGGACAGCACGTCCTCGATCAGGTGGCGCATGAACTGGCTCGACTCGCGGATGCGCTCCAGCCCGGCCAGGTCGCGCTCCTCCACCCTTCCCTTGAGACGACGCACCAGCATCCAGGCGAAGCCGGCGATGACCTGGAGGGGGGTGCGCAGATCGTGCGCCAGCATGCCCAGCAAGCGGCTCTTCTGCTCGTTGCTGGCCGCCAGCTCGGCGTTGGCCTTGGCCAGCTCGCGCTGGGTCGTGGCGAGCTGGCTGTTGAGCCGGGCCATCTCCTCGAACAGCGCCGCCATCGGCGGCGCCGGCGGCGCGTCGCGCAGGGCGCCCAGCACCGCCGCCAGATCCGGACGGTCGTGGCTCAGGGCTTCGCACAGGCGGTCGGCGCACGCCGGCCCTTCGCAGGCGGCCAGGACGATGGTGCTGCCGAGCGCCCGGCCGGACACGTACAGCGGCCGCTCGGCGCCGTTCAGCCGTACGTCCAGCGGCCAGTCGGTGACGACGCCGTCGCGGCGCAGGGCCGCGAACAGGTCGAGCGCCCGGCCGAACGGCTCCAGCCCGAACAGCACGGGAAACGGCACGTCCCGGCGCCCGGCGAGACCGGGAACGCCGGCGCCCACCCCGTGCACCTCGCGCACCCGGCCGTCGCGGTCGCACACCAGGACGGCGCCGTCGGGCGAAACGGACACCCCGCCGTTCCGTGCCCTCACGGCCGGCCGTTCCCGGCGGCCGCCGACGCGACCAGGCGGCCGGCCGCGTCGACCGCTTCCGCCGCCCCGGCGGCCGAGGCGTCGGCACCGACCTTGCGCCACAGATCCGGATCGATGTTGAAGGGATAGCCGCCGACGAGGACGCAGGGCCGATGCCCTCCGGCGTCGGCACGTACGGCGCGGATCAGCTCGGTCACCTTGCCGATGTGCCCGGTGATGGTGGCCGACACGGCGAGGACGTCGGCCTTGCGCTCGCGCACGGCCCGCACCACCGACGCCGGCGGCGCGTTGGCGCCGATGTAGTAGGTGTCCCAGCCCTCCATCTCGAAGAAGTCGGCGATCATGCGGATGCCGACCTCGTGCAGCTCGCCGCCGACGCACGCCGCGACCATCGACCGGCCGACGCGCGCGGAGGCGAAGATGCGCGGGTACAGCAGCGCCATCGTCGCCTGGGTCGCAGCGGTCGCGAAATGTTCGTGGGCGACGGTGATGCGCCCGGTCTGCCATTGCCGGCCGACCTCCCGCAGCACCGGCTGGAAGACATGGACGTAGGCGTCGCGCACGGTCAGCCCGGCGTCGACCCGGTCGAGCACCAGCGCCGTCGCCCGCCGGCGGTCGCCCGCCAGAAGCGCCGCCAGGAAGGCCTGGGCGAGGTCGGCATGGGGAGCCTCGGCGACGATCAGCGACGGCAGATCGTCGGGCGCCGCCGGCAGCACCGCGAGCGCCGCCGCCACGCAGGACCGCGTGCGCGCCGCCGCCTCGCCGCCGACCGTCTCAGCCACCACGTCGCCGAGGAGGACGAGGTTGTCGGCCAGCTCGTCGGAAGGGATGCCGAGGCCGGCGAACAGCACCTTCACCCAGGCGATGTACTCGCGGAACAGCGCGGGGCTGTCCACCGCCACCGCTTCGCCGAGATACAGCAGATGGTAGCCGACGTCCTCAACGCATTTGTTCCGGCCGGTCGCGCCGTACCGCGCGTACAGCTCCGGCCGCCGCGCGAACTGGCGGTCCACAGCGGTCCTGGCCAATTCCTCTCGCCGAGCGACGATGGACGTCGCCATCTCCATGCATCTTCCCCTTCAGCGGTACCCCGGGCCGTTGCGAAGGGATCTTACACGGCGGTGCGGCGGCGGCACCATCGGCCTTCGGATAGACCCTCAGCGGGTCTTCTGCATGGCGAAGGTCAGACGCTTGACGAGGTCGGTCTTGGACACCGGCTTGACCAGATAGCCCGAGATTCCGTAGGAGATCGCCCGTCTCACGGTGTCCGCCTCGCTGTGGGCCGTCAGCACGACCACCGGCAGGCCGGCCAGCGGGTTGCCGGTCGACGTCCGCAGGGCGTGCAGCAGGTCCAGGCCGCTCATGCGCGGCATTTCCAGGTCGCAGATCACCACGTCGACGGCGCGGCCCTGCTTGCGCAGCACGTCCAGCGCGGCAACGCCGTCTCCCGCCTCCCAGAGCTGCTTGACGTGCAGGTCGTGGAGCAGACGCCCGACCAGCTTGCGGGTGAAGGAGTCGTCCTCCACCAGCAGAACGCCGAGGTCCTCGATCGAGCGCGTCCGCTCCGCGCCCCCGTTCGCCGCCATGGCGCAACACTCCTGCCGCGCTGCCGCAACAAAATTCCTATGCCGTAGCGAAGCGAAGCACCAATCGCTTGTCCATAGCCTTCTCCGGCTGCGCAGGGCTCCGAACTCGGGTTGGCATTCGACGCCGCGACGCCGTATGGTCCGACCGGCCGCCGGACGGCGGCCGCCCGATCCGTCCTGCGCCGCGGAGCCCTCCGCCGATGTCCGCACTGCCGACCGCCGACCCCGCCCACGCCGCGACGGAACCCGAGGCGCTGGCCGAGATCCTGGAGGCAGCCGGCGCCGGCATCGCGGTCACCGATCCGTCCCGCCCGGGGAACCCGCTGGTCTACTGCAACCGCGCCTTCCGCGCGATGACCGGTTACGACGACGGCGAGCTGATCGGCCGAAGCCCGCGCATCCTGCACGGGCCGGGCACCGATCCGGCGACGGCCGGCGACCTCGAGGCCGCCGCCCTGGCCGGCCGGCCGACGGCGGCGGAAATCCTCCACCACCGCAAGGACGGCACGCCGTTCTGGAACGCGGTGACGCTCCGGCCGTTGCGCGCGCCCGACGGCACGGTGCGCCGCTGCATCGTCTCCTGCAGCGACGTCACCGACCGGCGCCGGTCCGAGGAGGCGCTGCGCGACGCCCAGGAGCAACTCACCCGCCTCGCCGCGGAAACCTTCGCCCTGGCCGAGGACCTCGACCGCGCGCGCGAGGACGCGGAGGCCGCCCGCCTCGCCGCGGAGAACGCGAGCCGCGCCAAGTCCCGCTTCCTGGCCATGATGAGCCACGAGCTTCGCACGCCCATGACGGGGGTGATCGGCATGGGCGACCTGCTGCTGCAGACCGGCCTCAGCGACGCGCAGCGGGGGATGGTGGCGACGCTGCAGCGGTCGGCCGACGCCCTCCTGACCATCCTCAACGACGTGCTCGACTTCTCCAAGATCGAGGCCGGGCAGCTGACGCTGGAGGAGATCGAGTTCTCGCTGGCGCGGCTGCTCGACGACGTTTCCCAGCTGTTCCTCGGACACGCCGCCGCCAAGGGCCTCACCCTGTCCACCGCCATCGCCGACGGCACGCCGACCGACCTGCGCGGCGACCCGACCCGCCTGCGGCAGATCCTGTTCAACCTGGTCGGGAACGCCGTCAAGTTCACCGACCACGGGCACGTGGAGGTGCGCGTCCGGTGCGCCCCGGACGGCGGCGGGCCCGAGACGGTCACCCTGTGCTTCGAGGTGAGCGACACCGGCATCGGCATGACGCCGGACCAGCAGGCGCGCCTGTTCCATCCCTTCGTGCAGGCCGACGCCTCGACCACCCGAAAGTACGGCGGCACCGGGCTGGGGCTCGCCATCTGCCAGCGCCTGGTCGAAACGATGGGCGGCGGCATCGCCGCCGCCAGCACTCCCGGCCGAGGCTCCGCCTTCCGCTTCTCCGTCCGCCTGCGCCCGGTGTCCGCCCCACCGCCGCGCCGCGACGCACACACACCGGCGCCGACGGTGCGTCCGGACGCCGCCGCACGGCCGCGCCTGCTGCTGGCCGAGGACAACGACGTCAACCGCATGCTGGTGACGACCATGCTCACCGGCATGGGATACCCGATCGATGCCGTCCCCGACGGCCAAGCCGCGCTGCAGGCGCTGCAGGACGCGGCCTACGACCTCCTTCTCCTCGACATGGAAATGCCGGTGCTGGACGGCGGCGCCACCGCCCGGGCCATCCGCGGTTCGCCGGACCCGCTGTCCCGCCTGCCCATCGTCGGCCTGTCCGCCGACGCCCTGCCCGAGCACCGCGACCGTCACATGGCGAACGGCCTCGACGCCTACCTCACCAAGCCCGTCGACTGGAAGCGGCTGGACGCCGTCATCCGTGAGCTGACCTCGCGGCCGCGGCGGATGACCGGGCCGGCGGCGCCCGGCGGTTCCGCCGAACCGGCCGACGGCGGATTCGCCGCGATTCCCCTCGTCGACCGCGTCAAGCTTGCCGAGCTGCGGGTGGCGCTCGGCGGTGCGGGTCTCGCCGGCATGCTGCGCCTGATGCCGCAGACGGCCGAACGCGAGATCCGGGCGATCCGCCTGGCCCTGCACGACGACCGGCCCGGCGCCATCAAGGCGGCGGCCCACACCCTGGTCGGGCTGGCCGCCAACTTCGGCGCTCCGCGCCTGACCGCCGTCGCCCGTGCGGTGGAGGACGGCCACGCCCACGCCGGTCGCGTGTCGGCTCTGCTGCCGCTGCTGGAGGCCGCCGCCGCCGACACCGACCGCGCCCTCGGCGCGTACGACGACGCGACGGCGAAGGGCTGACCCCCTCGGCACACGCGGAGGGGGCGCCGGGCCGAGCCCGGCACCCCCGCGTGCCCGTCGCCATGGGCCAGCCCTGAGGACCGGCCCTTGCGACGGGGATTACTGCGCGCGCTCGCGCAGCGAGGTCATGGTGTCGTTGTACTCGAACGACTCCATCGCCTGGAGCTGGTCGCGGGTGGTGTCGACCGACAGCCCGTCGCGCTGGGCGTCGAACGAGAGCCGGTCGTAGTCCAGCGCCACGTCGTGCTCGCCGATGCCGAGGAAGCCGCCGACGGCGACCACCACCTGCTGGATGCGACCGCTGTCACGGTCGAGGATCACGTCCTCCACCTCGCCGATGTCGTCGCCGGTGCGGGAATAGACGTCGCGGCCCAGCAGCTCCTCGACCCGCATGCCGGCGGGCCAGCCCTGGATGCCGTAGTCCTGCTGGCCGGCGGCGGCCATGTCGGCATTCCCGGCATTCGGGTCGGTCACTGCCAGATCGCTGTCGCTGCGCTCGGCCCCGGCAGCGCCCGGCCGGGCATCGGCGCCGACGTCCGCCTGCTGCTGCCGCTCGACGTCGACCTGCGGCTCGCCCTGCTGCTCCACCGTCACCTGCGGCTCGCCTTGACGCTCCACCGTCACCTCGGGACGGGCCTGCTCCACCGTCACTTGCGGGCGGGACTGCTCGACGCTCACCTCGGGACGCGCCTGCTCGACCGTCACCTCGGGGCGGGCCTGCTGCACCGTCACCTCAGGACGCGCCTGCTGCACGGTCACCTCGGGACGCGGCTGCTGCACCGTCACCTCGGGCCGGGGCTGCTGGACCGTCACTTCCGGCGGTCGGGTCTGCACCTGAACCTGCGGCTGCTCGGTCTGGACGGCGACCTGCGGCGGGCGCGACTCGACCTGCACCTGAGGCGGCGCGGCCTCGACGGCGATCTGCGGATTGGCGGGATCGACGTTGATCTGCGCGCCCTCGGCGTCGGAACGCTGCTGGCGCCCGCCGGTCTCCTCGACGGCGACGATCACCGCCTCGACGTCGTCGATCGCCCGCATGGCGTCCGGACCGACGTTGCCCTGACTGCCGACCGCCGACATCGCCGACTGGGAGCTCGTCTCGAGGCGGGTGCCGACCTGGCGGTACTGGACATCGGCCTTGAGGTCGGCGGCGGCGTCCTTCAGGTCCTGGAGCGCTTGGCGCACCTGGGTGCGGGCGTGCTGCCCCGCGTCGTCGGACTTCGCGATGTCCTGGCGGGCCTGCTGAAGCGTCTGCTTCGCCTGACGGATGGTGTCCTTGGCGCTTTCGATCTCGGCCGACGCGGTCTGGCCGCCCTGCTGCGACGACGGCGTCGGCTGGTTCTGGGTGGACTGCCCCTGTTGCCCCTGCTGAGCGGAGGCAAGCCCCGGCAGGGCCAGCGACAGGACAACCGCGGTGGTCATGAGAAGCGGCGTTCGCATGGTAGTCTCCGACGGTTTCATGGCGTTCGTTGGCGGCGCCGAGGAAGGAACCGAGGCTCCCCCTGACGTCCACGCCCTGCGAACCGAAGGGGCGCCGGATGGTTCCGCTGCGGATTCGTGACATCGCGCCCCGGCGGGGCGGCGTCAGCTTGCCAGGAGATCGACCGTGCTGCCCTCGCGGGCCGCGAAGACCGGCGGCCATTGGGCCTGCGCCTGCGCCTCGATGGCCGCCATGGCGGCGTCGTCGTGGTCGGGGTCGTGGTGGAACAGGGCCAGCCGCTTCACGCCGGCCTGCCGGCACAGCCGCACCCCCTCGGTCCAGGTCGAGTGGCCCCACCCCACCCTCTGCGCGAATTCCGCATCGGTGTAGGTCGCATCGTAGAGGACCAGGTCCGCCCCGGCGATGAGATCGAGCACGTTGCGGTCGGGCTGCCCCGGCACGTGCTCGGTGTCGGTGACGTAGGCCAGCGCCTTGCCGGCGCATTCCAGCCGGTAGCCGGTGGCGCCGTCGGGGTGGTTGAGGGCCGCGGTGCGCGCCCGCACGCCGCCGCCGAGGTCGACGGTGTCGCCCGCCTGCAGCTCGACGTACTCGAGGTCGCCGCCCATGGTCCGCAAGGGCACCGGGAACAGCGGCCGTTCCATCTGCCGCGCCAGCACCGCCTCGATGCCGGGGTTGCCGGTGACGTGGGCGCTGACGATGCGCAGCGCGAAGCCGCGGGTGTAGGCCGGGGCGAAGAAGGGAAAGCCGCTGATGTGGTCGAGGTGGGTGTGGCTGAGCAGCAGGGTGGCGGCGCCGACGCCGTCCTTGAGCAGGCGGCGGCCGAGCAGGCGGATGCCCGTTCCCGCGTCGAGGATGATGGTCTGGCCGGCGGCCTGGACCTCGACGCACGCGGTGTTGCCGCCGAACGCCATGTGCGATCGGGCGGGACACGGTATCGTCCCGCGGACGCCCCAGAAGGTCACGCTGAAGTTCATGCCCACCTCGCCACCCACGGCGGGAACTCTAGCACAGTTCGCGGTCGCCGTGGCGATCGTCGCCGAACGGCGCCGCGCCGGCGCCGATGTGGTCGAACGGCGCCTCGGCGGCGCCGATGATGTCGACGACGCGCGCCTCGCAGTCGCGGCGCAGCGCGCAGCCGGCGCAGGCCGCCGGCGGGCAGCCGCGAGCCGCCTTCAGCGCGGCGAGTGCCGCCAGCATGGTCCGCTTCGACGCGCGCGTCACCACGTCGGAGCCGACGACGCACACGAACGCCTCCTGGAGAATGTCGTCGGCCGCCGGCCGCAGATCAATCCGCATCTGGGTCGCCCTCCCGTCCCGAGGAGTGTGCGCAGCGGTTTGTTTCGCCAGGATTGCGCGGTTGTAAGCGGGTGAAACAATCATGCCCTTCCGGGCGGCGCCCGGCGCTCAGTGATAGCCTTCGGCGTCAGCCACCTTGCCGCGGAACACGCGGTAGGAGAATACGGTGTAGGCGAGGATGATCGGCAGCAGCACGACCACGCCGACGAGCAGGAACAGCTGCGAATCGGCGGGCGAGGCGGCATCCCAGATGGTCAGCACCCGCGGCACGATGTAGGGCCAGAGGCTGATCGCAAGGCCGAGGAAGGACAGCAGGAACAGCACCATCACCAGGACGAAGGGCGCCGTCTCCCGCCGCCGCGCGAGCGCGGCGAACAGGCCGGCGACCGTCAGCGCGGTCACCACCGGGACCGGTGCCAGGTAGAGGAGGTTGGGCATGGCGAACCAGCGCTCGGCGATCTGCGGATGGGTCAGCGGCGTCCACACGCTGACCACGACGACGAACACGGCCACCAGCACCGTCAGGACGCGGGCGGCGGCGAAGGCGCGGTCCTGCAGCGCTCCGGCGGTGCGCATCACCAGCCAGGTCGCTCCCAGCAGGGCGTAGCCGCACACCAGCCCGACGGCCGTCATCACGCTGAACGGGCTCAGCCAGTCGAACGGCCCGCCGACGTAGCGCCAGCCGCCGCCGGCCAGCGGCTCGAGCGCGATCCCGTCGATGTAGGCGCCGAGCAGCATCCCCTGGGCGGACGTCGCGACCAGTGAGCCGAAGAAGAAGGAGGCGTCCCACCACGGGCGTTGCAGGCGGGTCTTGAAGCGGAATTCGAAGGCGACCCCGCGGAAGATCAGGCCGAACAGCATGACCATCACCGGCAGGTAGAAGGCCGGCAGGATCGTCGCGTAGGCCAGCGGGAAGGCGCCGAGAAGGGAGGCCCCGCCGAGGATCAGCCAGGTCTCGTTGCCATCCCACACCGGGGCCACGCTGTTCATCATGGTGTCGCGCTCCGCCTTGTCCCGGGTGAAGGGGAAGAGGATGCCGACCCCCAGGTCGAAACCGTCCAGCAGCACGTACATGAAGACGCCGAGCGCGATGATGGCGCTCCACACCAGGGACAGGTCGACGGACATGGCGACGCCTCCTCAGCCGGCGCTGTTGACGATGGCCCGCACCTTCTCCTGGAAGTGCGGCGGGTTCGTGCCGTAGTCGGGCCCGCTGCGCACCATGCGCAGGAAGAACACCAGGAAGGCGACGAACAGGACGGTGTAGGCGAGGATGAAGAGCGCGAACGTCCAGGCCACCGAGGCGACGGGCAGCTCCGACACGCCCTCGGCGGTCCGCTGCAGCCCGTAGACCACCCAGGGCTGGCGCCCCACCTCGGTGGTCACCCAGCCCGCCAACACCGCGACGAAGCCCAGGGGCGAGGTCGCGATCGCCAGGCGCTGGAACCAGCGGCTGTCGTAGAGCCGCCCTGTCCAGCGCAGATAGAGGCCGGCCAACGCCATGGCGATGAACAGCAGGCCGATCCCCACCATCAGCCGGAACGACCAGAAGACGACCGTCACGGGCGGCCGGTCCTCGGGCGGCACGTCCTTCAGGCCGTGGAGGACGCCGTCCAGCGAATGGGTGAGGATCAGGCTGCCGACGCGTGGGATGCCGATCTCGAAGGCGTTGCGCGCCGCGGCCTCGTCGGGCCAAGCGAACAGAAGGAAGGGAACGCCGGGACCGGTTTCCCAGATCGCCTCCATGGCGGCGATCTTCATCGGCTGGTGCTCCAGCGTGTTCAGGCCGTGCAGGTCGCCGATCACGAGCTGCGCCGGGGCGGCGACCAGCGCCATCCACAGCGCCAGCGAGAAGGCGCGGCGGGCGAACGCCTCGTGCAGGCCTTCGATCAGGTACCAGGCCGACACGCCGGCCACCAGGAAGGCGGTCGCCAGCAGCGACGCCGTCACCATGTGCGCGAAGCGGTAGGGAAAGGAGGGGTTGAACACCGCCGCCCACCAGTCGGTCGCGACGACCCGGCCGTCGACGATGTCGAAGCCGGCCGGCGTCTGCATCCAGGAGTTGCCGGAGAGGATCCAGAAGGCGGAGATGATGGTGCCGAGCGCCACCATGCAGGTGGCGAAATAATGGACACGGGCGCCGACCCGCTGCCAGCCGAACAGCATGATGCCGAGGAACCCGGCCTCCAGGAAGAAGGCGGTCAGCACCTCGTAGCTGATGATCGGTCCCAGGAGGTTGCCGGTGAAGGCGGAGAAGCGGCCCCAGTTGGTGCCGAGCTGATAGCTCAGCACCAGCCCCGACACCACGCCGACGCCGAACGCCAGGGCGAACACCGCGTTCCAGAATCGCAGCAGACGGTAGGCCCCGGGGTCGCCGCGCCGCAGCCAGTCCCCTTCGAGAACCACCAGGAACAGGCCGAGGCCGATGGTGAGCGTCGGGAACAGGATGTGGAAACCGATGGTGAAGGCGAACTGGAGACGGCTCAGGAACAGCACGTCGAGGTCCATGCCTCTCTCCCTGGCGCGCGTGGGGGCAGGACCCGCCGGAGGATTCCCGGGGGCTGGAGGGCAAATGGGCCGGTCGCCGCCGCGATCCAATATGGGAGAGGGTGTAAGCCGCTGGTCCTAGGCAGGACGGCGCAGGCCGGCCCGCCGGCGCGGCTCGGGCCGGCTACCCCTTGGCCAGCCGGTCGAACGCCTGCAGGCGGGCCAGCAGCGCCGGCATCTCGGCGAGCGGGACCATGTTGGGGCCGTCGCTGGGCGCCCGGTCGGGGTCCTGGTGGGTCTCGACGAAGAGCGCGGCGACGCCGACGGCGACGGCGGCACGGGCGAGCACGGGGACGAACTCCCGCTGGCCGCCCGACGAGGTGCCCTGCCCGCCCGGCTGCTGGACGGAATGGGTGGCGTCGAACACCACGGGGAAGCCGGTCTCGGCCATGATCGGCAGGGCGCGGAGGTCGGACACCAGGGTGTTGTAGCCGAAGCTGACGCCGCGCTCGCACAGCAGCACGTTCTCGTTGCCGGCCGCCGCCAGCTTGGCGGCGACGTTCCTCATGTCCCAGGGGGCCAGGAACTGGCCCTTCTTGACGTTGACCGCCCGCCCGGTCCGCGCCGCCGCCACCAGAAGGTCGGTCTGCCGGCACAGGAAGGCCGGGATCTGCAGGACGTCCACCACCTCGGCGACGGGGGCGCACTGCTGCGTCTCGTGCACGTCGGTGAGCACCGGGCAGCCGAACCGCTCCTTGATCTCGGCGAAGATCGGCAGCGCCCCTTCGAGGCCCAGCCCGCGGGCGGCGTTGATCGAGGTGCGGTTGGCCTTGTCGAAGGACGACTTGTAGATCAGGCCGATGCCGAGCCTGCCGCAGATCTCGGCCAGCGTCCCGGCCATCTCCAGCGCGTGCTCGCGGCTCTCCATCTGGCAGGGGCCGGCGATCAGCACGAAGGGCCGGTCGTTGGCGACGGACAGGGAGCCGATGCGGACGGTGCGGACGGTGGTCATGGGGCGCTCCTGGAAGGGCCGGCGGGCCGGGCGGCCTTGCATCTCAGAAATGGTGGCCCGCGGTCAACCGTTACAGGGCCCGCCGCGCCGCGGCCCTCCGACGGGAAGGCGGCCGCGCCGAGGATGATGAGGACGCACAGACCGCCGAAGACCTGCATCATCAGGGCGAAGCCGCCCTGCTCGTGCAGCCAGGCCACCAGGCCGACCGACGCGCCCGCGGCGGTGTAGCCGAGGAAGTAGCGCGCGGCGAAGGCGCGCGCGCGCCATTCCTCGCTCGTGTAGCGGCCGACCATGGCGTCGTTGACCGTCACCTGCCCGAACATGCCGACGACGACGCCGATCATGACGAGGACGAGAGGCAGGCCGGACAGGCCGGCACCGAGCACGAGCAGCGGCGCCAGCAGCAGCGACAGCGGCAGGAAGACGGCCTTCAGCGAATGGCGGTCGATCAGCCGGCCGATCGTCAACTGGGCCACCGCGCCGAACAGATAGACGCCAGCGGCGATCGCCCCGAGTTGCGCCGGGCTCGCCGCGAGGTCGGTCAGGCGCTCGGCGAACAGCTTCGGCAGCGCCACGGTGACGGCGTTGAACGTCGTCGAGCTGGCGACCACGGCGAGCACCAGCGCCGCCAGGACACGCCCCATCGCCCGCTTCGACACCCGCACGGCGGGGCGTGCCGCCGGGCGTCCGGCGCGGACCTCGTGACGGACCGTCCGCAGGAAGGCGAAGCCGGCGGCGAGGGCGACGAGGCCGGGCAGGATGAAGGCCCAGCGCCAGCCGATGGACTGGCAGACGAGGCCGGTGACGAGGGCGGACGAGGCGACGCCGACGTTGCCCCAGACGCCGTTCACCCCGACCTCGCGCCCCAGCCGGTCGGCGTAGGACACGAGCATGGCGGTGCCGACGGGGTGGTAGATGGCGGCGAACAGGCCGACCGCCAGCAGGGCCGCGCCGAGCTGCAGCGGCGTCCGCACCAGCCCGACCGCGATCATGGCCGCGCCGATGCCGAGGAAGAAGACGGCCATCATGTGCCGCCGGCTCCAGCGGTCGCCGAGCCAGCCGGCCGGCAGCGAGCCGGCCCCGAAGGCGACGAAGCCCGGCGTCGCGTAGGGCAGCAGGTCGGCGTACGCCATGCCGAACGCCGGCGCCATGACGACGACCGCGGCCGCGAAGACCAGCATCGCGTAGTGGTCGATGAAGTGGGCGGCGTTCACGAAGCCGATCACCGTCGCCGGACGGTTCCCCGGGCGGTCCATGCGCATCCTCCTTTCCTGACGGGCTGCGCGCAGGATAGGCTGGCGAGAATCCGACGAGAGGCCAATGATCATCGCCGACACGCCAGCCGCTCCACCGCCGCGGGTGCGGGCGATGGCCCGCTTCTACCCGCGCGGCACGCGCCTGGACCCGCACAGCCACGAGGAGGAGGCGCAGCTCCTGTTCGCGCCCCGCGGCGTCATGCAGGTGACCACGCCGAAAGGACGTTGGCTGGTGCCGCCGCAGCGGGCCGTCTGGTTGCCGCCGGACCTGGCGCACGCGGTCGACATGCTGGCCGACATCGACATGCGTTCGCTCTACGTGGAGCGGGAGTGGCTGGCGGCCCATCCCGAGGCCCCGCGGCTCGGCCGGGAGTTCGTCGTCGCCGTCGGGCCGCTGCTGCGCGAGCTGGTCCTGGCGCTGTTCGGCGGCGGCGAAGGCCGGCACGCCGGCCAGCGGCACGACCTGCTCGCGCGCCTTACGCTCTTCGAGCTGGCCGAGGCGGAGGACGCGGCGACCTTCATACCGCTGCCCAGCGATCCGCGGGCGCGGCGCGTCGCCGAGCTGGTGCTCGCCGACCCGGGGGGCGCGCAGGACCTCGACTCCCTGGCCCGCGCCGCCGGCGCCTCGTCGCGCACCATCACGCGGCTGTTCGCCGCCGAGACCGACCTGGCCTTCCGGCAGTGGCGCCAGCGCGCCCGCATCCTGTCCGCCGTCGAGACGCTGGGCAGCCGGCGGGTGCCCATCAAGCAGCTCGCGGTCCGCCTCGGCTTCTCCAGCGTCGCCGCCTTCGGCCACGCGTTCCGTCAGGTCATGGGGACGACGCCGCGCGCCTTCCTTGAGCGCTCGGTCGGCGCGGAGGGGCGGTGAGCGGCGCGCGGCAAGGTTCCCCTTGCTCTTCGACGATGACCTGCGCTGAATGCTCTCAAGGGGTACAACCGACGGGGAATGCGATGAGGGTCAGCACAGCCATCGCCGCCGGCCTGCTGGCCGGCACCGCGACGCTCGGCGCCGTTCCGGCCGCCGCGCAGATTTACGTCACCGCCGAAACCGGCTGGTCCTGGGCGTCGAACGCCGGCCTGGACGACCGCGACGGCTACACCGCCGCGACCTGCCAAATCTGCGTGCCGGGCAGCCTGGACGAGCTCGGCGACAGCCCGTTCGTCGGACTCGGCGTCGGCTACCGCGTGTCGGACCTGCTGCGCGCGGACGTCATCCTGTCCTACCGCGGCGGCTACGGCCTGGACGACCGGGATTCGGCCGGCGTCGACTACGACGCCGACGTCCGTTCCCTGGCGCTGATGCTGAACGGCTACGTGGACCTGCCGGTGGAGGCGTTCGGCGTGCGCCCCTACCTGACGGCGGGCATCGGCGTCGCCCGCAACCGGACGTCCTCGATCCACCAGTCCTGGTCGGACGATCCTTTCGTCCCGCCCGGCACCCAGGACGACCCCGGCGGCGGAGCGACGGCCTTCGTCTGGTCGCTGGGCGCCGGCGCCAGCGCCACCCTGGCGGAGGGCATCGTCCTCGACGTCGGCTACCGCTACGTCGATCTCGGCCGGCTGGAGACGGACCGCGGCACCAGCACCTACCAGGACGAGACGACGCCGGCCTTCGGCTACGCCAGCAACGGCCTCGAAGGCCACCTCCGGGCCAGCGAGGTGCGGGTGGCGCTGCGCTACCAGTTCTGACGGGGCTCCCATGCCGGCCCGGGGGCGCCGCCGCCCCCGGGGCCCCGGCTCACACCAGCCGGCTTTGGGCGATCGCCGCCTTGATGAAGGAGGTGAACAGCGGGTGCGGGTCGAACGGCTTGGACTTCAGCTCGGGATGGAACTGCACGCCGATGAACCAGGGGTGGTCGGGGATCTCGACGATCTCCGGCAGCTCGCCGTCGGGCGACAGGCCGGAGAACAGCATCCCGACCTTCTCCAGCCGGTCCTTGTAGTAGACGTTGACCTCGTAGCGGTGGCGGTGCCGTTCGGAGATCTCCCTGGCGCCGTAGATGTCGGCCACCTTGGAGTCCGGCAGCAGCGTCGCCGGATAGGCGCCGAGCCGCATGGTGCCGCCGAGGTCGCCGGCCTCGGCGCGCTTCTCCAGGGCGTTGCCGCGCATCCACTCGGTCATCAGGCCGACCACCGGGTTGCCGGGCCGGCCCAGCTCGGTGGAGCCGGCGTCGACGATGCCGGCGAGGTTGCGGGCCGCCTCGATCACCGCCATCTGCATGCCGAAGCAGATGCCGAAATAGGGCACCTTGCGCTCGCGCGCGAACTGGGCGGCGCGGATCTTCCCCTCGGTGCCGCGCGAGCCGAAGCCGCCGGGCACCAGGATGCCGTGCACCCCTTCCAGCCGCTGGACGGCGCCGTCGGTCTCGAAGATCTCCGAGTCGATCCAGTCCAGCCGGACCTTGACGTTGTTGGCGATGCCGCCGTGGGTCAGCGCCTCGCCCAGCGACTTGTAGCTGTCGAGCAGGCTCGTGTACTTGCCGACCACGGCGATGGTGACCTCGCCGTTGGGGCGGCGCACCCGCTCGACGATGTCGGTCCAGCGGCTGAGGTCCGGCTCGCCGGCGGTCGGCAGGCCGAAATACTCCAGCACCTGGGTGTCGAAGCCCTCCTCGTGGTAGCTGATCGGCACCTGGTAGATGGTGTCGACGTCGAGGGCGGCGATCACCCGCTCCGGGCGGATGTTGCAGAACAGCGCGATCTTGCGGCGCTCGCCGTCGGGAATCGGCCGGTCGGCGCGGCACAGCAGGATGTTGGCCTGGATGCCGACCGACAGCAGCTCCTTCACCGAATGCTGGGTCGGCTTCGTCTTCAGCTCGCCGGCGGTGGGGATGTAGGGCAGCAGGGTCAGATGGACGAACAGCGCGCGCTCCGGCCCGACCTCGTTGCCGAACTGGCGGATGGCCTCCAGGAAGGGCAGCGACTCGATGTCGCCGACGGTGCCGCCGATCTCGCAGAGGATGAAGTCCTCGTCGCCGACGTCGGCGCGGATGAACTCCTTGATCTGGTCGGTGACGTGGGGGATCACCTGGACGGTGCCGCCGAGATAGTCGCCGCGGCGCTCCTTCTCGATGACCGTCTTGTAGATGCGCCCCGTCGTGACGTTGTCGCCGCGCCGCGCCGCCACGCCGGTGAAGCGCTCGTAGTGGCCGAGGTCGAGGTCGGTCTCGGCCCCGTCGTCGGTGACGAACACCTCGCCGTGCTGGTAGGGGCTCATGGTGCCGGGATCGACGTTGAGGTAGGGGTCCAGCTTGCGCAGGCGGACCTTGTAGCCGCGCGCCTGCAGGAGCGCCCCCAGCGCCGCCGACGCCAGGCCCTTGCCCAGCGAGGAAACGACACCGCCCGTGATGAAGATGTACCGCGTCATGATCGTCCCAAGACCTTCGCGCCGGAATCCGTCCCCGAACCGGGAATCCAGGTTCCCCAAACGAAAGAGGCGGCTTCGGGGGCGCCGCCTCTCGTGCCGTCGTCCGCCGGGGCGGACGGGATGACGCCGACTCGCGGCGCCGGGCCCATCACTGGGCGACCGGCGGCGCCGGAACGGCGGGAGTGGCAGGGGCGGCGGGAGCCGCCGGCTGCTCGGCCGGGGCGGCCGGCAGGTTGTCGATGATCGAGGTCGGCGCGCGGTGCGCGCCGCCCAGGATCGCCAGCACGACGCTGGTCGCCATGAAGCAGGCGGCGAGGATCGCCGTCGTGCGGGTCAGCAGGTTGGCGGTGCCGCGCGCCGTCATCATGCCGCCCATGGTGCCGCCGCCGATACCGAGCCCGCCGCCTTCCGACCGCTGGATCAGGATGACGCCGACCAGCGCCACGGCGATCAGCAGATGAATGACCAGAACCACCGACTCCATGAACCCGCTTCCTTCCAGACCTGGCCGCGAGGACCGACCCCTGTGCCCAAACCGAGAGCGCGCCGCGGGCCGTGTGGGGGCCCGGGGCGCGCGTGCCACGCCGTTTTAACGCGGTCCGTCCGAGGACGCTAGCGGCAACTCGCGGCGATCGCCCAGAAATCGTCCGCCTGCAGCGAGGCGCCGCCGACCAGCGCCCCGTCGACGTCGGCCACCGCCAGCAGTTCCGCCGCGTTGGCCGGCTTCACCGAACCGCCGTACAGGATGCGCACCCCGTCGGCGTCGGGCAGGCGGGCGCGCAGCGTCTCGCGGATGAAGCCGTGCATGTCGGCGACGTCCTGCGGCGTCGCCGTCTTGCCCGTGCCGATCGCCCACACCGGCTCGTAGGCGACCACCGTGTTGGCCGCGGTGGCGCCCTCCGGCAGGGACCCGGCGACCTGGCGGCCGACCACCTCCCTGGCCGCTCCGGCGTCGCGCTCGGCCTCCGTCTCGCCGACGCAGACGATGGCGACCAGCCCCCGGGAATGGGCGGCGGCGGCCTTGGCGGCGATCATGGCGTCGCCTTCGCCGTGGTCCTGGCGCCGTTCGGAATGGCCGACGATGACGTAGCGGCAGCCGGCGTCGACCAGCATCGCCGCCGCGACGTCGCCGGTGTGGGCGCCCTTCTGCTGGGGCGCGCAGTCCTGGCCGCCGAGCGCCAGCGGGCTGTCGGCGATCGCCTCGCCGACCGGGAACAGCAGCGGGAACGGCGGGCACACCAGCATGTCGAAGGCGACTCTCCCAGCCCCCTTCAGCCGCCCGGCGAGGTCGGAGGCGAGCGCCAGCCCGTCGGCCTTCAGCCCGTTCATCTTCCAGTTCCCGGCAATCAGCGTGCGACGTTCGGCCATGGCGTGGTGTCCTCCGGGGCTCTTGTCGTTGGCATCGACGCTGTCTATCAGGTGGCCGCGGCGTTTTCCACTGCCCGACCGGGTTGAATCCCCCTACCCGGGGCCGGCGGCGGTCCCACGGATTCCGCACTGCCGAGGCCACACCCTCCGTGCTAGGGTCGCGCCGGTCGTTTCCACAGGATTGCGGAGCCATGCGCCATCGTCCGATGCTTCTGGGTCTCGCGCTGCTGCTGGCCGCCTGCCAGTCGAAGGAGCGGGTCGCCTCCCTGCCGCCACCCGAACCGCCGGCCCGCGCCGCGCCGGGGCTCGATCCGGTGGCCGGGGAATGGGCGGCGGACCGGGCGCTGGCGCTGTACGCCCAGCCGACCACCGGATCGGCGGTGGTGGCCCGCCTCGGGCCGGGACAGCCGGTGACGGTGAAGGGCCGCGCCCGCGGCACCGACTGGATCGCCGTCGCGACCGGCGGCGGCACGGGGTACGTGCGCCTCCACCTGCTGCGCCTGCGCGGCGAGCCGCGCGCCGCCGGCCCGGTCATCATGCCCAAGCCCGCCGACAACGCCGGCCCGGCGGTGAAGGCGGCGCCGCGCCGCAAGATCGAGGCGGAGCCCCTGCCGGCGTCCTGAGCGCCGGCCGCCGCCGGCTCACCGCGCCAGCGGGCAGCCGCTGCGGGCGGGCGCGACGAACGCCTCATCGGCGGGGACGGTGGCGACGACGGCGTAGTCGTCCCACGGGCCCGCCGATTCGGCCGGCGCCTTGACCCGGACCAGCGACAGGTCGTGGAACATGCGGCCGTTGGCGGCGATGCGGCCGTGCGGGGTGAACGGGTCCTCGACGGGTGCCGCCCTCATGGCCGCCGCCACCGTCGGACCGTCGTCGGTCCCGGTCGCCGCCACGGCCTTGAGATAATGCCGCACCGCGGAGTAGACGCCGGCCTCCACCATGGTGGGCGGACGTCCCGCCTTCGCCGCGAAGGCCGCCGACCAGGCGCGGGCGGAGGCGTCGCGGTCCCAATAGAACGCGGTGGTCAGCCACAGCCCCTGCGCGGTCTCCAGACCGAGGGCCTCGACGTCGGGCAGGAACAGCAGGAGGGCGGCCAGGCGTCGGCCGCTCCGGGCGATGCCGAGCCCGGCGGCCTGCCGGACGGCGCGCACCGCGTCGCCACCGGCGCTGGCCAGGGCGATCACGTCGGCCCCCGACGCCTGCGCCTGCTTCAGGAACGGCGTGAGGTCGGCCCCATCCAACGGATGCCGCACGCTGCCCAGCACCCGTCCCCCGGCCGCCGCCACGGCGTGAGCCGCGGCATCCTCGAGCGCATGGCCGAAGGCGTAGTCGGCGGTGACGAAGAACCACGTCCGCCCGCCCTCCCGGGTCAGCGCCGTGGCGGTGCCGACCGCCAGCGCGCGGGCGTCGTAGGTCCAGTGGAACCCGGTCGGCGAACAGAAGTCGCCGGTCAGCCGCCCGGTCGCCGGCGCCGACGCCAGCACGACCCGGCCCTTCGCCCTGGCGACCTCCTGCACCGCCAGCGCCGCGGCGGAGTTCGGCACGTCGGCGATGGCGTCCACCCCCTTGCGGTCGATCCAGTCGCGGGCGGTGGCGGCGGCGACCTCCGCCCGGTTGCGATGGTCGGCCACCAGGATCTCGATCGGCCGGCCGGCGATCCGCCCGCCGAGCTCGGCCGCCGCCAGGCGCGCCGCCACGGCCGAGCCGTCCGCGGCAAGTCCGGCCAGCGGCCCGGTGCCGTCGCCCAGCACCCCGACGCGGATGGCCCTGTCGCTCATCTCCGCCCGCGCCGCCGCGGTGCCGAGCGCCACCACGGCGGCGGCGGTCACGGCGGCGGTCACGACGGTCTTCAGCATCTCCCGGACTCCCCAAACGGTTCGTGCCGCGCCCCGGCCCGCCGGATCGGCCACCCCCTCCCGATGACCATAGGTCACCTGGCATGGTAGACTGACCGTCCGCCATCGCCGACACTGCCCGGGGCCGCGGCACCGCACGTCCGCGCGACGGCGAACCCGCCGGACCGGCGCCCTATGGGGGAGGAAAGCGCGATGCAGATCAAGATCCTGGCACTGGTGCTGGCCGGCGGCAAGGGAACCCGCCTCCACCCCCTGACGGCGGAACGGGCCAAGCCGGCCGTTCCGTTCGGCGGAAAGTACCGGATCGTCGACTTCGTCCTGTCGAACCTGGTCAACTCCGGCGTCTACTCGATCTACGTCATGACCCAGTTCAAGAGCCAGTCGCTGATCCAGCATCTGCGCGACGGCTGGCAGTTCGGCGGCATGCTGAACAACCAGTTCATCGTTCCCGTGCCGGCGCAGATGCGGACGGCCGGCGAGGAATGGTACCGCGGCACCGCCGACGCGGTGTACCAGAACGCCAACCTGATCGAGCAGTCGGAACCGGACCTCGTGCTGCTGTTCGGGGCCGACCACGTCTACCGCATGAATGTGCGTTCGATGATCGAATTCCACCTCGATCGGCGAGCCCAGGTGACGATCTCCGCCCTGCCGGTCGACAAGAAGTTCGCCAAGGACTTCGGCGTCCTGCAGGTGGAGGCCGACGGGCGCATCACCGGCTTCATCGAGAAGCGGGCCGACGCCCCGACCATTCCCGGCCGCCCCGATCAGGTTCTGGCTTCGATGGGCAATTACATCTTCTCGCGCGACTGCCTGCTGAAGATGGTTTACGAGGATGCCGACCGGCAGGACAGCAGCCACGACTTCGGCAAGGACATCCTGCCCCGGCTGGTGGGCGCCTCGGACATGTACGCCTACGACTTCGCGACCAACCGCATCCCCGGCCAGGTGCCGAGCCAGCCCGCGTACTGGCGCGACGTCGGCACGCTCGACGCGTACTACGAGGCCAACATGGACATGCGGGCCATCGACCCGCCCATCGACATCTACAACCGCGCCTGGCCGCTGCGCACCGCCGGCTACTCCGACCCGCCCGCCAAGTTCGCCTTCGACGACGAGGGACGGCGCGGCCTGGCCGTCGACTCGATCCTGTCCGGCGGCACCATCATCTCCGGCGGCTGCGTGCGGCGCTCGGTGCTCGGGCGCTATGTGCGGGTGCACTCCTTCGCCACGGTCGAGGACTGCGTGATCTTCGACAACGTCGAGATCGGCCGCAATTGCCGGATCCGCCGCGCCATCATCGAGAAGAACGTGCACATCCCCCCCGACACCACCATCGGCTACGACGAGGCCGAGGACCGCAGGCGCTATCACGTCTCCGAAACGGGCATCGTCGTCATCGCCGGCCCCCGCTCGCCGGTCAGCCTGACGGTGATGAACGTGTGACGCCGACCGCCCGCTCCGAAGGGATAGGCGATTGGCCGTAGAGCGCGCTCTTCCCGCCGGAAGGGCGGTATGACGATTAGTGCGCTTCCACCGGAGATCGTCAGTCCGTAGCCTGCCCCCATAAGCCCGGGGATCTGGCCGTCCCGTCGCCGACGGGTGGGCGTCGTCCCGTCCGCCGCGAGAGGACATGTGACCACCAGCCGACCGGTCGAAGCCATGGCCGCCGCAGCCTTCGGTGGAGGGAACTCCGCTGCCAACGGAGCGAACGACCTGTTCGCCGGGGGCGGACTCATGGGCCGGCGGATGGCCGCGACGGACTGGTCGGCGACGCCGCTCGGCCCACCCGACCGCTGGCCGCTCAGCCTTCGCACGGCCGTACGCATCATCCTGATGTCCCGCTACCCGATGTTCGCCTGGTGGGGGCCGGACCTCATCAACCTCTACAACGACGCGTACATTCCGGTGCTGGGCGCCCGCCATCCCGCCGCGCTCGGCCGCCCCGCCCCGGAGATCTGGGCCGAGATCTGGCCGGTGGTCGGCCCGCGCGCGGCCAGCGTCCTCAACAAGGGCGAAGCCACCCTCGACCGCGATCTGCTGCTGATGATGGAGCGCTACGGCGCTCCCGAAGAGACCTACTTCACCTTCTCCTACAGCCCCCTGCCGGACGATTCCGGGGCGGTCGGCGGCGTCTTCTGCGCCTGCACGGAGGAGACGCAGAAGGTCGTCGGCCAGCGCCGCCTCGCCCTGCTGCGCGAGCTGGCGGCGGACACCGCCGAGTGCCGCTCGGAGCGCGACGCCTGCACCGCCGCGGCCGCCGCGCTCGCCCGCGACCGCTTCGACCTGCCCTTCGCCGCCCTCTATCTCGCCGACGGCGACGGGATGCTGCGTCTGAGCGGCCTCGCCGGGTTTCCCGCCGAGCATCCCGCCTGCCCGGCGACGGTCCCGGCCGCTTCGGATTCGCCCTGGTCCTTCTCCGACGTCCTCGCCACCGGCGAGGCACGCGTCATCGAGGGTCTGTCCACCCGCTTCCACGATCTTCCCACGGGTGCCTGGGAGCGTCCCCCGGAGCGCGCCATCGTCCTGCCGTTGTCGGCGTCCGGCCATGACCGGCCGGCGGGAGCGGTGGTGCTCGGGCTCAACCCGATGCGCCCGCTGGACGAGGAGATCCGCGGCTTCGCCGGCCTGGTGGCCGGTCAGATCGCGGCCGCCGTCGCGACCGCCCGGGCCTACGCGGAGGAGCGCCGCCGCGCCGAGGCACTGGCCGAGATCGATCGTGCCAAGACCGCCTTCTTCTCCAACGTGAGCCACGAGTTCCGCACGCCGCTCACCCTCCTGCTGGGGCCGCTCGAGGAGGCCTTGGCGCTGCCCGGCGACACGCCGGCGGCGGCCGCCCAGGAGCATCTGGCGGTGGCGCACCGCAACGGCCTGCGGCTGCTCCGGCTGGTCAACGCCCTGCTCGACTTCGCCCGCATCGAGGCGGGGCGGACCGAGGCGGCGTTCGAGCCGGTCGATCTCGCCGCCCTGACCGCCGATCTCGCCGGCAACTTCCGCTCGGCCTGCCAGCACGCCGGGCTGACGCTGACGGTCGACGCCCCGCCGCTGCCGCAGCCGGTGTACGTCGACGGCGACATGTGGGAGAAGATCCTCCTGAACCTGCTGTCCAACGCCTTCAAGTTCACCCTGCGGGGCGGCATCGCGGTGACGGTGCGGGCCCGCGGCGCGGCGGCCGAGATCAGCGTGCGCGACACCGGGATCGGCATACCGCCGGCCGAGCTGCCGCGGCTGTTCGAACGCTTCCACCGCATCGAAGGCGCACGCGGCCGCAGCGTCGAGGGCACCGGCATCGGTCTCGCCCTGGTGCAGGAACTGGTGACGCTGCATGGCGGTGCCATCACCGTCGACAGCGCGCCGGACCGGGGCAGCACCTTCACGGTCACCCTGCCCTTCGGCACCGGCCATCTGCCGCACCGTCCCCGCGTCGGACAGGAGAGCTCTCCCGCCGCCCGCTTCGGGCTGAACGCCGACGCCTTCGTCGAGGAGGCGGTGCACTGGCTGCCCGATCCCGCGGCGGCACCGGCCGACGGGCCGCCCAGGCCGGAGCCGCCGGCGGATGCCGGCGGCGTGCCCGGCGAGGGCGGCCGGGTGCTGCTGGCCGATGACAACGCCGACATGCGGAACTACCTGCGCCGCCTGCTGCAGAGCCACTATGCGGTGGAGGCGGTGGCCGACGGCACGGCGGCGCTCGCGGCGGCGCGGAGGGAGCGGCCGGACCTGGTGGTGACGGACGTGATGATGCCGGGCCTCGACGGGTTCGCGCTGCTGCGGGCCCTGCGCGCCGAGCCGACCACCCGCGACGTGCCGGTGATCCTGCTGTCCGCCCGCGCCGGCGAGGAGGCGCGGGTCGAAGGCCTGAGCGCCGGCGCCGACGACTACCTGACCAAGCCGTTCGCGGCACGCGAGCTGGTCGCCCGCGTCCGCGTCAACCTCGAGCTGGCCCGCCAGCGGCGCATCGCGGCCGAAGCGGTCCGCGCCAGCGACGCCCGCTTCGCCGCCGTGGTCGAGCAGGCCACCGCCGGCCTCAGCCAGATCGACACCGAGGGCCGCTTCACCGCCGCCAACGAGTTCTTCTGCCGTCTGGTCGGCCGCGCCGAGAACCGGTTGGCCGGCGTCCGCGTGCACGACGTCGTCCATCCCGACGATCTCGGGCGGACGCTGTCCCTCATCGCCCGCGCCGTCGAGACGGGCGTGCCGTTCACGGCCGAGACGCGCTTCCTCCGGCCGGACGGCCGGGTCGTCTGCGGCGAGAACGCCGTGGCACCGCTGCGCGACCGCGACGGCCGGGTCGACCGGCTGCTCGCCGTCACGGTCGACGTGACCGACCGCAAGCGCGCCGAGGCGGCCCTGCGGGAGAGCGAGGAGCGCCTGCGCCTCGCCCTCGACGCCACGGGACTCGGCACCTGGGACGTCGATCCGCCGACCGGTCGGCGCCGCTGGTCGGCCGAGTTCAAGCGCATCCTCGGCCTGCCTCCCGAGATGGCGGCGGACTACGAGCTGTTCGAACGGCTGATCCACCCCGAGGATCGGGACCGCGTGGTCGGGAACTACCGCGCCGCCTTCGGCCCCGGCCAACGCGGCGGTCATGAGGACGAGTTCCGAATCCGGCGGGCGGACGACGGCGAGGAGCGATGGGTGCACGTCCGCGGCCGCGTCCACCGCGACGGGGACGGCCGTGCGGTGCGGGCCGTCGGCACCCTTCTCGACGTCACCGACCGCCGCCGTGCCGAGGAGGCGCTGCGCGCCCGCCAGGGCGAGCTGGAGACGGTGCTGGCCACGGTGCCCGCCGCCGTCTGGTTCACCCGCGACCCCGAGGGGCGGCGCATCCAGGGCAACCACCACGCCATCCGTCTGTTCGGTCCGCCACCCGGCGCGGCGGACGGGCAGCCGACCGACGTGACGATCTGCCGCGACGGTGTCCCCGTGCCGCCGGGATCGCTGCCCGTCCAGCAGGCCCTCGCCGGGACCGAAGTGCGCGGACAGGAGCTGGAGGTCCGTTTCGCCGACGGCGCCAGCATGGTCGTCCTGGCCAACGCCATGCCGCTGCGCGACGACGCCGGGCGGGTGGTGGGCGCGGTCGGCGCCTCGATCGACATCAGCGAGCGCAAGCTGGCCGAGGAGCGCCAGAAGCTGCTGCTGGCCGAGCTCAACCACCGGGTCAAGAACACCCTCGCCACGGTGCAATCGGTGGCGCAGCAGACATTGCGCAGCGCCCCATCGCCGCAGGTCTTCATCGAGACGTTCACCGGCCGCCTGCTGGCGCTGAGCCAGACGCACGACCTGCTCACCCGCGAGGCGTGGCACGGCGCCTCGCTCGGCCACGTTGTCCAGCGCACCCTGGCTCCCTACATCGCCAGGGAGAGGCACCGGGCCACCATCGGTGGGCCGGACCTGCGCCTCGGCCCGAACGCGGCGGTGACCCTCAGCATGGCCTTCCACGAACTGACGACCAACGCCATAAAGTACGGCGCCCTGTCGCACGCCCAGGGACGGATCGACGTCACCTGGTCGATCCACAGGGATACCGGGGGCGCCACCGTTGACGTATGCTGGACGGAGAGCGGCGGTCCGCCGGTCGCGCCCCCGCCGCGGCGGGGGTTCGGTTCCCGTCTGATCGAACAGGGTGTCGCCCGGGAACTGAACGCCGTCGTCCAGCTCGATTTCGCCCCCAGCGGCCTGTCGTGCCGCATGCGGCTGCCGATCTCCAACAAGGTGATGTTGCCATGACCGCCGAGGAACAACTGTCCGGACTGCGCCTCCTGCTCGTGGAGGACGAGGCGATGGTCGCGATGATGCTGGAGGACATGCTGGGCGATCTCGGCTGCGAGGTCGTGGGTCCGGCCGCCAGCGTCGCCCAGGCCCTCGAACTCGCCACCGGCGCCGCGCTGGACGCCGCCATCCTCGACGTCAACGTCGGCGGCGAGCCCATCTATCCCGTCGCCGAGCGGCTGGCGGAACGGGGGGTGCCCTTCGTCTTCACCACCGGCTACGGCGCCGCGGACATCGACGTGCGGTTCGCCGACGCCCCCGCCCTGCAGAAGCCCTTCAGCCCCCCCAGCCTGTACGACGCCCTGGCCGACGCCGTGCGGCGGCGCTCCTGACGGTTCTTCGGGCGCCGGGCGGGCGAGGCGGCGTCAGCGCACCACCGGCCGCCGCGGCCGCCGCGGCCGGTAGCGCAACTGCTCGATCCGGTCGATGAGCTCGCCCACCGCCACCGCGTCGTCGAGCCGGCCGCCACGCGCCAACCCTTTGGCATAGGCGGCGAGGGCGCCGATCACCGCGCGTTCGTCGGTCACCCCGTGCACCGGCTGGCCGGCACGGTCGACGATCAGGACGCCGAGCGCCGCCAGCGCCTCGGCCACGTCGTTCACCGCCTGCACCAACTCGCCTTCCTCCTCTTCGGCGACGCCGAGCACGGGCTCCAGCACGTCGGCCAGGGAGGCTCCTTCGGTCGACCAGCTCATCCTTTCGCTCTCCGGGAGCGCCCCCGGGGGAGGCCGCTCCGTCAACGGTGGATCCGGGACCCGGACGGGCCGGGCTTTCCTGGAGAACAGCCGGCACAGCGGTTGGTGCCGTGCCCCCCTCGGAAGCGGTTTTGCGCTGGATCAATGTCGCCACATCATCCCCCTCCCTACAATCCGCCGACCAAAAAGAGGGCACCTGGGAGGACAGCATGTTCCAGGTACGCATTCATGGGCGCGGCGGACAGGGGGCCGTCACGGCGGCCGAGATGCTCGCGGTCGCGGCCTTCAAGGAAGGCCGGCACGCCCAGGCCTTCCCCAGCTTCGGGTCGGAACGGACGGGGGCCCCCGTCGTCGCCTTCTGCCGCATCGCCGACCGGGAGATCCGCACGCGCGAGCCGGTCCAGGCGCCCGACGCGCTGATCGTCCTCGATCCCACCCTGTTCCAGGCGGTGGACGTCTTCCAGGGGCTAACCGACGCCGGTTGCCTGCTGGTCAACTCGGCCCAGGGCTTTGAGGCCCTGCACCTCGCCGACCGCGTGGCCCGCCTCCCGCCGGGCCACGCCCGCTGCGTGCCGGCCACCGAGATGGCCCGCCTCCACGTCGGCCGCCCGGTCCCCAACGCCGCCCTGCTCGGCGGCTTCGCCGCGGTCACCGGCCAGGTCGGCATCGACTCCGTGCTGGCGGCGATCCGCGAGACCTTCCCCGGCGCCGTCGGGGAGGCCAACGCCAAGGCGGCCATGGCCGCCTACGACCACTGCCTCTCCTGAAGGGGATGCGCCCATGCTGAAGCAGATCGAAGGCAGCCACGCGATGGCGGAAGCCATCGCCCTCTGCCGCCCCGAGGTCATCTGCGCCTATCCCATCACGCCGCAGACCCACATCGTCGAGGGGCTCGGCGCGCTGGTGCGCGGCGGCCGGCTCCGGGGCTGCGAGTTCATCAACGTCGAGTCGGAGTTCGCGGCGCTGTCGGTCGCCATCGGCGCCTCGGCGGCCGGGGCGCGGGCCTACACCGCCACCGCCAGCCAGGGCCTGCTGTTCATGATGGAGGCGGTCTACAACGCCGCCGGCCTCGGCCTGCCCATCGTCATGACCTTGGGCAACCGCGCCATCGGCGCCCCCATCAACATCTGGAACGACCATTCCGACGCCATGTCGGTGCGCGACGCCGGCTGGATCATGCTGTTCGCCGAGACCAACCAGGAGGCGGTCGACCTGCACGTCCAGGCCTTCCGCCTGGCCGAGGAGCTGTCCTGCCCGGTGATGGTCAACGTCGACGGCTTCATCCTCACCCACGCGGTCGAGCGCATCGACCTGCCCTCCCAGGAGCAGGTGGACGCCTTCCTGCCGCCCTTCGAGCCGGTGCAGGTGCTCGATCCCGCCGAGCCCGTGTCGATGGGCGCCATGGTCGGCCCCGACGCCTTCATGGAGGTGCGCTATCTCGCCCATCACACGCAGATGCGGGCCCTGGAGCGCATCCCGGAGCTGGCGGTGGAGTTCAAGTCCCTGTTCGGGCGCGAATCCGGCGGGTTGGTGCGGCCCTACCGGATCGACGGCGCCGAGACCGTCGTCGTCGCCATGGGCTCGGTGATGGGCACGGTGAAGGACACGGTGGACGCCCTGCGCGACGCCGGCCACGCCGTGGGCGCGCTGTCGCTGTGCGCGTTCCGCCCCTTCCCTCTCGACGACGTGCGCGACGCCCTGCTCGACGCACGCCGCGTCGTCGTGCTGGAGAAGGCGCTGGCGGTGGGCATGGGCGGCATCCTCGCCAGCCACGTCCGCATGGCCCTGCGCGGCTTCGGCAGCCGCGTCTACACCCTGATCGCCGGCCTGGGCGGCCGGCCGATCTTCCAGGCCTCGCTGGCCGAGTTCCTGTGCAAGGTGGAGCGCGAGCCCCACTACGACGTGCATTTCCTCGACCTCAAGGCCGACGTGGTCGAGGCGGAGATCGCCCGCATGCAGGCGACCCGCCGCTCCGGCCCCACGGCCGAGAACGTCCTGCGCCGCATGGGCGCCGGCGGCGTCCTGTAACGGGGGAGCGATGCCATGGCCCAGACCGTCAAGTTCTACCAGACCGGCACGCTGACCGTCGGCAACCGGCTGC
Organism: Azospirillum sp. ST 5-10; assembly: GCF_051225715.1. Taxonomy (NCBI): domain Bacteria; kingdom Pseudomonadati; phylum Pseudomonadota; class Alphaproteobacteria; order Rhodospirillales; family Azospirillaceae; genus Azospirillum; species Azospirillum sp. ST 5-10. Next base: position 189,981 of record NZ_JBPJSP010000004.1, read on the forward strand.
TCGACCCGGAGACCCGCACCGTCCAGTCCTCCCAGGACCGCGCCAACGCACTGACCTGCGGCCACCGCGCCTGCCAGGGCTGCGGCGAGGCGCTGGGCGCGCGCTACGCCATCGACGCCGCCATGCGCGCCGCCGGCCGCGACCTCGTCTGCGTCAACGCGACCGGCTGCCTGGAGGTGTTCACCACCCCCTATCCCGAGACGTCGTGGCAGGTCGCCTGGCTGCACTCGCTGTTCGGCAACGCCGCGGCGGTGGCCTCGGGGGTGGCCGCGGCGATGCGGGTGAAGGGCCGCAGGACCCGCGTCGTCGCCCAGGGCGGCGACGGCGGCACCACCGACATCGGTTTCGGCTGCCTGTCCGGCATGTTCGAGCGCAACGACGACGTGCTCTACATCTGCTACGACAACGAGGCCTACATGAACACCGGCGTGCAGCGCTCCAGCGCCACGCCGCCCGCCGCGCGCACCGCCACCACCCCGGCGGTCGGCGCGGCGCCGGGCAACGTCTTCGGCACGGGCAAGAACCTGCCGCTGATCGCCATGGCCCACGCCATCCCCTACGTCGCCACCGCCTCGGTCGCCGACCTGCACGACCTGGAGGCCAAGGTGACCAGGGCGATGGGCATCCGCGGCGCCCGCTACGTCCACATCCTGGTGCCCTGCCCGCTCGGCTGGGGTGCCGCCAGCCACGACACCATCCGCCTGGCGCGGCTGGCCGTGGAGAGCGGCCTGTTCCCCCTGTTCGAGGCCGAGCACGGCGAGGTCACCGCGTCGCGCGCCATCCGCCGCCGGGTGCCCGTGGCGGAGTACCTCAAGCCGCAGAAGCGCTTCGCCCACCTGTTCGCACCCGGCGACGCCCACGCCGCGGCGGCGCTCGCCCGCCTGCAGGCCATGGCGGACGCCAACATCTGCCGCTTCAACCTGCTCCGCCCCGAGGAGGCCGCGTGATGTCCGACCATCCCTTCGCCATCACCCTCGACGTCGGCAGCTCGCTCGCCAACCGCACCGGCTCGTGGCGCACGCGCCGGCCGGTCTACGCCGACCACCTGCCGCCCTGCAACGGCCGCTGCCCGGCCGGCGAGGACATCCAGGGCTGGCTGTTCCACGCCGAGAGCGGCGACTACCGCACGGCGTGGGAGGTGCTGATGCGGGACAACCCGCTGCCCGCAATCATGGGGCGCGCCTGCTACCACACCTGCGAGGACGCCTGCAACCGTGCCAGGCTCGACCAGCCCGTCAGCATCCACGCGGTGGAGCGCTTCCTCGGCGACCTCGCCATCCGCGAGGGCTGGCGGGTCGAACCCGGCGCCCCCACGGGCAGGCGGGTGCTGGTGATCGGCGCCGGCCCGTCGGGCCTGTCGGCCGCCTACCACCTCGCCCGCCTTGGGCACGCGGTGACCGTCGCCGACGCCGGCCCCAAGGCCGGCGGCATGCTGCGCTTCGGCATCCCCAAGTACCGCCTGCCGCGCGAAATCCTCGACGCCGAGGTGCGGCGCATCCTCGCCATGGGCGTGGAGCTGCGGCTGGACACCAGGATCGACGACATCCCCGCGGCCATGGCGGCCGGCGGCCACGACGCCTGCTTCGCCGCCATCGGCGCCCACCTCGCCCGGCGGGTGGAGATCCCGGCGGTGGCGGCCGGCCGCATCCTCGACGCCGCGTCCGTGCTGCGCAGCATGGAGACGGGCGGCGAGCCGCCCCGGCTGGGCCGGCGCGTGGTGGTCTACGGCGGCGGCAACACCGCCATCGACGTCGCCCGCACCGCCAAGCGGCTGGGAGCCGAGGAGGCGCTGATCGTCTACCGTCGCACCCGGGAGATGATGCCGGCCCACGATTTCGAGGTCGAGGAGGCGCTGGAGGAAGGCGTCGTCATGCGCTGGCTCTCCACCATCAGGCGCATGGACGAGGGCGCGCTGGTGGTGGAGCGGATGGAACTGGACGAGGACGGCTGGCCCAAGCCGACCGGCGCGTTCGACACCATCGCCGGCGACACCCTGATCCTGGCGCTGGGGCAGGACGTCGACACCTCGGTGATCGAGGCGGTGCCGGGCGTCACCGTCAACCAGGACCACACCATCGCCGTCGGCGCCGACCTGCAGACCGGCTATCCCGGGCTGTTCTGCGGCGGCGACATGGTGCCGGCCGAGCGCACGGTGACGGTGGCGGTCGGCCACGGCAAGAAGGCGGCCCGCCACATCGACGCCTATCTGCGCGGCTGCACCCTCGCGCCGGCGGACAAGCCCGCCGCGGCGACCTACGAGCGCCTCAACACCTGGTACTACACCGACGCGCCGCAGACGGTGCAGCCGGTCCTCGACGCCCTGCGCCGCCGCACCACTTTCGAGGAGGTCAAGGGCGGGCTCGACGAAGGCACCGCCCTGTTCGAGGCGCGGCGTTGCCTGTCCTGCGGCAACTGCTTCGAGTGCGACAACTGCTTCGGCGTGTGCCCCGACAACGCCGTCGTCAAGCTGGGGCCGGGCAAGCGCTTCCGCATCGACTACGACTTCTGCAAGGGCTGCGGCCTGTGCGCCGCGGAATGCCCCTGCGGCGCCATCGACATGGTCGACGAGGAGATCTGAACGACGAACGCCGGGGCGAAGGTCATTCCGGCAAGAAGTCGTCTGCCATCATCCGGTCGAACGTCCAGGGACAGGCGGCGGGAAAGCGATCCTCGGCGGAACCGGTTTCCCGTTGCGCCCCGATCAGGGCATCGGCGTACGCGTCGGCGACGGTTTCGTCGAGAACCGCCTTCAGGCTGGGGTTCTTGCGCAGCAGGCGGGCGATGCGCTGACGCTGCTCCTTGATCGTCAGGCGCCAGGAGTTCCCGCGCAGCACCGGCTGATGCTGCCATTTCAGCAGGCGCAGCAACAGGACGGTCAGCCGGTTCTCCAACTGCTGCTGCTCGCTGCGCCCCATGCTCTCGATCTCCTCGGCGATGTTGGCGATGTCGGCGTCCGCGAGCTTGCCGGCGCGCAGCAGAGCGGCCTGCTCGTTGGTCCAGGCGTAGAAATCGCCTTCGTGGGAGGTGTTGCCCATCTCGATCACTCCGGTTGTGCGGCGCGCCGATCACTTTAACATGCACGGGCCACCGGAGGTGACCGCCCATGCCCCGAGACGCCCCGCGCAGCGACGCCGAGACGCGCAGCGATGCCGCCGCCGCCGAAGCGGAACGGATCTACCGCTGTGCCCGCTGCGGGGCGGAGGTGACGCGGGGGCGCTGGGAGATCGCCGTCGGCGGCGACCACCAACGGACGGTCTTCAACCCGGCCGGCATCGTCTTCCGCATCCTCTGTTTCGGCGAAGCCCCCGGCGCCGGCGCGGTGGGGGCGCCGACCGCGGACTTCTCGTGGTTCGCCGGCTACGCCTGGAGCGTCGCCCTGTGCCGGTCCTGCGGCGCCCACCTGGGCTGGCGCTTCGTCGGCGAAGGGCCACCGCCCCTGTTCTTCGCGCTGATCAGGGCGGCCCTGACGGTGTCTTGGCGCTGAGGCCGGCCGCCAGCTCCGCCAGCGCCTCGGCCGAGGGGATGCGGGTGCGGGCCGCCGCCTCCCGGTCCAGACGCTCGCGCAGCAGCGGCGTCATGCCACCGCCGGGAGGTGCCGGCGCGTCGACCGGCTCCGCCGGCCGCGCCGGCGGCTCCGCCGCGAACCGCTGCAGCGCCTTGACGTACCAGGCGACGGCCCAGCGGGCGCCGGGCTCCACCTGATGGGCGTGGGAGGCCATGCGGCCGACGCCCGTCTCGATGACGCGCACGATGGCGTCCGCCGGCAGGGCGCGCAGCCGCGGGTCGTCGAAGCCCGGCGGATGCGGGACGTAGCGCCCGGCCGCCATGCCGTCGCCGTCGCCGGCCGGCCCATGGCAGGGGGCGCAGAAGGCGGCGTAGCCGCGCTGACCCCGCTCCAGCAGCGCCGCCGTCACGGGCGGCGGCGCCGTGCCGGGCTCGGCCGGGTCGAAGGGGACGGTGCCGGGAACCGGCGGCTGCGCGACGCTGCCGTCGGGGAACAGCGCCGCCCGCTCGTAGGGGTCGTAGCGCGGCTGCTGGGCCATGTCGTCGCAGGCCGCCAGGACGCCCAGCGCGAGGACCAGCGGCAGCGCCCGCATCACGCCCCCTCCCCCGCCGGCCGGTCGGCGACGCGGGCGAGATAGGTGGTGCGCGGCCGCGTGCCGAGCTCGCCCAGCAGGACGTAGTGGCGCGGGCTGCGGCGGGTCCGGGCGACGGCGCCGTCGGCGTCGGCGAGGTCGCCGAAGACGATGGCGTCGGTCGGGCAGGCGCTCTGGCAGGCGGTGCGCACCGCGCCGGGCGGCTGGCCGTCGCGCCGGGCGGCGTTGATGCGCTGGACGCAATAGGTGCACTTCTCCATCACGCCGCGGGCGCGCACCGTCACGTCGGGGTTGCGCAGCGGCCGCACGCCCGGCGACTCGCGACCGGCGTAGTCGAAGAAGTTGAACCGCCGCACCTCGTAGGGGCAGTAGGCGGCGCAGGTCCGGGTGCCGATGCAGCGGTTGTAGACCATCTGGTTCAGCCCGTCGGGCCCGTGCACCGTGGCGTTGACCGGACAGCCCATCTCGCACGGCGCCTTCTCGCAATGCATGCAGGGCACCGGCTGGAACAGGACGCGCGGGTTCGCCGCGTCGCCGGCGTAGTAGCGGTCGATGCGCAGCCAGTGCATCTCGCGCCCCCGCGCGACCTCGCCGCGGCCGACCACGGGAACGTTGTTCTCCGCCTGGCAGGCGATCACGCAGGCGTTGCAGCCGATGCAGGCGTCGAGGTCGATGACCATGCCCCAGGCGGGCGAGCCGTAATCCCGGTCGGGATAGAGGGAGGGCGGTTCGGCGTCCGCGGCGGCGGGCTCCGCCCGCAGCGCGTCCGGCGCCACGACCCGGACGATGTCGCGCCCCTCCATGCGGCTGTGGGTCTGGGTGGACACCAGCTCGGCCCCGCCCTCCAGGCGCCGCAGGACCGCCCCGCCGAGCCGCCAGGGAGAGGCGGCGCGGCGCAGCGCGTAGGCGTCGTAGCCGAGCCCCATGCCCACCCCGGCGCCGGCGCGGCGGCCGTGCCCGAGGGTCAGGGTCAGCGTCCGCGGCGCCTGCCCCGGCATCACCCAGACCGCCGCCTCGACCGTGGCACCCCCGGCCGCCACGGCGACCCGGCTGCCCGTCTCCAGCCCGAACCGCTCGGCGAGCGCCGGAGCGACCAGCACGGCGGTGTCCCACGACAGCTTGGTCAGCGGCTTCGGCAGCTCCTGCAGCCAGGCGTTGGCGGCGAACCGGCCGTCCCACACCGTCGGGTCGGGCTGGAACAGCAGGTCGAGGCCGGCCTCGCCGTCGCCCGGCGGCAGGGGCGGCACGGCGAGGCGCTCGACCGCCACCGGCGGCGGCGCGCTGCCGGGAACGTGGCCGAGGCGCAGCGCCTCCTCCCAGCGCGCGCCGGACGCCTCGCCCCACGCCGCGCGCCAGGTGGCACGGACGGCGGCCTCGTCGGACTCCGCCGTGCCGAGGATCGCCGCCAGCAGCGCCGGCAGCGGCCGCCCGCCGTAGAGCGGGCGCAGCATCGGCTGCAGGATCGTCGCGGTGCCGTCCACCGCCCGCGCGTCGCCCCAGCTTTCCAGCTCGTGCGCCAGCGGCAGGTGCCAGTCGCACAGCTCGGCCGTCTCGTCCCGGTGGAGCCCGGCGTGGATCGTCACGTCGACCTTCGCCAGCGCCGCGGCGAAGCCGAGGTCGCCGGGGGACGCGTACGCCGGGTTGGCGTCGAGCACGATCAGCGTGCCGACCCGCCCGGCGGCCATGTCGGCCGCCAGCACCGCCAGGGAGTCCGCCCCGTCCGGTGGCGGCGGGGCGACCGGCTCCACCAGGTCCGACGTCGTGCCGAGGTTGCCGAGGCCGGCGTCGATCGCCAGGGCCAGCGCCTGCGCCTCGGCCGGCAGCCCCGGCCCGGCCAGGAGCAGCCCGCGGCCGGCGTTGGCGCGCAAGGCCGTTGCGGCCTCCGCCACCCAGGCGCGTTCGGCCAGCGACAGCGCCACCGCTCCGGCCGGCGCACCGGCGATGCCGAGCTCCTGGGCGAGCGCCGCCAGCAGGACGGACAGCCGCCCGGCGTCGGCGGCACAGCGGCGATCCGCCACCGCCCCGGTGAGGGTCGGGGTCGCCTCGGCGACCAGCAGCCGGAAGGCGGCGGCGTCGCCCTCGCGGACGGCGGCGCGCCGGCGGGTCCAGCCGCGGGCGTTGGCCACCTGCGCCGGCCCCGGGCCGAGCGGGTCGTCCCCCACCGCCACCACGGCCGCCGCACGCTCCAGCCGCAGGCGGCGGTCCAGCGGCCGGCCGGCGGCGAGTCCCACCGCCGCCTGACGGCCGTAGGGGCCCGCCGGCTCGTGGGCGTGCCAGCGCGCCCGCGGGAACGCCTCCAGGAACGCCGCCACCTGGCGCAGCAGGGTCGGCGACGTCAGCGCGCCCGTCAGCAGCCGGACGCCCTCCCCGCCGACGGCCTCCCAGGACGCCCGCAGGTCCGGCAGGGCCGCGTCGAAGGCGGCCCAGTCCGCCGGAGCGCCGGCGCGCCACGGGGTGCGGGACCGTTCGGGGTCGTAGAGGCCGAGCACGGCCGCCTGGGCGAACACGTCGATCCGCCCCTCCACCAGGGGATGGCGCGGGTTGCCGTCCAGCCGGGTCGGCCGGCCCATGTGGGTCTCCGCCACCACCGGCTGGGCGAAGCCGGCGAGCGTCACCGCCGTGGCGTAGAAGCGCGGCTCCCCGGGCACCTGCTCCTCTGGCGGGTGGACGTAGGGGATCGCCTGCTCCGGCGTGCCGCCGTCGCAGCCGGCGGTGCCGGCCAGCGCCAGGGACGCCGCCATGACCCGCAGCAGGTCGCGCCGGCCGGTCTCCGGCAGCAGCGGCGCCGGCCGGTCCGGCGATCCGGCGTGCTCCTCGAGGCTGCGCCAGGGGGGCGGGGGTGGGGTGCGGGTCATGTCAGCGGTGGCACAGGTTGCAGTTGGTGAGTTCGAGGGCGGGCCGGCCGCGGCTCGCCGCCTCGCGCCGGTGGCAGTCGAGGCAGAAGTCCATGGTCAGCGGCACCGCCTGACGGGTGCGGTGCATCGCCGCCACGTCGCCGTGGCAGGTGGCGCACGCCACGCCCTCGGTCACGTGGGCCCGGTGGTCGAAGAAGGCGTGGTCCGGCAGGGCGGCCACGCGGTTCCAGGAGAGCGGCGGCGGCAGGTCGGGCCGGGTGCCGGTGGCGAGATGGCAGCCCGCGCAGGTCTCCACCGAGGGGAAGCCCGCCATTGGCCCGCGCTCGGCCGTGGTGTGGCAGTAGGCGCAGGCGATGCCGATCTCGCCGACGTGGTGGAAATGGCTGAAGGGGCGCGGCTGCGGTGGGGCGGCCGGCGTGCCGGCGGCGATGCCCGGCGGGATGACGCCGACGAGGCGCAGTGCCACGACGACGACGGCCAGCACCAGGACGCCGATCGCCACACGGGCGACGACGTCGGCGCGGCGCGAGAACACTTGTGCCATGCCTGGGTCGCCTCCCCGTCCGACGTCGCGCGTCTCGCGAAGGTGCAACGCGGCGGGACGGCCGGGGTTCCCCGGCGGGCGGAAACGCAAACGGCCCGCCGGTACGGGCCGGCGGGCCGCTGCGGGCGTACGGGCGCCCAGAGCAAGATCGCTTTTGGCCGATCCGGCCAAAAGCGATCTTGCTCAAAACGTTAGAATGTGGAGCGGGACCGGCGCACGCCGGTCACTTCGTGCGAATCACGGGGGTGAGCTGGTCGCCCCAGTTGCCCGCCTCGTTGTGGTAGCGGGCGGTGCGCATCAGCTCGACGGTGATGCCGGCCTCCACACACTTCACGACCGCCTCGTTCAGCCGGTGCAGGTTGTTGGCCATCATGCGGATGGCGCTCTCCTGCTCCGCGCTCATGGTCGACCCCTCGTCCGGCGGCGCGTCCTGGAAGCCCTTCTTATTGCTCATTCTTTAGTATCCTTCCCTAGCTCTCGGCGTCGTTTGGCGGCGGATGCCGGTGCCCGGGCCCCGGCGCGATCCATTGTTGCCGCGCCGCAGTGCGGCACGCACTCAGTCTTTAGCACAACCGGTGTCGGGGACAAGCCCCCAACCCCGGCCCGCGTCCTCCTGCGCCACCTCCGGGCATTTGATCGCCCGGCCGGGCCGCCGTACCCTGGGTGCCGCGATACCGCCGCCACAGGGAAGACCCGCCATGACCGAACCCGCCGCCGCCACGCACACCGTCGCCTTCCTGGGACTCGGCGTCATGGGCTTTCCCATGGCCGGCCACCTCGCCGCCCGCGGCCACGCCGTGACCGTGTGGAACCGCACCGCCGCCAAGGCCGAGGCGTGGGCCGCCCGGCATCCCGGCCGCGCCGCGGCCAGCGCCGCCGAGGCCGCCGCCGGGGCGGACATGGTCTTCATGTGCGTCGGCAACGACGACGACGTGCGGGCGGTCGCCGGGGCCGCCCTGCCGGCCATGGCGGCCGGCGCCATCCTGGCGGACCACACCACAGCCTCGGCCACGGTGGCCCGCGAGATCGCGGCGGCCGGCCGGGAGCGCGGCGTCCACGTCCTCGACGCGCCGGTCTCCGGCGGCCAGGCGGGCGCGGAGAAGGGCGTGCTCACCGTCATGGTCGGCGGCGACGAGGAGCCCTTCGCGCGGGCCAAGCCGGTCATGGAGGCCTACGGCCGCGCGGTGACGCTGATGGGGCCGACGGGGGCCGGGCAGCTCACCAAGATGGTCAACCAGATCTGCGTCGCCGGGATCGTCCAGGGGCTGTCGGAGGCGCTCGCCTTCGCCCAGCGCGCCGGCCTCGACGCCGCCCGGGCGGTGGAGGTCATCGCCAAGGGGGCGGCCCAGTCCTGGCAGATGGACAACCGCGCCTCCACCATGCTGGCCGACCATTTCGACTATGGATTCGCGGTGGACTGGATGCGCAAGGACCTGGCGATCTGCCTGGCGGAGGCGCGCGGCAACGGCGCCGCCCTGCCCGTCACCGCCCTCATCGACCAGTTCTACGCGGACGTGCAGGCCATGGGCGGCGGCCGCTGGGACACGTCGAGCCTGATCCGCCGCCTGCCGCGCTGAACCGGGCGGGCGCCGCGGCGGGCCTCCGTCACACCGCCATCGTCCCGGCGGCGGCCGGCGCGGCGCCGCGGGCCTCGAACGCCGCGCCGGTCTCCGCCGCGGTCGCCTCCAGCCGGTCCAGGGCGACGTGCCCGTCGCCGCCGCGCAACGCCGCCTCGACGGCCGCCGCCGTCTGCCCCAGCCGCACGGCGCCCATGTTGAGGGCGAAGCCCTTCAGCGTGTGCGCGCAGGTGCGCGCCCGCTCGCCGTCGGCCGCCGCCAGGGCCGTGCGCAGGGAGGCCAGCTGGACGTCGCACTCGCGCACGAAGCGCCGCACCAGGTCGTCGAGCGCGGCGCCCCCCATGATCTCCTCCAGCTCTCCCAGCCGCGCGGCGTCGAGCAGCGGCGCCGCCGGCGGTGGCGGTGCCGGTGGCGGTGGCGGCTGCGGAGCGGCCGCGGAGGGCGGCGGCGCGCCGGCGGCGCAGGCGTCCAGCACCGCCTGCAGCCGGCCCCAGTCCACCGGCTTGACGAGGACGTCGTCCATGCCGGCCTCGCGAAAGGCGGCGGCGTGGGCCGGCAGCGCGTCGGCGGTCAGGGCGATCACCGGCAGCCGGCCCGCCGCTCCGGGGAGGGCGCGGATGGCGCGGGTGGCGGTGGGGCCGTCCATTTCCGGCATGTGCACGTCCATCAGCACGAGATCGGGCGGCTCCGCGGCGGTGCGCAGGCGTTCCACCGCCTCCCGTCCGTCGGCGCACTGCAGGACCGTGTGGCCGTGACGCTCGAGATACTGGCGCAGGACGCTGCGGTTGACCTCGTTGTCGTCGGCGACGAGGACGCGCAGCCGGCGCCCCGCCCCCCCGGCGCTCCATCCGGCGCGGGCGCGATCGATGCCGGCGGCATCGCCCGCCGGCAGGCTCAGCCGCACCGTGAACCGCGAGCCCTGGCCGAGACGGCTCTCCACCTCGATGCGCCCGCCCATCAGCGCGACCAGCCGGTGCGCGATCGACAGCCCCAGCCCGGTGCCGCCGTAGCGCCGGGTCATGGAGGAATCGCCTTGGGCGAAGGGAACGAACAGGCGGGCGATCTGCTCGTCGGTCATGCCGATCCCGGTGTCCGCCACGGCGAGCCGGACCGACGGACCGGCGCCGGCGCCCGGCGTCACCTCCAGCTCCAGGCGGACCTCGCCGGCCTCGGTGAACTTGACGGCGTTGCTCACCAGGTTGAACAGGACCTGCTGCAGGCGGGTGGGATCGCCCTTCACCACGGTCCCCGCCGCGTCGCCGGCCGGCAGGTCGAGGCTCAGGGCGACCCCGCGCCCCTCGGCCATCGGCCGGAAGAGGCGGGCCACGGAGCGGACGACGTCGGCGAGGTCGAGGTCCACCGTCTCCAGGTCGAGGCGGCCGGCATCGATCTTCGACAGGTCCAGCAGGTCGTTGAGCACCGCGAGCAAGGTCCGGGCCGACGTGCGCAGCGTGTCGATGCAGTCCCGCTGCTGGGCGTCGAGCGCGGTGTCGGCGATCAGGTCGGCCATGCCGATGACCCCGGTCAGCGGCGTGCGCAGCTCGTGGCTCATGTTGGCGAGGAAGACCGACTTGGCGGCGTTGGCCTGCTCGGCGGCGCGGCGGGCGTTTTCGAGGTCGGCCTCGATGCGCCGCGTCTCGGTCATGTCGCGGGCGGTCACCGTGACCTGGCGGTCGCCGCCGACGGTGGTCACCGACACCGTCGCCATCACCGGTATGTCGCGGCCGTCGCGGTGGCGCACCGCCAGGCTGCGCCAGTCGGTGAGCGACAGCGAGGCGTCCGGCCCGGCGAGGAAAGCCTCCGCCAGCCCGCCGTGGCGGTCGACCACCCAGGCCGGCAGCAGGTCGCGCAGCGGCCGCCCCGGCAGCGAGCCCTCGGGATGCCCCACGAGGTCGGCCGCCGCCCGGTTGGCCCAGCGGATGACGCCGTCGGTGCCGGCCCCGACCATGGCGTCGGCGGAGATCGCGTTGACCGTCTCCAGGGCGGCCGTCTGCTCGGCCAGCCGGCGCTGGCTGCGGTCGAGGTCCGCCGTCCGCTGTTCGATCATCCCGATGTAGTCGCGGGCCGCCGCCGCCATGTCGGTCAGCTCGACCGGGCCGGCGGTGTCCAGCGTCACCGGTCCGCCGGCGAGGCCGGCCTGCATCTGCCGGCGCAGCCGCTGCAGCGGCCGCACGACGTCGCGCTGCATCAGCAGGGAGAGGAGCAGCACCGCGCCGACGGCGATGCCCAGCGCCGTCGCGAACACCACCCGCATCCGGCCGGCCTCGGCCTCGGTGCTGGCCCGGTGGCGGTCGGCCGCCCGTTCGGCGTCGACGGCGAGCGCGGCGGCCAGGGAGTCGAAGCGCACGCCGCCCTCCGCCAGCCGGCGCACGAGGTTGTCGGTGCGCGCGTCGAGATCGAGGACGGCGGTGCGCAGCGCCAGCAACCCCTCGGCGCCGAGCACCAGCGAGTCCGCCCAGTCCCGGGTCGCCGCCGGCAGGTCCGGCAGCAGGCCGGTGACGGCCGTCCGGGCCTGGGCAACGGCGAGCGCGCTGGGTGCGGTGGCGCCGAGCGCCGCGGCCGCGATCACCGCCTGGGCGGCGGCGCTCCCGTCCGGCGCCTCCCGGCGGCGGCGCAGCTCGGCCAGCGAGCGCGCGAGTTGCGTCTCCCGCTCCAGGCGCAGCCCGGTCAGGCGGACCAGGGCCTCCGCGGCCTCGACCAGCGTGCGGTGCTCGCGGCGCAGGTCCGCCGCCTGCCAGTGGCTGTCGGGAAGGGCGGCGAGCGCGTCGAGCCGCTCGACGAGGGCGCGGCTCGAATCGTCCAGGCGCTCGGCGGCGGTGCGCAGCTCCGACGGCGTCCGCGCCCGGGCGATCGCCGACGCCACCTGCGAGACGTCGCGCGCCGCCACGACGACGCGGTGCGCCGCGTTGAGCAGCGGCAGTTCCCGGACATGGATCGAGGCCGACACGTCGGTCAGCCGGTTGGCCGCCGTCACGAAGATGAAGCCCATCACGCCGACGATCACGGTGACGGTCACCGCGGCGAGGGCGAACCGGGCTGCAATGCTGCGGAACGGTGAAATGGCCGCCTCCCAACGCGGGAAGAACACACTGCAATTGCACGTAGTCGCCGCCGCTGCGCAACAGAACGCGGTACGCCGTCCCTTCCCGTCGCTGGTCCACCACACCGAGCCGGCGGAGAGTGGGATGCAATCGTCTTCCCGATCACTACCACACTCGCCGCCGCCGTGCCTCAGGCTTCTTCGCCGCCTCCGCTGGCCTCGGCCTCCCACGTCACCGCGTCGAGCAGGAAGCTGCCGTCGTCCTCGATCGCGAAGTGGCGGCGCACCTCGGCCGGCGCCCCGTCCTGGAGGGAACGGATGGCGGCGGCGTGCACCTCGGGCGTGGCGGTGCGGGCGACCCACGAGGCGAACTCCATCCGCAACCGCCGGCGGGCGACGGCGGTGACGGTGAAGCCGGCGCGGGCCAGCGCGCCCATCCACTCGGCCGGGCTGTAGTTGCGGACGTGCGACGGATCGCGCAGCAGTTCGATCGCCTGGAAATGGGTGTCGAGCAGAGGCGCGTCCGGCGCCACGACGTCGACGAGGACGGCCCGGCCGCCCGGCGCCAGGACGCGCCGCGTCTCGCGCAGGCCGGCGTCGACGTCGCGCCAGTGATGGGCGCTGTAGCGGCTCACCACGACGTCGAAGCGGCCCGCCTCGAACGGCAGGGACTCGGCCGCCCCCTGGCGGACCTGGACGTTGCCCAGGCCCCGTTCGGCCGCCGTCGCCCGCACCGCGTCCAGCATCGCCGCGGTGACGTCGACCGCCACCACCTCGGCGACGTGCGGCGCCACCCGGTAGCTGACGTGGCCGCCGCCGCAGCCGAGGTCGAGCACCCGCGCCGTGGACGCGCCGCGGACGACGTCCTCGATGCGGTCGAGATCCTCGCCGGCGGCGTGCACCGCACTGGCGACGTAGGCGCCGGCCCGCGATCCGTAGCGGTCGGCGACGTAACGATGGTGGGATTCGCTCATGACATCCTCCTTCTGTGGGTCGCGCCGGCCGGTGTCGCGCCGGCCGGCGGAGCGTCACCATCGGACGGCGCCCAACCCGGTACAAGGCAGGCACTTATCCTGGTATAAACTCTGCCACCATGCTTCCCGGCCCCGAGCAGCGGCGCCTCCTCGGCGCCTTCCTGCGCTCCCACCGCGAGCGCCTCTCCCCCGCCGACGCCGGCCTGAGCGGCGGCTCCGTGCGCCGCCGCACGCCCGGCCTGCGCCGCGAGGAGGTGGCGTTCCTGTGCGGCCTGAGCGCCACCTGGTACACCTGGCTCGAGCAGGGGCGCGAGGTCTCGATGTCGCCCGAGGCGCTGGCGCGGGTGGCGGTGGCGCTGCGGCTGTCGCCGGCGGAGCGCGCCTACCTGTTCGAGCTGGCCCGCAAGCGCGACCCCGACGGCCGGCCGGGCGAGGGTGCCGGGGCGCCGCCGCCGGCCCTGGAGGCGGCGCTGCGGGCGGTCACCGCTCCGGCCTATCTCCTCGACGGACTGTGGCACGCCTGCGCCTGGAACGCCCCGGCGGAGCGGCTGTTCTCCGGCTGGCTCGGCGGCCCGGAGCGCAACCTGCTGCGCTACGTGTTCCTCGACCCCGGCGCCCGGGACTTCATCTGCGACTGGCCCGACCGCGCCCGCCGGCTGGTCGCCGAGTTCCGCGCCGCCACCGCGCGCCGCACCGAGGACGCCGCGGTGCGGGACCTGGTGAACGGCCTGGGCGAGGCCAGCGACGCCTTCACCCGCTTCTGGAACGACCACGGCGTGCTCGACCGCGAGGGCGGCCGCCGCGCCTTCCGCCACCCGGCCGACGGCCCGCTCGTCTACGAGCAGGTCACGCTGCTGCCCGTCGGGCACGGCGGGCACACCATGGCGATGCTGCTGGGTCCGGTCACACCCGGATCACCTTCCCCGGATTGAAGATGTTGTCCGGGTCCAGCGCCCTCTTGATGGCGGCCATGGTGAGCACGGCGTCGCCCGCCTCCTGCTCCAGGAAGTCCATCTTGCCGTAGCCGACGCCGTGCTCGCCGGTGCAGGTGCCGCCCAGGCGCAGCGCCCGCTCGACCAGCCGGTCGTTGAGGCGCTTGGCCTCCTCAAGCTCCTCCGGCTTGTCGGGGTCGATGATGAACAGCAGGTGGAAGTTGCCGTCGCCGACATGGCCGACGATGGGCGTCAGCACATTGGACGCGGCGATGTCCGCCTGGGTCTCCAGGATCGCCTCGGCGAGGCGGGAGATCGGCACGCAGACGTCGGTCGGCCAGCCCTTGGCGCCGGGCCGCAGGGCGATGGCGGCGTAGTAGGCGTCGTGGCGGGCCGTCCACAGCTTGGAGCGGTCCTCCGGCCGGGTCGCCCACTCGAACTCGGTGCCGCCGTTCTCCCGGGCGAGTGCGGCCACCATCTCCGCCTGCTCCTGGACGCCGCGCTCGGTGCCGTGGAACTCGAAGAACAGGGTCGGCGCCACCGCCATGTTCATCTTCGAATAGCGGTTGATGGCGTCCATCTGGACCTCGTCCAGGAACTCCACCCGGGCCACCGGGATGCCGGACTGGATGGTTTGGATCACCGTGTCGACCGCCCCCTTGAAGTCCTTGAAGGGGCAGACCGCCGCCGACATCGCCTCGGGGATGCCGTAGAGGCGCAGGGTGACCTCGGTGATGATGCCGAGCGTCCCTTCCGAGCCGACGAACAGACGGGTCAGGTCGTAGCCGGCGGCCGACTTGCGGGCCCGCCCGCCGGTCCTGATGACCCGCCCGTCGGCCAGCACCACGGTGAGGCCCAGCACGTTCTCGCGCATGGTGCCGTAGCGCACCGCGTTGGTGCCGCTCGCCCGGGTCGCCGCCATGCCGCCCAGCGAGGCGTCGGCCCCGGGGTCGATGGGGAAGAACAGGCCGGTGTCGCGCAGGTGCTCGTTGAGCCGCTTGCGGGTCACGCCGGCCTGCACGGTGACGTCGAGGTCCTCGGGCGACACCCGCAGGATGGCGTTCATGCCGGACACGTCGATGCTGACGCCGCCCTGCAGCGCCGCCACCCCGCCCTCCAGCGAGGTGCCGGTGCCGAAGGGGATGACCGGCACCTTGTGGCGGGCGCAGACCTTGACGATGGCGCTCACCTCCTCGGTCGAGCGGGCGAAGGCGACGGCGTCGGGCGGGCAGACGGGGTGGTAGGACTCGTCCTTGCCATGGTGCTCGCGCACCGCGCCCGACGTGCTCAGGCGCTCGCCCAGCAGGGCGCGCAGTTCGGCCAGCGCCGCCTCGCCGGGCGCGCGCGTGGGGGCGGTGACGACGGACATGGCATTCCCTCCTGGTCGGCGCGCGGCGGGCGGCTGGGCGCGCCGCTCTTGGTGCGCGGTGGTGTGAGCGCGCCAAGCTAAGCGCCTGCCCGCCTCCCTGGCAAGCCGGGTGTTCCCCGGGGCTGGGTTGCGAGCGCCGTCAGCTCCCGCCGCCGTCGACGTCGCGCAGGATCTCGTCGAGCGTGTCGTCGCTCAGGCGCTCGGTCTCGCCGCCCAGGCGCCGGACGGCGTGCAGCAGATCGCCGACCTCGAGGGGGGTGTCGTCCACCGTCTCCACCGTCACCCGCACGGCCTGGCCGCTGTGGAAGCCGCGCCGGGCCAGTTCCTCCGACACCTTGTCCGGATCGATGCGTTCGATGATCGCCTTCATGCTCGCACGATAGCACACAAACGGTGGCCGGTGCGCCATCGCGGGCGATCGTGGGCGATGGTCACCCCTCCGCCGCCCCGTACCCGCCGCCGCCCGGCGTCTCCACCACCAGGACGTCGCCGGCTGCCATGGCGGTGCGGTCGGTGGAGCCCAGCTCCTCGACCCATCCGTCGGTGCGCCGCACCCAGGTGCGGCCGACCGCCGCCGCACCGCCGCCGGCGGCGCCGAAGGGCGGCACCCGGCGGTGGTTGGCGAGGATGGCGGCGGTCATCGGCTCCAGGAAGCGCAGGCGCCGCACCACGCCGTCGCCGCCCCGCCAGCGCCCCGTCCCGCCCGAGCCGCGGCGGATGCGGAAGGCCTCCACCAGCACCGGGAAGCGCCATTCCAGCACCTCCGGGTCGGTGAGGCGGGAGTTGGTCATGTGGGTGTGCACCGCGTCGGTGCCGGGGAAGCCCGGTCCGGCCCCGGCGCCGCCGCAGATCGTCTCGTAGTACTGGTAGCGCGCGTTGCCGAAGGTCAGGTTGTTCATCGTCCCCTGCGCCGCCGCCAGCACGCCGAGCGCGCCGTAGAGGGCGTCGGTGACGCACTGGCTGGTCTCGACGTTGCCGGCGACCACCGCGGCGGGGTAGCGCGGCGCCAGCATCGAGCCTTCGGGGATGCGAATGTCGAGGGGCTTGAGGCAGCCCTCGTTCATCGGGATGTCGTCGTCCACCAGGGTGCGGAAGACGTAGAGCACGGCGGCCCGGCACACCGCCGACGGCGCGTTGAAGTTGCTGTCGAGCTGCGGGCTGGTGCCGGCGAAGTCGATGGTGGCGGAGCGGGTCTCGCGGTCGATGGCGATCGCCACGCGGATCACCGCGCCGTTGTCCAGCTCCTGCTCGAAGGTGCCGTCCTTCAGCACGTCGATGACCCGGCGCACCTGCTCCTCGGCGTTGTCCTGCACGTGGCCCATGTAGGCCCGGACGGTGTCCAGCCCGAACTGGGCGACCATGCGCCGCAGCTCCTGCACGCCCTTCTCGTTGGCGGCGATCTGCGCCTTGAGGTCGCCCAGGTTCTGCTGGACGTTGCGCGCCGGATGCGGCCCGGAGGCGAACAGGGCGACCGTCGCCTCCTCGCGGAAGGCGCCGCCCTCCACCAGCAGGAAGTTGTCGATCAGCACGCCCTCGTCGTCGATGGTGCGGCTGCCGGGCGGCATCGAGCCGGGGGTGATGCCGCCGACGTCGGCGTGGTGGCCGCGGCTGGCGACGTAGAACAGCACCGCGCCGCCGGCATCGTCGAAGACCGGCGTCACCACGGTGATGTCCGGCAGATGGGTGCCGCCGTGGTAGGGGTCGTTCAGCATGTAGACGTCGCCCGGCCTCATGGCGCCGGCGCGCCCCGCCAGGACGGCGCGCACGCTCTCGCCCATGGAGCCGAGATGGACCGGCATGTGGGGAGCGTTGGCGATCAGCCCGCCGCCGGCGTCGAACAGGGCGCAGGAGAAGTCCAGCCGCTCCTTGATGTTCACGGAGTAGGCGGTCTTCTCCAGGGTGAAGCCCATCTGCTCGGCGATCGACATGAACAGGTTGTTGAAGACCTCCAGCATCACCGGATCGGCCCGGGTGCCGATGGCGACGCGGCCGGGCAGCGCCTCGATGCGGGTCAGCACCAGATGGTTCTTGCGGGTGACCTCGGCCATCCAGCCGGGCTCGACCACGGTGGTGGCGATGCGCTCCTTGAGCACCGCGGGACCGACCACCCGGTTCCCCGGCACCAGCGCGTCGCGGTCGTAGACCGGGGCGTCGTGGACCTTGCCGCCCGACCACAGCGACAGCGTCGCCAGCCGGCGCGGCAGGGCGCCGGTGGAGGGGTGCGGGCTGTCGGGGTCGTCGGCCGCCTCGGTGCGGCCCACCGCCTCGACCGACACCGCCTCCACCACCAGCGCCTTGCCCGCCATCATGAAGCCGTAGCGCTGGCGGTGCGCCGCCGCGAACGCCTCCAGCATGGCGGCGCGGTCGCCGAAGTCGACGACCAGCGGCGTGTCGGAGCCCTCCACCTTGAGGTGCGCCTTGCGCAGCACGGCGATGCGGCCCTCCTCCACGCCCTGGCGCAGCAGGTCCGCCCGCCCCTCGCCGGCCAGGCGGTCGAGCGCCGCGGCCAGCGCCGGCATCAGCTCGTCGGTGAGGCGCGCCTCCACCGCCTTCTCGCGGATCGCCACCGTGTCGGCGAGGCCGATGCCGTAGGCCGAGAGCACGCCGGCGTGGGGATGCACGAACACCGTGCGCATGCCCAGCGCGTCCGCCACCAGGCAGGCGTGCTGGCCGCCGGCGCCGCCGAAGCAGTTCAGCGTGTAGCGCGTCACGTCGTAGCCGCGCTGCACCGAGATCTTCTTGATGGCGTTCGCCATGTTGTCGACGGCGATGGTGAGGAACCCCTCGGCCACCGCCTGCGGGGTCAGGTCCTTGCCGGTGGCGGCGTTCACCTCCGCGGCGAGCGTCGCGAACCGCTCGCGCACCACCGCGGCGTCGAGCGGCTGGTCGGCGTCGGGACCGAAGACGTGCGGGAAGAAGCCGGGGTTGAGCTTGCCCACCATGACGTTGCAGTCGGTCACCGTGAGCGGGCCGCCGCGGCGGTAGCAGGCGGGGCCGGGGTTGGCGCCGGCGCTCTCCGGCCCGACCCGGAAGCGGGTGCCGTCGAAGCTGCAGATGGAGCCGCCGCCAGCCGCCACGGTGTGGATGTTCATCATCGGCGCGCGCATGCGCACGCCGGCGACGACGGTCTCGAAGGTGCGCTCGTACTCCCCGGCACAGTGGGAGACGTCGGTGGAGGTGCCGCCCATGTCGAAGCCGATGACCCGGTCGAACCCGGCCATGGCGGCGGTGCGGACGGCGCCGACGACGCCGCCGGCGGGGCCGGAGAGGATGGCGTCCCTGCCCTGGAACAGGCGGGCGTCGGTGAGGCCGCCGTTGGACTGCATGAACATCAGCCGCACGCCGTTCAGCTCCGACGCCACCTGGTCGACGTAGCGGCGCAGGATCGGCGAGAGATAGGCGTCGACCACCGCGGTGTCGCCGCGCCCGACGATCTTCATCAGCGGGCTCGCCTCATGGCTCGGCGACACCTGGGTGAAGCCGATGGAGCGGGCGAGCGCCGCCACCTGCCGCTCATGGTCGGGGAAGCGGTAGCCGTGCATCAGCACCACCGCGCAGGCGCGGAAGCCGTCGCGGTGCGCCTCCTCCAGGGCGGCGCGCACGCCGTGCAGGTCGAGCGCCTTCAGCACGGTTCCGTCGGCGCGCAGGCGCTCCGGCACCTCGACGACCCGTTCGTACAGCAGCTCGGGCAGGACGATGTGGCGGGCGAAGATCCTCGGCCGCGCCTGGTAGCCGATTCGCAGCTGGTCGGCGAAGCCCTCGGTGATCAGCAGCAGCGTGCGGTCGCCCTTGCGCTCGAGCAGCGCGTTGGTGGCGACCGTCGTGCCCATCTTGACCGCCTCGACCCGCGCGGCCGGGATCGGCTCGCCGGGGGCGAGGCCGAGCAGCTCGCGGATGCCCTGGATGGCGGCGTCGCGGTAGCGCTCCGGGTTCTCCGACAGCAGCTTGTGGGTCACCACGGCGCCGTCGGGCCGGCGCGCGACGACGTCGGTGAAGGTGCCGCCGCGGTCGATCCAGAACTGCCAGCGCCCCTGGCCCGCGCCCTGACCGCCGCCCTGGCCTCCGGTGTCCTCCTGGGTGACCATGCCCCGCTCCGCTCATGTCCCTGGAGCGGGATCACTCCAGGTGGAATCACCTGGAGTGTGAATCCCGCTCCAAATTCGAATGTTTGGAGCAAGATTCACGCTTTTGGCCGGATCGGCCAAAAGCGATCTCGCTCTAGGGACGGAGTGTGACGATCCCGCACCGCAGGTCAACCTGCCCGTCAGCACGCTCCTCAGGCGGCCCGGGGCAGCGGCGCCAGGAAAGGGTCGAGCCAGGTGCCGACCGCCCCGGCCCCGTCCTCCATCGCCTCCACGGCGAGCGACATCTGGGTGGGCGGCGGCAGCTCGAACAGGACGGTCGTCTCGCCGCCGTCGAAGCTCACCCTGCCGCCGAAGCGGGTGGCGAGCCGGCGCATGCGCAGGTTCTCGCGCAGGCACAGCATGTGGGCCCGGCGGATGCGGCGGTTGCGGACGATGGTGAGGGCACGCCCGAGCAGGGCGGTGCCGTATCCGCGGTCCTGGAATCCGCCTTCCAGGCTGATCGCCAGTTCCGCCTCGTGCGGCCACAGCGCGCGGTCGGTGGCGATCTCGGCGGCACCGCGCAGGTGCCCCTGCTCGAAGCAGCCGACGAGTTGCGTGCGGCCGTGGTCGAGCGCCCGGCAGCGCCGCGCGATCGCCTCGTCGGACACGGTCCCGGCGAAGCGCATGAAGCGGCTGGCGCCGTCGAGCCGCAGCAGGTGCCGCTCGTAGCGGTCCCATTCCGCGGGGTGAAGCTTGCGAAACGTCGGCATGATCCTGAACCCGTGTCCTCTCCGGAACGATATCCCTCCGGACGCGTCCACCCCGCAGCGCCGCCGTTGAACCGGCCGTCTTCGCCGCCGTCGCGCGGACATGTCGCCACGCCCCGCGATGTTGCGTTGCAACATAAACAGGATCCGCGCTATGTCCATCCCGCAGCGCCGGCGAAGAAAGCCGGACGTGGCATTCTTGCAACAGGAGACGGCAGGCCGGACACCATGAGCATCTGGGGAAAGATCCTCGGCACGGCGGCGGGCTTCGCCATCGGCGGGCCCCTGGGCGCGCTGCTCGGCACGGCGGCCGGTCACGCGGTGGACCGCCTGCGCGAGCAGGAGGACACGGGCGGCGACGCCACCCAGTCGATCGCCTTCACCATCGGCGTCATCGTCCTGTCGGCCAAGATGGCCAAGGCCGACGGCATGGTGAGGCGGGTGGAGGTGGAGACCTTCAAGCGCCTGTTCCAGGTGCCGCCCGACGAGATGAAGAACGTCGGCCGCGTCTTCGACCTGGCGCGCCGCGACGCCGCCGGCTTCGAGGTGTACGCCCGCCAGATCGCCGGCCTGTTCGAGGACGGTCATGCGGTGCTGGAGGAACTGCTGGAAAGCCTGCTGCGCATTGCCGAGGCAGACGACGACGTGCACGACGCCGAGCTGGACTACCTGCGTACGGTGGCGCAGATCTTCGGGTTCACCCCCGCCGACTTCGAGCGCATCCTCTCGGAGCACTGCATGACCTGCGGCCGGCGCGAGGTCGATCCGTACGCGGTGCTCGGACTGCCGGCCGGCGCCGACGAGGGCACCGTGCGCGCCACCTACCGCCGCCTGGTCCAGGAGCACCATCCCGACCGCCTGATCGCCCGCGGCCTGCCCGAGGAGTTCGTCGCCCAGGCGACCGAACGCATGGCGGCGATCAACGAGGCGTACGACCGCATCCGCAAGGCACGCTGACAGGGCATTCCTGGGCCCGCGTTTCTTGGGGGTCGCGGTGCGGGGCCGTGGCGCGCTATAACGTCGCCTTCCCGCACCGCAACCGCGCCGTTCCCCATGGCTCCTCCCGCTCCCATCGTCGCCCTGCAAGGGGCGGCCGTCACCTTCGGCGGCCGGCCGCTGTTCGAGGGCATCGACCTCGCCGTCGGGCGGGGCGACAAGGCCTGCCTGGTCGGGCGCAACGGCTCGGGCAAGTCGACCCTGATGAAGGTGCTGGCCGGCATCATCGCCGCCGACGGCGGCGAGCGCTTCGTGCAGCCCGGCAGCCGCATCGCCTACCTGCCCCAGGAGCCGGACTTCGGCGGCTTCGCCACCGTCCACGACTACGTCGCCGCCGGCCTGCCGGAGACGGAGCGCGACGAGGCGCACCGCGTCGACGCGGTGCTCGACCATGTCAAGATCGACGGCGGGCTGGCGCCCTCCACCCTGTCGGGCGGCGAGGCCCGGCGGGCGGCGCTCGCCCGCACCCTGGTCGGCGCCCCGGACGTGCTGCTGCTCGACGAGCCGACCAACCACCTCGACCTGCCGACCATCGAGTGGCTGGAGCAGGAGCTGCAGGCCTTCCGCGGCGGCCTGCTGCTGATCAGCCACGACCGCGCCTTCCTCAACACGCTGGCCCGGCGCACCCTGTGGCTGGACCGCGGCTCGCTGCGCAACAGCGACAAGCCCTTCGCCGAGTTCGAGGCGTGGCAGGCCGAGGTGTTCGCCGCCGACGAGGCGGCCGCCCACAAGCTCGAGCGCAAGATCGAAGGCGAGATGAAGTGGCTGCGCGAGGGCATCTCGGCGCGGCGCACCCGCAACATGGGCCGGGTGCGGGCGCTGCAGCAGCTGCGCCGCGACCGCGCCGAACGCATCAAGGGCGGCCAGCAGGCCAAGCTGGCCATCTCCGAGGCCGAGCGCGGCGGCCGGCTGGTGGTCGAGGCGGAGCACATCGCCAAGAGCTTCGACACGCCCGACGGGCCGCGCCCCATCGTCAAGGATTTCTCCACGCGCATCCTGCGCGGCGACCGCGTCGGCATCATCGGCCCCAACGGCGCCGGCAAGTCGACCCTGCTGAAGATGCTGACCGGCCAGCTGGAGCCCGACCGCGGCGGCGTGCGCCTCGGCACCAGCCTGGAGATCGCCTATTTCGACCAGCGCCGCGCCGGCCTCGACCCGGAGGAGACGGTGCGCCACGTGCTTTGCCCCTACGGCGGCGACCGGGTGGTGGTGAACGGCGAATCGCGCCACGTCGCCGGCTATCTCAAGGACTTCCTGTTCGACACCCGCCAGCTCGACAGCCCGGTCAAGGCGCTGTCGGGCGGCGAGCGCAACCGGCTGCTGCTGGCCCGCCTGTTCGCCCGGCCCTCGAACCTGATGATCCTGGACGAGCCGACCAACGACCTCGACATGGACACGCTGGACCTCCTGGAGGAGGTGCTCGGCGACTACCAGGGCACGCTGCTGCTGGTCAGCCACGACCGCGACTTCCTCGACCGGCTCGTCACCTCGACCATCGCCCTGGAAGGCGACGGCGGCGCCACCGAGTACGCCGGCGGCTACTCCGACTATCTGGTGCAGCGGCCGCCGCGCGAGGCCGCCGCCGCGCCCGCCAAGGCCAAGCCCGCCGCGGCACCCGCGCCGGCCGCCGGCCCGGCCAAGCCGCGGGGCAAGCTCTCCTACAAGGACCAGCGCGAGCTGGACGAACTGCCGGCCCGGCTCGACCGGCTGACGGCCGAGGTGAAGCGGCTGGAAGGGATGCTGGCCGATCCCGACCTGTTCGGCCGCGATCCCGGGGCGTTCCGCAAGGCCGGCGACGACCTGCACGTCCGCCAGGCCGAGCTGGCGGCCGCCGAGGAGCGCTGGCTGGAGCTGGAGAGCCTGCGCGAGGATCTGGAAGGCGGCCGCGGATGACCCTGCGCGATTCGCTGCTGGCGCTGCTGGTCATGGCGTGCTGGGGGTTCAACTTCGTCGCCGCCAAGTCGGCGCTGCTGCACTTCGATCCGTTCTTCCTGTTGCTCCTGCGCTTCGCCGTGGTGGCCGCCCTCGTCGTGCCCTTCGTGGCGGTCCCGCGCGGCAAGCTCCTGGACATCGCCATCCTGTCGGTCCTGCTGGGCGGCCTGCATTTCCCGCTGATGTTCACCGGCGTGCGGGGCGTCGACGCCGCCACGGCGGCCCTGGTCGTGCAGTTGCAGGTGCCTTTCTCGTCGCTGCTGGCGGCGGTGATCTACAAGGACGTGCTCGGCTGGCGCCGCTTCCTCGGCATGGTGGTGGCGTTCGGCGGCATCGCCGTCATCGCCGGAGCGCCGCGGCTGCAGGGAAACCTGCTGGAGATCCTGCTGATCGTCGCGGCCAGCTTCGCCTTCGCCCTGTCCAACGTGCAGGTCAAGCGCATCGGCACCCTGGACGGCTTCACCCTCAACGGCTGGATGGCGCTGTTCGCCACACCCCAGCTGCTGGTGCTGTCGCTGCTGCTGGAGACCGGCCAGGCCCGTTCGGTGATGGAGGCGCCGCCGCTGGCCTGGGCGTCGCTGGCCTTCATCATTCTCGGCTCGACCCTGGCCGCCTACGGGCTGTGGTACCGGCTGGCCCGCATCTATCCGGTCAACCAGACGACGCCGTTCCTCATGCTGGTGCCGGTGTTCGGCGTCCTGTCCGGCGTCGTCGTCCTGGGCGAGCCGGTGACGCCCTACCTGCTGGGGGGCGGCCTGCTGGTGATCCTCGGCGTGGCCGTCATCATCGTCCGGCGGCCGCGCACGGTGAACGAGAAGACGGCCAGCACCACATGAGCCTCCCCGCCGCCGTCCCCTGCCCCTCTCCCAACCATGGGCCGCGCCCCGAGGGCGCCCGGGTCGAGCTGCTGGTCCTCCACTACACCGGCATGCCGACCGCCGCGGCCGCCCTCGGCCGGCTGTGCGATCCCGCCTCGCAGGTCAGCGCCCACTACACGGTGGACGAGGACGGCACCGTCCACGTCCACGTCCCGGAGGACCGGCGCGCCTGGCACGCCGGGGTGAGCGCCTGGCGGGGCATCGGCGACGTCAACAGCCGGTCGATCGGCATCGAGATCGTCAATCCCGGCCACGAGTTCGGCTACCGTCCCTTTCCCGCCGCACAGATGGACGCGGTCGAGGCGTTGTGCGCGGCGGTCATGGGCCGCCATGGGATCGCACCCGCCGACGTCGTCGCCCACAGCGACATCGCCCCCGACCGCAAGCGGGATCCCGGCGAGCTGTTCGACTGGCCGCGCTTGGCGCGGGCGGGAATCGGCCTCTGGCCCATGCCGTCCCAGGCCGACCGGGCCCCCTTCGGCGCCGCCGAGGTCGCCGACCTGCTGGCCCGCATCGGCTACGATCCCACCTGCGCCCAGGCCCTGCTCGCCTTCCAGCGCCGCTACCGGCCGCAGGCGCTGACCGGCACGCCGGACCGCGACACCGTCGCCCTCCTGAGGGCGCTGGCCCGGGCGATGGGGCGTTAGGCCGACGGTCCACACCTTATATATATGGCACCGCTTGCGCTTGGCCGCGCCCCCCGGGGCGTCCGCCACGGCCCGCCGGTGAATGGAGCGTTGCGCTCGCCGCGCCGACCCCTTACATAGGCGCCTGCCAGACGGCCGGATGGTCGCCTCCGACGCAGCGCGTCGGGGGAGGAAAGTCCGGGCTCCACGGAGACACGGTGCCGGTTAACGGCCGGCGGGGGCGACCCCAGGGAAAGTGCCACAGAAAGCAAACCGCCGCCGTCCATCCGGGCCGCGGCAAGGGTGAAAGGGTGCGGTAAGAGCGCACCGCGCTCCCGGTGACGGGAGCGGCACGGTAAACCCCACCGGGAGCAAGACCGAATAGGGGCGGCACGGTCCGCCATCCCATGGCCTGCCCATGGGACGGTATGGGACCAAGCGCGTTTCCGCGCCGCCGCCCGGGTTGGTCGCGAGAGGCGTCCGGCAACGGGCGTCCCAGATGAATGACCATCACCCGAAGGCCTAGGCCGCGGGGACAGAACCCGGCTTACAGGCCGTCTGGCGCTTTTCCCCAGTTTCATCCACCGCTGTGGATATCTGTGGCGCGCAATCCCATGCCAGCCCATGATTCTCCCATGAATCCAACCCCTGCGGACTGACCCGTTCGCGAGTGCTGATTCGTCGCCCAACAATTTTGCTTGACTGTTTCAGAGCGGCATCGAATCGGAACGTTCAACGAACTTTCTGCCTAAAACTTATCCACACCCTGTTAGTAATGGGCAAAACTTGTGGAAATTGCCAGATTCGTTGCCCCTGCTTGCAGTTGCGCAACAGTGCTTTCGAAAAGTCTTGACAGCAAATTGCGAATACTGCGGGCCCCGTTGACGCCCACCCTGTCCCATGCTATCCCATCTCAGCCCAAATTGAGGGTGGCTGACCCAGCCGCACCCCATCCGGGCCCGGTTTCGTCGGGGAGAGAAGGCGGCAGCACGATGCAGCCTTAGGTGATAGACGGAGGGTCGTAAGAGCCGAATGGCCGTTTTCCTGTCCACATACGTCAACAAAGTTGACAGGAAAGGCCGCTGCTCGGTTCCGGCGCAGTTCCGGGCGTCGCTTGCCAAGACGTCGGCCCCCGGCACGATCTATCTCTGGCCCTCGCTGAACCATCGGGCACTGGAGGGAGCCGACCAGGATTATCTCGACGTCCTCAGCGAGAGCCTCGAATCGCCCGACCTCGACGCCGACGAGCGGGAGATGATCGAGACCTTCATCTTCGGGAAGCTGATGCCGCTGCAGATCGACAACGAGGGGCGCATCGTCCTTCCCAAGGAGCTGGCGGAGTTCGCCGGCATCACCGAGGAGGCGTCCTTCATCGGCCGCCGCAAGACGTTCCAGATCTGGGAGCCGGGCGCGCTGAAGGCGCACGAGGACGCGCTGCGCGACCAGGTCGTGCGCAAGGACATCTCGCTCAGCCAGATCGTCGCCAAGGCCCAGCGCGGCTCGGCGGCGCGCAAGGAGGGAGGGGCATGAGCACCTCCGCCGCGCCGCACGTCCCGGTCCTGCTGGCCGAGGTGGTCGCCGCGCTGGCGCCGCGGGCCGGCGGCGTCTACGTCGACGGCACCTTCGGCGCCGGCGGCTACAGCCGGGCCCTTCTCGCCACCGCCGACTGCCGCGTCTGGGGGATCGACCGCGACCCCGCGGCCATCGCCCGCGCCCGTGCGCTGGAACCGTCGCTGGCCGGCCGCCTCACCGTCGTCGAGGGCTGCTTCGGGGACATGGACGCGCTGCTGTCGGCCCACGGGGTCGCGGCGGTGGACGGCGTGGCCCTCGACCTCGGCGTCTCCTCGCCGCAGCTCGACGAGGCCGAGCGCGGATTCTCCTTCCGCCTCGACGGCCCCCTCGACATGCGCATGGGACGCCATGGGCCGACCGCCGCCGACGTGGTCAACACCGCGTCGGAGCAGGAGCTGGCCGACATCGTCCACCGCTACGGCGAGGAGCGGCTGGCGCGCCGCGTCGCCCGCGCCATCGTCGCCGCCCGCGCCGTTGCGCCCATCCAGCGCACCGGCCAGCTCGCCGACATCGTCCGCGCGGTCGTGCCCAAGGGGCGCGACGGCATCGATCCGGCGACCCGGACCTTCCAGGGCCTGCGCATCCACGTGAACGACGAGCTCGGCGAGATCCGCCGCGGCCTCGCCGCCGCGGAACGGATGCTGAGGCCGGGCGGCCGACTCGCCGTCGTCTCGTTCCATTCGCTGGAGGACCGCGCGGTGAAGACCTTCCTCAAGGAGCGCTCCTCGCCGCCGCCGGCGCCGTCCCGCCACGCCCCCGCCGCGCAGGCGACCCGTTACCAGCCGTCGTTCCGTCTGTTGCACCGGAAGCCCGTCTCTCCGGCTGCCGCGGAACTCTCGTCCAACCCCCGCGCGCGCTCCGCCCGGCTGCGCGCGGCCGAACGCACCTCGGCGCCGGCGTTCCCGGCGACCGGCAAGGAGGCCGCATGAAGTACAAGACCGCGCTGTTCTGGCTCGGGCTTGCCGCCGTCGCGGGCGGGGTCCTGTTCGAGACCAGCTACGACGTGCAGGAGCTGGAAGAGCAGCTGGCCTCCTTGAACCGCAAGATCGTCCAGGAGCAGGAGGCGATCCAGGTGCTGAAGGCGGAGTGGAGCTTCCTCAACGATCCTTCGCGCCTGGAGTCGCTGGCCCGCGCCCATCTCAACCTGGGCCCCACCGACGCCCGGCAGTTCGTCGCCTCGATCGAGGCGCTGCCGTTCCGCAGCCAGCCCGCCGCCCCCGACACGGCGCCGGCCCTCCCGCCGATGGCCGGGCTGAACGTGATGCCGGCCAACTACGTTCCTCCGGGCTACCGGCCGACGGTGCAGGCCGCGGCTCCGGCCGTCATGGTGATGCCCGCCGCGGCGACCGTCGTCCCGGCGGCCGCCCGTCCGAGCGGGCCGATGGTGGCCGCGGCGCCGGCGCCGGCCGCGGAGCCGCCGGTGCGGGCCGAGCCGGCCGTCGTCAAGCCGGCCCCGGTGCGCCGCCCGCCGGCCAAGCCGACGGCCGCCGTCGCCAAGCCGGCCCCCCGTCCGGCGGCGCCCGCCGCCCACGATTCGATCGGCGTGATGATCGCCCGCCTCGGGGGCACCCAATGACCGACGCCCCCTTCGACAGCCCGCTGCACGGCTACGAGCCGCTGGCCCGGACCTACCAGGGGCCGCCGGCCAGCCGCCCGCGTACGGCGCTTTCGGTGGCCCTGGAGCAGGCGCGCAACCGGATGATGGTGACGGCGGCGGTGATCGCCCTGGCCTTCACCACCATCAGCCTGCGCCTGGTCGACGCCACCCTGCTGCGCGAAGGGGCGGAGCCCCGCCAGACCAAGGCGGCCGAGGCGGGAACCCTGCCGGTCGGCCGCGCCGACATCGTCGACCGCAACGGCAACCTGCTGGCGACCTCGCTCGCCACCGCCTCGCTCTACGCCGATCCCAAGCTGGTGATCGACCCGCGCGAGGCGGCCAAGAAGCTGATCGCCGTCCTGCCCGACCTCGACTACGCGGACCTCGTGCAGAAGCTGTCGAGCGACAAGCGCTTCGTCTGGATCCGCCGCAACCTGCCGCCGCGCCAGCAGTATCTGGTGCACCGCCAGGGCGTCCCCGGCGTCTATTTCGAGCGCGAGGAACGCCGCTTCTATCCCGCCGGCAGCCTCACCTCGCACGTCGTCGGCTTCACCGGCGTCGACAACACCGGCCTGGCCGGGATCGAGCGGCATTTCGACAAGCGCCTGCGCAACGACTCGCAGCCGCTGCAGCTCTCGCTCGACCTGCGCCTGCAGCACATCCTGAAGAAGGAGGTCGCGGCGGCGGTGGAGGAGTTCCGCGCCATCGGCGCCGCCGGTCTGATCTACGACGTGCGCAACGGCGAAGTGCTGGCGATGGTGTCCCTGCCGGACTTCGACCCCCACAACCCGGACGGGTTGGACGCCGACACGTTGTTCAACCGGAGCACGCTCGGCGTCTACGAGATGGGCTCCACCTTCAAGATCATCAACTCGGCCATGGCGCTCGACAGCGGCAAGGTGCGCCTGACCGACAGCTTCGACGCGACGCGCGGCATCCAGGTCGGCCGCTTCACCATCAGCGACTACCACGCCGAGCACCGCTGGCTGACGGTGCCGGAGATCATGCAGCACTCCTCCAACATCGGCTCGGTGCGCATGGCCCTGACGGCGGGCGTGCCGACCCAGCAGGCCTTCATGCAGAAGGTCGGGTTCTTCCGCCCGGTGCCGCTGGAGCTGCCGGAGCTGGGCTGGCCGCTGATCCCGAATCCGTGGCGCGAGGTCAACGCCATGACCATCAGCTTCGGCCATGGCCTGTCCGTCAGCCCGATGCACACCGTGGCCGCCGTCGCCGGCATCATCAACGGCGGCGTCATGCATCCGCCGACGCTGCTCAAGCGCGCCCCCGGCGCCGATGGCGGTGGCGAGCGCGTGGTGTCGCCGGCGACCTCCGAAGCCCTGCGCCGGCTGATGCGTCTGGTGGTGACCCAGGGCACCGGCAAGTCGGCCAACGTCCCCGGCTACGTGGTCGGCGGCAAGACCGGCACCGCGGACAAGCAGAAGGGCCGCAGCTACGCCAGCAACGCCCGCATCTCCTCGTTCCTCGGCGCCTTCCCGATGAACGACCCGCGCTACGTCGTGTACGTCATGGTCGACGAGCCCAAGCCCACGGCGCGCACCTTCGGCTACGCCACCGGCGGCTGGGTCGCCGCGCCGACGGGCGGCCGCATCATCCGGCAGATCGGTCCCCTGCTGGGCGTCCAGCCCGTCGACGAGACGGCGCCGCAGATCGCCCAGGCCGTGCACATCAACCTCAACGGCACCACCACGCTCCCCCTGCCCAAGGACAACACCGTTGCGTCTGTCCCAGATACTCCCGCCCGCCGCTGACGGCCGGGGCCGCGACATCGAGGTGACCGGACTGACCGCCGACAGCCGCGCGGTCGCTCCGGGCTGCCTGTTCGCCGCCCTGCCCGGCAGCAGGGCCGACGGCCGCGCCTTCGTCGCCGACGCCCTCGCCCGGGGCGCCGCGGCGGTGCTGGCGCCGGAGGGGACGGTGCTGCCGGCGGGCAGCGACGCGGTGCTGGTGACCGACGCCGAGCCGCGGCGCGCCTTCGCCCGGGCCGCGGCCGCCTTCCACGGCCGCCAACCCGACGCGGTGGCGGCGGTGACGGGGACCAACGGCAAGACCTCGACCGTGACCTTCGCCCGCCAGATCTGGGCGGCGCTCGGCCACAACGCGGGCAGCCTCGGCACGCTCGGCGTGGTCGCCCCCGGCGTGGAGCGCTACGGCGCCATGACCACCCCCGACCCCGTGACCCTCCACAGGGTGCTGGCCGAGCTGGCGGACGCCGGCGTCGACCGGCTGGCCATGGAGGCGTCGAGCCACGGGCTCGACCAGTTCCGCCTCGACGGGGTGCGGCTGGCGGCGGCCGGCTTCACCAACCTGACCCGCGACCATCTCGACTACCACGGCACCATGGCGGCGTACCTCGCCGCCAAGGCGGCCCTGTTCGAGCGCGTCCTGGCGCCGGGCGGCACCGCCGTGCTGAACGCGGACATTCCGGAATTCGATGGCCTCGACGCAATTTGTTCCAGGCGCGGCCACCGCGTTCTGGGCTATGGGTTCGCCGGCCGCGAGCTGACGGTCCGGGCGGTGGAACCCCTGCCGCACGGGCAGCGGCTCGACCTCACGGTTCTCGGGAGGGAGGTCACCGTCGACCTCCCGCTCGTCGGCCGCTTCCAGGCGTGGAACGCGTTGTGCGCGCTCGGCCTCGTGCTCGGCACGGGCGGCAGCGCGGACCGTGCGGTGCCGGCGCTGGCGTCGCTGCAAGGCGTGCCGGGCCGTCTGCAGCACGTCGCCACGCACCCTTGCGGGGCCCCGGTGTTCGTCGACTACGCGCACACCCCGGACGCCCTGGAAACCGTGCTGACCGCCCTGCGTCCGCACGCCGCGGCCAAGCTGGTCGTGGTGTTCGGCTGCGGCGGCGACCGCGACCGCGGCAAGCGCCCGGTGATGGGGGAGCTGGCCGGCCGCCTGGCCGACCGCGCCATCGTCACCGACGACAACCCGCGCACCGAGGACCCGGCGGCGATCCGCCGGGAAGTTCTGGCGGGCGTTCCCGGTGCCGAGGAGATCGGCGACCGCCGCCAGGCGATCCGCGCCGCCGTGCGGGGCCTCGGCCCCGGCGACGTGCTGGTGGTGGCCGGCAAGGGCCACGAACAGGGGCAGATCATCGGCACCGAGGCACGGCCGTTCGACGACGCCGCCGAAGCCCGGGCCGCCGTAGCGGAGGTTGGAGCATGAACGTGGCAGTGCCTGCCGACAAGCCGATCCTCTGGACCGCCGCCGACGCCGCGGCCGCCACCAACGGCCTGGCGACGGTGCCGTGGGCGGCGACCGGCATCTCCATCGACAGCCGGACCGTGCAGCCCGGCGACCTCTTCGTCGCCATCGAAGGCCCCAACTTCGACGGCCACGACTTCGTCGCCCAGGCGCTGGCCGCCGGCGCCGCCGCCGCCATGGTGTCGCGGGTGCCGGTCGGGGTGCCCGGCGACGCGTCGCTGCTGGCGGTGGACGACACGCTGGCGGCACTCGCCGACCTCGGCCGGGCGGCGCGCCGGCGCAGCCACGCCCGCATCGTCGCCGTCACCGGTTCGGTCGGCAAGACCGGCACCAAGGAGGCGCTGCGCCACTGCCTGGGCGCCCAGGCACCGACCTTCGCCACCGAGGGCTCCCTGAACAACCACTGGGGCGTGCCGCTGTCGCTGGCCCGCCTGCCCGAGGCCAGCGCCTACGGCGTGTTCGAGCTCGGCATGAACCACGCCGGCGAGCTGCGGCCGCTGTCGCGCCTGGTGCGCCCCGACGTCGCCATCGTCACCACGGTGGAGGCGGCGCATCTCGAGTTCTTCGCCTCGGTCGAGGCGATCGCCGACGCCAAGGCGGAGATCTTCGAGGGCATGTCGCCCAACGGCGTCGCCGTGATCAACCGGGACAACCCGCATTACGGCCGCCTGCTGGCGGCCGCCCGCGGCGCCGGCCTGTCGCACGTCTGGGGCTTCGGCGCCCACGAGGACGCCGAGGCGCGCCTGCTCGACTTCTCGCTGCACGCCACCTGCAGCACCGTCACCGCGCTGATCCGCGGCGAGCGCCTGCAGTACTGCCTGTCGCTGCCCGGCAAGCACTGGGTGATGAACAGCCTGGCCGTGCTGCTGGCGGTCCGCGCCGCCGGCGGCGACCTCGCGGCGGCGGC
Source organism: Azospirillum sp. ST 5-10 (assembly GCF_051225715.1). Lineage (NCBI taxonomy): Bacteria > Pseudomonadati > Pseudomonadota > Alphaproteobacteria > Rhodospirillales > Azospirillaceae > Azospirillum > Azospirillum sp. ST 5-10. Next base: position 221,933 of record NZ_JBPJSP010000004.1, read on the forward strand.
GCGGTCGCTGTCGCAGCTCCGCCCGGTCAAGGGGCGCGGCACCCGCGCCCGCATCCACGCCGGGCGCGGCGCCTTCACCCTGGTGGACGAGAGCTACAACGCCAGCCCGGCGGCCATGGCCGCCGCCTTCGAGGTGCTGGGCCGGATCGACCCGGGCGCCGGCGGCCGACGCATCGCCGTGCTCGGCGACATGCGCGAGCTGGGGGCCCGCTCCGACGCGCTGCACGCTGGCCTGGCGCCCTCCCTGGCCGCCGCCCACGTCGACACCGTCTTCTGCTGCGGTCCGCACATGAAGGCCCTGTGGGACCGCCTGCCGGCGGCCCAGCGCGGCAAATGGACCGAGGACAGCCGAGCGCTGGCGCCGCTGGTCGCCGACGCCGTGCGCGGCGGCGACGTGGTGCTGGTCAAAGGCTCGGCCGGCAGCCGCATGAGCGCCGTGGTCGAGGCGCTGACGGCGCTGGAGAGCCGCGGCACCGCCGACGCCGACGCCGCGCCCGCCGCCGCCAACGCCCAGCGGGGTTGACACCGGAATGCTCTACAACCTGCTCTTCCCCCTGGCGGACGTCGCCAGCCCGTTCAATCTGTTCCGGTACCTGACGTTCCGCACGGGCGGCGCGGTGATGACGGCGCTGGTCATCAGCTTCGTCTTCTTCCCCCGCCTGATCGCCTGGCTGAAGAGCAAGCAGGGCGAGGGGCAGCCGATCCGCTCCGACGGCCCCGAGACGCACCTGAAGAAGAAGGGCACGCCCACCATGGGCGGGCTGATGATCCTCATCGCCATGTGCGTCAGCACCATCCTGTGGATGGACCTGACCAACGCCTACACCTGGGTCGTGCTGCTGGTGACCATGGCCTATGGCGCCATCGGCTTCGGCGACGACTACCTGAAGCTGACCAAGCGCAACACCAAGGGGCTCTCGGGCAAGAAGCGCCTGGGGCTGGAGGTCGCCATCGCGCTGGCCGCCACCCTGGCCTGCATGCTGGTGGCCGAGACCGGCCAGGCGGGCGGGCTGGCGGTCCCCTTCGTCAAGGACTTCGTCCTCAACCTCGGCTGGTTCTTCCTCGGCGTCGGCGCCTTCGTCATCGTCGGCGCCTCCAACGCGGTCAACCTGACGGACGGTCTGGACGGGCTGGCCATCGTGCCGACCATGATCGCCGCCGGCTGCTTCGGCCTGATCGCCTACCTCACCGGCAACGCCATCTTCGCCAACTACCTGCAGATCCACCACGTGCCGGGTGCCGGCGAACTGACCGTGTTCTGCGGCGCCCTGATCGGTGCCGGGCTGGGCTTCCTGTGGTTCAACGCGCCGCCCGCCATGGTGTTCATGGGCGACACCGGGTCGCTGTCGCTGGGCGGCGCGCTCGGCACCATCGCCGTCGTCACCAAGCACGAGATCGTGCTGGCGATCATCGGCGGCCTGTTCGTGCTGGAGACGGTCTCGGTGATCGTCCAGGTCGCCTCCTTCAAGATGACGGGAAAGCGGGTGTTCCGCATGGCGCCGCTGCACCATCACTTCGAGAAGAAGGGCTGGGCCGAGCCCACCGTCGTCATCCGCTTCTGGATCATCGCCACCATCCTGGCGCTGGTCGGCCTCTCCACCCTGAAGCTGCGGTGAGGCCGGCATGATCGACCTCTTCTACATGAACGGCCTGCCCGTCGCGGTGATGGGGCTCGGCAAGTCCGGCCTCGCCACCGCCCGCGCCCTCATGGAGAGCGGGGCCGAGGTGTGGGCCTGGGACGACGGCGAGGCCGGGCGCGCGCAGGCCAGCGCCGCCGGCGTGCCGCTGGTCGACCTCCACACCGCCGACCTGTCGGAGCTGACGACTATCGTCTGGTCGCCCGGCATCCCGCACACCCACCCCAAGCCCCATCCGGTGGCCGAGCGCGCGCGCCAGGCCGGCCTGGAGATCGTCTGCGACATCGAGCTGCTGGCCCGCGCCCAGCGCGACGCCGCCTACGTCGGCATCACCGGCACCAACGGCAAGTCGACGACCACCGCCCTGATCGGCCACATCTTCCAGGAGGCCGGGCGCAAGGTCGCCGTCGGCGGCAACCTCGGCACGCCGGTGCTGACCCTGCCGCCCATGGGCGCCGACGGCAGCTACGTGCTGGAGATGTCGTCCTACCAGCTCGAGCTCACCGTCTCGATCACCTGGGACGTCGGCGTGCTGCTGAACGTCACCCCCGACCACCTCGACCGTCACGGCGGCATGGACGGCTACGTCGCCGCCAAGCGGCGGATCTTCCACCGCCAGACCCGGCCGCGCACCGCCGTCATCGGCGTCGACGATCCGATCGGGCGCGGCATCTTCGAGGACCTCAAGGCCAAGGGCGACCAGTTCATCCGCCCGGTCTCCGTGCTCGGGCGCGAGCCCGGCGGCGTCTACGCGCTGGACGGCTGGCTCTACGACGATTCGGAGGGCCGCCACGAGCGGGTCGCCGACCTGCGCGGCTTCCGGGCCCTGCCGGGCCGCCACAACTGGCAGAACGCGGCGGCCGCCTACGCCGCCTGCCGCGCCGCCGGCATCGCCGCCGCGACGGTCGTCGCCGCCATGAAGAGCTTCCCCGGCCTGGCCCACCGCCAGCAGCTGGTGCGCGAGGCCGGCGGCGTGCGCTTCGTCAACGACAGCAAGGCCACCAACGCCGACGCCGCGGAGAAGGCGCTGACCACCTACGAGGCGATCTACTGGATCCTCGGCGGCCGCGCCAAGGACACCGGCCTGGACGGGCTGGAGGCCCATCTCGGCGCGGTGCGCCACGCCTTCCTGATCGGCGAGGCGGAGAGTCAATTCGCCGCATGGCTGGACGGCCGCGGCGTCCCCTATACCCGCTGCGGCACCCTCGAGGCGGCGGTGCCGGCGGCCGCCCGGCTGGCCTGGGACGAGCGGCGGCCCGGCGCCACCGTGCTGCTGTCGCCGGCCTGCGCCTCGTGGGACCAGTTCGCCAACTTCGAGGCCCGCGGCGACGCCTTCGCCCGCCTCGTCCAGGAGCTTCCGGGGGGTGCGGCATGATGACCTTCGACCGCACCGACCAATCCATCTTCGGGCGCTGGTGGTGGACCGTCGACCGCTGGCAGCTGACCGCCCTGGCCATCCTGATGGCGCTGGGCACGGTGCTGATCACCGCCGCCAGCCCGCCGGTGGCCGAGCGCATCGGCATCGGCGACACCTTCTACTTCGTCGAGCGCCATCTGATGATGCTGGTGCCGGCGACGCTGCTGATGATCGGCGTCTCGCTGCTGTCGCCGCGCGGGGTGCGGCGGGTGGCGCTGTTCGTCTTCCTCGCCTCCCTGCTGCTGGTGGCGGCGACCCTGGTGGTCGGCGTCGAGATCAAGGGGGCGCGCCGCTGGATCCACGTGCCCGGCCTGTCGATCCAGCCCTCGGAGTTCGTCAAGCCGGCGTTCGCCGTCGTCGCGGGGTGGCTGTTCTCGCTGTCGCGGACCTCGCCGGGCTTCCCCGGCGCGCTGGTCTCCATCGCCCTCTACGCGCTCACCATCGGCCTGCTGCTGATGCAGCCCGACCTCGGCATGGCGTTCGTCGTGTCGGCGGTGTGGTTCACCCAGTTCTTCCTGGCCGGCCTCAACATCATGCTGGTGGTGGCGCTGGCGGTGCTGGGCATCGTCGGGCTGGTCGGCGCCTATTTCACCTTCCCCCACGTGACCAGCCGCATCGACCGCTTCCTCGACCCCCACTCCGGCGACACCTATCAGGTCACCCGCTCGCTGGAGGCCTTCGCCAACGGCGGTCTGCTCGGCACCGGCCCCGGCCAGGGGACGGTCAAGTTCTCCCTGCCCGACAGCCATGCCGACTTCATCTTCGCCGTCGCCGGCGAGGAGATGGGGCTGATCTTCTGCCTGTTCATCGTCGTCCTCTTCGCCTTCGTGGTGATGCGCGGCTTCGCGCGGGTGTTCAACGAGAACAACTACTTCATCCTGCTGGCCACGGCCGGCCTGCTGGTGCAGTTCGGCCTGCAGGCGATGATCAACATGGCCTCGTCGCTGCACCTGATGCCGACCAAGGGCATGACCCTGCCCTTCATCAGCTACGGCGGCTCCTCGCTGCTGGCGCTCGGCTTCGGCATGGGCATGGTGCTGGCGCTGACCCGCAAACGCTTCGGACCGGGGGAGTAGGGCCGATGGGCGCCTCCAACACCATCGTCCTGGCGGCCGGCGGCACCGGCGGGCACATGTTCCCGGCGGAAGCGCTGGCGCGTGCCCTGCTGGCGCGCGGCCGTTCGGTGACGCTGGTGACGGACAAGCGCGGCCAGGCCTTCGACACCCTGCCGGAGGTGGCGGTCCACCGCATCCACGCGGCCTCGCCGGGCAGCGGCCTGATCGGCAAGCTGAAGGCGGGCTGGCTGATGGGCCTCGGGCTGCTCGGCGCCGGCGCCCTGCTGCGCCACCTGGAGCCGGCGGCGGTGGTCGGCTTCGGCGGCTACCCCTCGGTGCCGACGGTGTACGCCGCCGCCAACGCCCGCATCCCGGCGCTGCTGCACGAGCAGAACGCGGTGCTCGGCCGCGCCAACCGCATGCTGGTCGCCGGCGCCCGCCGGCTCGCCGTCGCCTTCCCGGAGATGGCGGGCCTGCGCGAGCGCGACCGGGCCAAGCTGGTCCACACCGGCAATCCCGTGCGTCCCGCCGTCGCCGCCAAGCGCGCCGCGCCCTACGCCACGCCGACCGCCGACGGCCCGCTGCACCTCCTGGTGATGGGCGGCAGCCAGGGGGCGCGGGTGTTCAGCGAGGTGGTGCCCGCCGCGCTGGCCCGCCTGCCCGCGGAGCTGCGGGCGCGCATCCGGCTCGCCCAGCAGTGCCGGCCGGAGGACCTGGAAGGGGTGCGCGCCGCCACCGCCGGACTCGGCCTGGGCGGCGTGACGCTGGAGAGCTTCTTCCGCGACGTGCCGGAGCGCCTCGCCGGCACCCACCTCGCCATCACCCGGGCCGGCGCCTCGACCATCGCCGAGCTGACCTGCGTCGGCCGGCCGGCGCTGCTGGTGCCCTACCCCTTCGCCACCGACGACCACCAGACCGCCAACGCCCGCCAGGTGGCCGACGCCGGCGCCGCCTGGCACCTGCCGCAGCCCGCCTTCACCGCGCAGGCCCTGGCCGACCGGCTGGGCTCCCTGCTCGGCGACCCCGACTCCCTCGCCCGCGCGGCCGCGGCCTCCCACGCGTGGGGCCGGGCCGACGCCGCCGAACGCCTCGCCGACGCCGTGCTGTCCCTGGTGTCCGATCCCGGCACCGCCGCCACCGCAACCCAGACCACGGAGGCCGCGCCATGAAGCAGACCATGCGTCCCATCACGCGCCGCAGCGCCCGCCCCTTGCGCGACTGGCCGGCGGAAGCGACACGCTCCGAAGGCCAGTGGAGCCGCCGCCCGGTGTGCCCGCTGCTGCCGCGCGAGGTGGCCACGGCCGGCTTCCTGCGCGACCGCCTGCACGTGGTCACCGGCGCGCCGCCCCTGCCCGGTCGCCTGTCCGACGAGTCCGTGGACGCCACGCTGAGCCTGATGCTTCGCCGAGGAACCCTCTAGAATGCGCGCCCTTCCCCTGACCATCGGCACCATCCATTTCGTCGGCATCGGCGGCATCGGCATGTCCGGCATCGCCGAGGTGCTGAAGAACCTCGGCTACGCCGTGCAGGGCTCCGACATCGCCGACAACGCCAACGTCAAGCGGCTGCGCGGCCTCGGCATCCCGGTGGCGATCGGCCACCGCGCCGAGAACCTGGGCAACGCCGCCGTGGTGGTGATCTCGTCGGCCGTCAAGCGCGACAACCCGGAGGTGGTGGCCGCCCGCAGCGCGCTCATCCCGGTGGTGCGCCGGGCCGAGATGCTGGGCGAGCTGATGCGCCTGAAATGGGCGATCGCCGTCGGCGGCACCCACGGCAAGACCACCACCACCTCGATGATCGGCACGCTCCTCGAGCATGCCGGGCTCGACCCCACGGTCATCAACGGCGGCATCATCAACGCCTACGGCACCAACACGCGGCTCGGCGAGGGCGACTGGATGGTGGTCGAGGCGGACGAGAGCGACGGCACCTTCACCAAGCTGCCGGCCTGCATCGCCGTGGTCACCAACATGGACCCCGAGCATCTCGACTTCTACGGCACCTTCGAGCGCGAGCGCGACGCCTTCGACACCTTCGTGCAGAACATCCCCTTCTACGGCTTCGCCGCGCTGTGCATCGACCACGCCGAGGTGCAGGCGATGATCCCCCGGGTGTCGGACCGCCGCATCGTCACCTACGGCTTCTCGCCGCAGGCCGACGTGCGCGCCGTGAACGTCGACCTCGGCGCCGACGGGGCGCTGTTCGACGCCATCCTGTCCGACCGCCACAGCGGCGAGACGCGCACGCTCGCCCGCATCCGCCTGCCCATGTTCGGCCAGCACAACGTGCAGAACGCGCTGGCCGCCATAGCCGTCGGCCACGAGATGGGCCTGCCCGACGACGTCATCCACGGCGCCATGGCCAAGTTCACCGGCGTCAAGCGCCGCTTCACCAAGACCGGCGAGTCCGCGGGCGTCGTCGTCATCGACGACTACGGCCACCATCCCGTGGAGATCGCCGCCGTGCTGAAGGCGGCGCGCACCGCCGGCCGCGGCCGCACCATCGCCGTGGTGCAGCCGCACCGCTACAGCCGGCTGGCCAGCCTGTTCGAGGAGTTCTGCACCTGCTTCAACGACGCCGACGCGGTGATCGTGGCCGACGTCTACTCCGCCGGCGAGGCGCCGCTTCCCGGCGCCGACCGCGACGCCCTGGTCGAAGGGCTGCGCATGCACGGCCACCGCCACGTCGTGCCGCTCGCCCGGCCGGAGGAGCTGGCCTCGGTGGTCGGCGGCCTCGCCCGGCCCGGCGACTTCGTGGTCTGCCTGGGCGCCGGCTCCATCACCCAGTGGGCGAACGCGCTGCCGGCCGAGCTCGACGCCCTGCGGGCAGCCGGAGGACGCGCGTGAGCGCGGTGGCGACCATGGCCCAGCCCCATCTCATCGACCGGATGCCGAGGTGCCGCGGGCGGCTCACCGCCGACGCGCCGCTCGCCAACGTCACCTGGTTCCGCGTCGGCGGCCCGGCCGAGGTGATGTTCCGCCCGGCCGACGCCGACGACCTCGCCGAGTTCCTGGCCGCCCTGCCCGCCGAGGTGCCGGTGACGGTGCTGGGCGTGGCCTCGAACCTGCTGATCCGCGACGGCGGCATCCCCGGGGTGACGATCCGCCTGGGGCGCGGCTTCGCCGGCATCGACGTCGCCGGCACCGTCATCGCCGCCGGCGCCGCGGCGCTCGACGTCAACGTCGCCGCGGTCGCCCGCGACAACGGGCTGGCCGGCCTGGAGTTCCTGTCCGGCATCCCGGGCACCATCGGCGGTGCGGTGCGCATGAACGCCGGCGCCTACGGGGCCGAGATCAAGGACGTGCTGCTGGCGGCGCGGGCGCTCGACCGCAGGGGCCAGGCGCACAGCTTCTCCGCCGAGGCGATGGGCTTCCGCTACCGCGGCGCCGCGGCGCCGGACGATCTGATCTTCGTCTCGGCCACCCTGCAGGGCTTCGAGGACGAACCCATCGAGATCCAGCGCCGCATGGCGGAGATCGCCGCCCAGCGCGGGGAAAGCCAGCCGGTGCGCACCCGCACCGGCGGCTCGACCTTCAAGAACCCGCCGGGCGGCCGCAAGGCCTGGCAGTACATCGACGAGGCCGGCTGCCGCGGGCTGCGCGTCGGCGACGCCCAGGTGTCGGAACTCCACTGCAATTTCCTGCTCAACCTGGGCTCGGCCAGCGCCGCCGACCTGGAGGCGTTGGGCGAGGAGGTGCGCCGCCGCGTCCGGGAGGCCAGCGGCGTCGAGCTGGAATGGGAGATCAAGCGGCTCGGGATCGCCAAGGGAGCGGAATGATGGACAGCGGATTCATGGTTCACGGCACGCGCGACGAGCGCATCGAGCGCCTCCTGGAGGAGGCGGCCGCCACCCTGGAGCCGGAGCGGCCGCACCGCGCCCTGCCGCGCCGCCCCCACCTGCCGCGCCGCGCCGGGGCGTGGCCGATGCGCGCCAGCCGGGAGAACGGGAAATGACGCAGCCGCGCAAGCACGTCGCCGTGTTGATGGGCGGCTGGTCGGCCGAGCGGGAGGTCTCGCTCGTGTCCGGTGCGGCCATCGTCAAGGCGCTGGAGGAGGAGGGCTACTCCGTCACCGCGGTCGACGTGCAGCGCGATCTCGACGGGCTGCTGGCCGCCCTGACGCCCCGGCCCGACGTGATCTTCAACGCGCTGCACGGCCGCGGCGGCGAGGACGGCACGATCCAGGGCGTGCTGGCGTTCCTCGACGTCCCGTTCACCCACTCCGGGGTGCTCGCCTCGGCCATCGCCATGGACAAGGCGATGACCAAGCGGGTGCTCGAGACCGTCGGCGTGCGCTCGCCCAAGGGCGTGATCCTGCGCCGCGGCGAGCTGACCGGCGGCGCCCACCCCATGCCGGCCCCCTACATCGTCAAGCCGGTGGACGAGGGCTCGACGGTCGGCGTCACCCTGGTGCGCGAAGGCCAGAACTCCCCGGTCGGCGACGGCTGGACCTTCGGCGAGCGGGTGCTGGTGGAGGAGTTCGTGCCCGGCCGCGAGCTGACCGTCGGCGTCCTCGGCGACCGCGCCCTGACGGTGACGGAGATCGAGTTCACCGCCGAGGTCTTCGACTACACCGCGAAGTACACCGCCGGCCACGCCCGCCACGTCCTGCCGGCCCCCATCCCGGAGGCCGTCGCCGAGGAGGCCAAGCGCGTTGCGCTGCTCGCCCACGAGACGCTGGGGTGCCGTGGCGTGTCGCGCAGCGATTTCCGCTGGGACGACCGCCGGCCCGGCACCGAGGGGCTGTACTTCCTGGAGATCAACAACCAGCCGGGGATGACGCCGCTGTCGCTGGTGCCCGAGCAGGCCGCCCATCTCGGCATCTCCTACGGCGCCCTGGTGGGCTGGATGGTGGAGGACGCCGCATGCCAGCCCGTCTGACCGCCCCGCCCCGGCCGCGGCCGCGCGGCGACACGCCGACGCCGCCGCGCGCCATGGCGAACGCCGCCCAGCGCGGCAACCGCCGCCGCGCCTGGCCGCGCTGGACCCGGCCGGCGCTGCGCACCGGCCTGACCATGCTGCCGGTGGCCGGGCTGTTCAGCGCCGCCTTCTGGATGTGGCAGGCCGGCACCTTGGCCGCCGCCGCCGACGGCGTGCAGCGGTCGGTGGTGGCGATGACCGCCGACGCCGGATTCGCGCTCTCCGACGTGCTGGTCGAAGGCCGCGAGGAGACCGAGCCGGAGGCGGTCCTGGCGGCGCTCGGCGTGCAGCGCGGCGAGGCCATCCTCGCCATCGACCTGGACGCCGCCAAGGCACGGCTGGAGGCCCTGCCCTGGGTGGCGGCGGCCACGGTCGAGCGCCGCCTGCCCGACATCCTGTTCGTGCGCCTCGCCGAACGCCATCCCATGGCGATCTGGCAGCACGACCGCCGGTTCACGGTGATCGACCGCGACGGCCGGCCGCTGGCCGACGCCACCGAGATGGCGAGCCGCGGCAACAAGCGCATCGAGACCCTGCCCCACGTCGTCGGCGCCGACGCGCCGGCCCAGGTGCCGGGCCTGCTGGCGGCGCTGGAATCGGTGCCGGCCCTGCACAGGCGGGTGACCGCGGCGACCTGGGTCGGCGACCGGCGCTGGGACCTGAAGCTGGACAACGGCGTCCTGGTGAAGCTGCCGGAGGAGGCGATGGAGACGGCGCTGCACCAGCTCGCCGAGCTCGACGCCAGCCACCGTCTGCTGGCCCGCGACATCGTCGCCATCGACCTGCGGATGCCGGACCGCATGGTCCTGCAGACGCCGACGGCCGCCGTGCCGGAGGACGGCCGCAAGAAGAAGACGGGGAACAGGACATGAGCGGCAACGAGGCCAGGGGGACTTGAGCATGGGCTTCAGTGGCGGCAAGAAGCCGAAGCGCCCGACCCGCGGTGGCATCGTCGCGGCGCTGGACGTCGGCTCCACCAAGGTGTGCTGCTTCATCGCGCGGGTGGAGGACGCCGGCACTGTGCGCGTGGTCGGCATGGGCCACCAGCTCGCCGCCGGCGTGCGCGCCGGCGCCATCATCGACATGGAGGCGGCGGAGACCTCGATCGGCGCCGCCGTGCACGCCGCCGAGCAGATGGCCGGCGAGACGATCCGCGACGTCGTCGTCAACGTGTCCGGCGGCTATCCCACCTCCCACGCCTTCAACGCCGAGGTCTCGGTGCCCGGCCAGGAGGTCACCGCCAGCGACGTGCGGCGCGCCATGGCCCACGCCCGGGCCCTGCAGATCGGCCCGGACCAGGCGCTGATCCACGCCATCCCGGTGGGCTTCATGCTCGACGGCAACCGCGGCATCCGCGACCCCAAGGGGATGTACGGCGACCGGCTGGGCGTGCAGGTGCACGTCATCACCGCCTCGGCCGGGGCGGTGCGCAACCTGCACACCTGCGTGGCGCGCTGCCATCTCGACATCGAGGCGCAGGTGGTCAGCCCCTACGCCTCCGGCCTCGCCTGCCTGGTCGAGGACGAGACCGAGTTGGGCGTCGCCTGCATCGACATGGGCGGCGGCACCACCACCATCTCGGTCTTCTTCGAAGGCAACATGGTGTGGACCGACTGCATCCCGGTGGGCGGCAGCCACGTCACCAACGACATCGCGCGCGGCCTGACCACCCCGGTGGTCCACGCCGAGCGCATGAAGACGCTCTTCGGCAGCGCCATGGCGAGCGCCGCCGACGAGCGCGAAATGATCGAGGTCCCCCAGGTGGGCGAGGAGGAGCGCGGGCACACCAACCAGGTGCCGCGCTCGCTGCTGGTGCGCATCGTCCAGCCGCGCCTGGAGGAGATCTTCGAGCTGGTCCGCTCCCGTCTCGAACAGTCCGGCTTCGCCAAGCTGGCCGGGCGGCGGGTCGTGCTCACCGGCGGGGCCAGCCAGCTCCCCGGCACGCGCGAACTGGCCCAGCTCATCCTCGACAAGCAGGTCCGGCTCGGCCGGCCGACCCGCATCGCGGGCTTGGCCGACGCCGCCGGCGGTCCGGCGTTCTCCACCGCCGCCGGGCTGTTGCTTCACGCCGTGCGTCACCCCGCCGAACTGCCGGTGGCCGGTCACGAGACCGTCCACGCGTCGGGCCTGTGGGGCCGCGTCGGCCTCTGGCTGCGGGAGAACCTGTGATGGGGACTCCCGCCGCCGAACGCGTCTTCCTGGCGTCCCGCCGCCTCTTCGAGAACGAAGGGGATGGAGCGGCGGGATCAGAACTGCCGGAACACGTCATTGCCAAACCGCCGGAAACAACCGGCGTCTGAACGACAGAGCGATCAAAGACATTGGAAGGTTGTGGAGGCTAACATGATCAACGTTTCCATTCCCCAGATCGAGCCCGAGCTGAAGCCGCGCATCACCGTCTTCGGCGTCGGCGGCGCCGGCGGCAACGCCGTCAGCAACATGATCAAGTCGAACCTGGAAGGGGTCGACTTCGTCGTCGGCAACACCGACGCCCAGGCGCTGAAGGGCAGCCTGGCCGAGAAGCGCATCCAGCTCGGCAACACGGTGACCCGCGGCCTCGGCGCCGGCTCCAAGCCCGACGTCGGCCGCGCCGCCGCCGAGGAGCAGATCGAGGAGATCGCCCAGCACCTCGAAGGGGCGAACATGGTGTTCATCACCGCCGGCATGGGCGGCGGCACGGGCACCGGTGCGGCCCCGGTGATCGCCCGCTGCGCGCGCGAGCGCGGCCTGCTGACCGTCGGCGTGGTGACCAAGCCCTTCCACTTCGAGGGCGCGCACCGCATGCGCCTGGCCGAGCAGGGCATCGCCGAGCTGCAGCAGTACGTCGACACCCTGATCATCATCCCGAACCAGAACCTGTTCCGCATCGCCAACGAGAAGACGACGTTCGCCGACGCCTTCAAGATGGCCGACGACGTGCTGCATTCCGGCGTGCGCGGCGTGACCGACCTGATGGTGATGCCGGGCCTCATCAACCTCGACTTCGCCGACATCCGCTCGGTGATGACCGAGATGGGCAAGGCGATGATGGGCACCGGCGAGGCGATGGGCGAGCGCCGCGCCATCGAGGCGGCCGAGGCGGCCATCTCCAACCCGCTGCTCGACGACGTGTCGATGAAGGGGGCGCGCGGCGTCCTCATCAACATCACCGGCGGCTACGACATGACCCTGTTCGAGGTCGACGAGGCGGCCAACCGCATCCGCGACGAGGTCGACCCCGACGCCAACATCATCTTCGGCTCGACCTTCGACAGCTCCATGGAGGGCACCATGCGGGTGTCGGTGGTCGCCACCGGCATCGACGCCGCCGCCATGGCCAGCCCGCGCCCGGCCCAGCCGGTCAGCCTGTCGGTGGTGTCCGACCGCACCCGCAAGCCGGCCGGCCTGCCGGGTCTGTCGGCCGCCGCGCCGGCGGCCGCCCCGGTCGCGGCTCCGGCGGCGCCGGCGGCGCCGACCGCCGCCACCGCCAGCGCCGGCCTGGGGGCCGCCGCCGCGGCCACCCAGGCGCTGAAGGCCCAGCCCATCGCCACCGCCGCCACCGCCTTCGCGCTCGAGGCCCCGGTGCCCCAGCCCGAGGCGCCGCAGGCGCCGGCGCACCCGCAGGCCCACCCGCAGGCCTACGCGGAGCCGGTCCAGCCGGCGCCGCAGCCGGCCGCCCCGGTGGCGGTGCAGGCGGCCCCGGCGGCCCCCCGTCCGGCCGCCGGCCCGGTGACGGCGGAGCGCCGCGACGGTCACTTCATCGCGCCGAAGCCGGCCGATCCCGGCCCGCGCCCGGCCCTGACCGCCGGTCCGGCCCCGGCGCCGGCCGTCGAGGTCCACCATGACGCGCCGCGCAAGCGCACCTCGCTGTTCAACCTGGTGACCGGCCTCGGCCGCCGGCGCGACGACACCGCCGAGGCCGCCCCGGCTCCGGCCGTCCCGGCCCCGGCAGCGCAGCCGGCGCCGCGCGTCGGCCTGGAAGCCACGGCCCAGCCCAAGATGGCGCCGCACGACGAGGAGGTGCTGGACATCCCGGCCTTCCTGCGCCGTCAGGCCAACTGATCCGGCGGCCGCGGCGATCGCGGCCGCCACCCGAGGTCCTTCCTCCAAAGGACCCCGCCAGCACCGGCACCCGCCGGGCTGGCGGGTTCACAACCTTCCCTGAGACTCAGGCCTCCGGCTCGCCGACTCGGCGGACCGGAGGCTCTTTTCGTTTGGGCATCCAACAAGTATTCACCGGAACCGCGCGGCCTCCGTCGCGTTGCAACATTTCGTAATAAAGAGTGATTTGTTCTCGCCCTGGGCCGGTGGTACCCCATAACCGTGGTCGTGCAGCGACGCGACCCGCGCGAGACACGCCGGCGGCCCCAGCGACGACGCAACCAGCGACGACGCAAGACGCCGGCAGCGACGGAATAAAGACAGGGAAAGAGCCGTGACCCACATCCGCGCCACCTCGAACGGGCTGTTCCAGCACACGCTGCGGAGCGCCATTCACAGCAGCGGCGTCGGCCTCCATTCCGGTTCGACGGTGTCCCTGACCATCGCTCCGGCCGAGGCCGGCAGCGGCATCCTCTTCGTGCGCACGGACAAGCGCGGCGCCGCCGCCGCCGAGATCCCGGCGCGGTGGGACGCGGTGGCCGACAGCCGCCTGTGCACGGTGATCGCCAACGCCGAGGGCACCAGTGTCGGCACGGTGGAGCACCTGATGGCGGCGCTGGCCGGCTGCGGCATCGACAACGCGGTGGTGTCCCTCGACGCCGGCGAGGTGCCGATCATGGACGGCAGCTCCGCCCCCTTCGTGGCGATGATCGAGCGCGCCGGACGCCTGGAGCAGGCCGTTCCGCGCCGCGCCATCCGCATCCTCAGGCCGGTCGCCGTGACCGAGGGCTCCAAGTCCGCCAGCCTGGTGCCCGGCGAGGGCTCGACCTACAGCTTCGAGATCGACTTCGACAACGCCGTGGTGGCGCGCCAGAGCGCCAGCTTCGACCTCGTTCCCGGCGCCTTCGGCCAGGACATCGCCCGCGCCCGCACCTTCGGCTTCCTGCACGAGGTGGACGCCATGCGCCGCGCCGGCCTGGCGCTCGGCGGCTCGCTGGACAACGCCATCGTCATCGACCGCGACCGCGTCCTCAACGAGGGCGGCCTGCGCTTCGAGGACGAGTTCGTGCGCCACAAGATCCTCGACGCGGTCGGCGACCTCTACCTCGCCGGCGCGCCGATCCTCGGCCACTTCCACGGCTGCCGCTCCAGCCACGCGCTGAACAACAAGCTGCTGCGCGCCCTGTTCGCCGACAGCGGCGCCTGGTGCTACGAGACGCCGGCCGCGCTGCTGCAGGGCTGGACCGCCCGCCCGGCGCTGGCCGTCGCCTGAGTTTTCCGCCTGAGTTTTCCGCCTGAGTTTTCCGCTTCCTCCCCAAACTCGGAACCGCCCTCCCCCTCGCTCGGGGAGGGCGTTTTGTTTGGCGCCGGCCGGCGCCCGACGCTACGCTCGGTCCGTCCCGGTGCTCCGCGACTCGGCGGCGCGGGCGAGCGCAAGCGCCAGCTCGTTCGGGCGGAACGGCTTGCGGAGCTGCTGGGAGAAGGCGCGGTGGGCGCCGTCGGGCAGTTCGGCGTAGCCGGTCGCCAGCACGATCGGCAGGTCGGGACGCTGGCCGCGGATCGCCGTGGCGAGCTGGATGCCGGTCATGCCGGGCATCACCTGGTCGGTGACCACGACGTCGACGGCGCAGCCGTCGGCCAGCAGCTCCAGCGCCTCCCGCCCGGAGCCGGCGCGCACGGGGTCGTGGCCCAGCGCCTCCAGCACCGTGACCATGCCCATCAGCACCAGCGGGTCGTCGTCGACCACCAGCACGGTCAGCCGGCGGCCGTCCGCCCCGCCGGGCTCCGGCGCCGGCGGCGGTGACGGCTTGGCCAGCGCCCACGCCTCGCTGCGGGCGACCGGCAGCAGGATCTCGGCGGTGGTGCCGGCGCCGGGCGCACTGCGCAGGACGAACCGGCCGCCGGACTGGGCCGCCAGGCCGTGCACCATCGACAGCCCCAGCCCGGTGCCCTTGCCGGCGCCCTTGGTGGTGAAGAAGGGCTCGGTGGCACGGCGCAGCGTCGCCTCGTCCATGCCGACGCCGGTGTCGCCGACGACGAGACGCACGAAGCCCTCCGGCGTCGCCTCGGCGGCGATGGTCAGGGTGCCGCCGTCGGGCATGGCGTCGCGCGCGTTCACCGCCAGGTTGAGGATCGCCATCTCGAGCTGGTTGGCGTCGACCAGCGCCTTGGGCGTGCCCACGGGAAAGCGGGTGTCGATGCGAACCTGGGGGCCGAGCGACCGCGTCAGCAGCTCGGTCATGCCGAACACCAGCTCGGGAATGGCGACCGGCTCCGGCTTCAGCTCCTGCTTGCGGGCGAAGGCCAGCATGCGCTGGGTCAGCGAGGCGCCGCGGTGGGCCGCCTGCATGGCGTTGTCGATCAGCTTGGGCAGGCGGGCGTCGCCGGCGGGCAACCGCGTCTTGACCACCTCCAGGCTGGTCAGGATCGCCATCAGCAGGTTGTTGAAGTCGTGGGCGATGCCGCCGGTCAGGCGGCCGATGCTCTCCATCTTCTGCATCTGCACGAGCTGGGCCGCCGCCTCCTCGATCCGGCGCTCGAGGCCGGCGTTGACGGTGCGCAGCGCCTCCTGCGCCGCCTTCAGGTCATGGACGTCGGTCGCCGTGCCGTACCAGCGCACGACGGCGCCGGCGGTGTCGCGGGTCGCGATGGCGCGGCTGATGTGCCAGCGGTGGCCGCCGCCGGCCTGGGCCACCCGGTGCTCCATCTGGAAGGGCTCGCCGGTGGCGACCGCCCGGTTCCAGGCTTCCAGGGTCGCGGCGCGGTCGTCGGCATGCAGCGCGGGGGCCCACGTCCAGTGCTCGTCGCCGCCGTCGGACAGGCCCGCATACGCACCGACGCGGTCGTTGTAGAAGTCGACGTGCCCCGTCGCGTCGGCGGTCCACACGAGCTGCGGCATGGCGTTGGCCATGTCGCGGAAGCGCCGCTCGCTGTCGCGCAGGCGCTCGAGGATCTCGGTGCGCTCGTGCACGTCGAGCACGGACCCGATGTAGCCGAGCCAGGTGCCGTCCTCGGCGAAGCGCGGTGCGGCGGCGTCGATCGCCCAGCGGTAGCGGCCGTCGGCCCGGCGCAGCCGGTATTCGAGGCGGAAGGCGGCGCGCCGGGCGTTGGCCTCGCCGAAGATCTCCGCGGAGCGCGGCCGGTCCTCGGGATGGACGGCGTCCAGCCAGCCGAATCCCAGCCCTTCGTCGGAGGTCTGGCCGGTGTACTCGAACCAGGAGCGCGACAGGAAGCTGCAGCGCCCGTCGGGCTCGGTCGCCCACACCAGTACCGGTGCGTTGTCCGCGAGATGGCGGAACCGCGCCTCGCTCTCGCGCACCGCCTCGGCCGCCTGCCGGCGCACCCGCGCCAGCTCCAGGGTGGCGCCGACGCGGGCCACCAGCTCGCGCGCCGAGAAGGGTTTGACGAGATAGTCGTCGGCGCCGACCTCGAAGCCCTCGATGCTCTCGTCCTCGCCGGCCCGCGCCGACAGCAGGATGATCGGCAGGTCGGCCAGGGCGGGATCGCCGCGCACCGCCCGCACCAGCCCGAAGCCGTCGAGGCGCGGCATCATGACGTCGGTCAGGAGCAGGTCGGGCCGCGCCGCCCGCACCGCCGCCAGCGCCGCCTCGCCGTCGGCGACCGCCTCGACCGCGTAGCGGCCGGCGAGCAGGCGGCGCACGTAGTCCCGCATGTCGGCGTTGTCGTCGGCGAGCACGATGCGCGGCCGGCCGGCCGGCGGCGGCCCGGCGCCCTCCGGCGCCGCACCGGGCGCGACGTCGGCCGGCGCCGCGTCGGGCAGCCAGCGCAGGGCCTCCTCGACGAAGGCCTCGGCGCGCCCCGACGACGCGGGCGCCGGCTCCCCCTCCTGCACCAGTTCGGGCGGCAGGTGGGCGGTGCCGAAGGGGATCGTCACCGTGAAGGCGGTTCCCCGGCCGACGACGCTCTCCACCCGCACGGTGCCCCCGTGCAGGCGGATCAGCTCCTGCGACAGGGACAGGCCGATGCCGCTGCCCTCATGGCTGCGGCCGGCGGCGTTGGCGACGCGGTGGAACCGCTCGAACAGGCGGGGCAGCTCGTGCTCCGGGATGCCGGTGCCGGTGTCGCGGACGACCAGCTCCGCCGAGGCGCCGGCCGGCCGCAGCACCACCGCGATCTCACCCTCCAGGGTGAACTTGAAGGCGTTGGACAGCAGGTTGAGGACGATCTTCTCCCAGCTGTCGCGGTCGACGTGGACCGGCCGCGGCAGGGGCGGACAGTCGACCACCAGGGCGAGGCCGGCCTTCTCCGTGGCCGAGCGGAAATTGCTCGCCAGCTCGGCGGTCAGGGCCGCCAGGTCGGTGGGCTGGAAACGCGCCTGCACCCGCCCGGCCTCCAGGCGCGAGACGTCGAGCAGCGCGTTGACCATGCGCAGCAGCCGCAGGCCGTTGCGATGGACGATGCGCACCCGCTCGACCTCGGCGGCCGGCAGCCGCTCGGCATCGGCCAGCGCCTCCTCCAGGGGGCCCAGCATCAGGGTGAGCGGCGTGCGGAACTCGTGGCTGACGTTGGAGAAGAAGGCGGTCTTGGCGCGGTCGACCTCGGCCAGCGCCTCGGCGCGCCGGCGCTCCCCCTCGTAGGCGTCGGCGTTGCCGATGGCGCCGGCGATCTGCCCGGCGACGAGGTCGAGGAAGCCGCGGTAGCCGTCGTCGAACAGCCGGAACGGGTTGAGCCCGACCACCAGCAGCCCGTCCTGCCCGGTCTCGCTGGCGGCCGGCAGCGGCAGGACCGCGGCGCGGTCGGCCGGCCGCGTCCACGGTCCCGTCGGGAAGGGTGCGGCGAACCGCTCCGCCAGCCCCTCCACCACCTCGACCCCGCGCGCCTTTTCGGGCATCGGCCAGGGCGCCGAGGCGCCGAACTCCAGCCGCTGCGGTGCCGCCGGATGGTCGCGGCCGATCCCCTGCACGCCGGCGAGCGTGGCACCGCCGCCGGGCTCGCTCAGGTAGATCATCGCGAAGGGCAGGTCGTGCCGGTCCCCCGCCAGCGCCGCGGCGGCGCGCGCGCACACGTCCGGCCGGTTGCGGGCGTCGGCGGTGCCGGCGGCGAGGTCGCGCAGCAAGGCGAGCTGGCGCTCGCCGATCACGCGGCGCGTGTCGTCGGTGTTGGCGCAGATGATGCCGCCGGCGCTGCCGTCGTCGTCGGGGATCGGGCTGTAGGAGAAGGTGTAGTAGGTCTCCTCGGGATAGCCGTTGCGCTCCATGACCAGGAGCTGGCCCTCGACGTAGGTGCCCTCGATGCCCGTCATCGCCTGCGACAGCATCGGCCCGATGTCGTGCCAGATCTCGCGCCACACCACGGCGGTGGGCCGCCCCAGCCCGTGCGGGTGCTTGCCGCCGATGATGGCCTTGTAGGGATCGTTGTAGAAGAAGATCAGGTCCGGCCCCCAGCCGATCCAGATCGGCTGGCGCGAGGTGAGCATGATGCGCACCGCCGTCTTCAGGCTCTGCGGCCAACCCTCGCACGACCCCAGGGAGGTGGCCGCCCAGTCGAACGCCCGCATCCGCTCGCCCATCTCGCCGCCGCCCGCGAGAAACGCCTGGGACGCCGCGCCCGCCACTGCCGCACCGTGACCGCCGTTCTGGCCCATCCGTTTCCCACCGAGCGATTGCGGCTCGACGCTACCGCAATCGCGGATGGGTTTCCCACCCCGGCGATGGATAACCGACGGAAGTCATAGGGTCCGTCACTCCATCGCGCCGAGTTCCTCGTTGATGTCGTCGACAATGCCGAAGCACTGGATCGCCGGGTCGCGCGCACGCCCGAGCAGGCGCCGGCCGGTTCCGGCGGCGCGGCCCCGTCAGGCCGCCACCTCGTTCACCATCTGCAGGAGGCTGCCGAGCGTACCGCTGCCCAGCCGGCTGGACAGGGTGGACACGGAGCCGGCCTGGGACGACGTGCCGGCCATCCGCTCGGCGTAGGACACGACGCCGTCCTGGTTGGTGTCGAGGGGATCGTAGCTGGTCGCGGAAGCGGCGCCACCGGCACCGCCGGCACCGCCGGCGGCGCTGCCGCTGGCGGTCGTGGCAGCGGCCGCCTCCTCCGATCCGGCGGCCGAGCCGGTCGCCGAGCCGGTGGCCGAGCCATCGGCCCGTTGCGGCGGTGGCGGAGCCGGCGGTGCGGCCTCTTGCAGGGCGGCCGTCAACTCCTCCTCGCTCACCGCCCCGTCCTCGTCGCCGTCGAGACTGGCCAGCAGCTCTTCGGCCATGCCGGCGGCGGCGGCGGAGTCGTCGTCGCCGGACAGGGCGGTGGTCAGTTCATCGGCGCTGATCGACCCGTCCTCGTCACCGTCCAGGCTGGCGAACAGCGCGTCGGCCGGAGACGAGCCGGCGGCGCTCTCCTCCTGGGCCGACAGCAGGGTCGCGGCGCCGGCGACGTCGAACTGGCTGGCGAACGACGAGAACGCGACGGCGCTGACGCCGCCGCTGCCGTCGCTGTCCAGGTCGGACACCATCCGCGCGGCCAGCGACGCCGTCCCGGCGTCCCCGGATTCGAGGGCCTCCGTCTTGCGGACCGTCGCGCTGTCGCCGCTGCGGGACAGCAGCGACTGCAGGATCGCCGCCGTTCCGCCGCTGCCGTACCCACCGACGCTGCTCACCATGGTGCCGCCTCCTTCCTCGCGGCGAGCGCCGACCCTTCGTCGCTCGGTGATGGTGATACGGGCCACGAGGTGCACTCCTGCGCCGGCGGCGCACGTGTCGGGGCGATTCCGCGGCGCTCTTTCATCCTCCTTGTGGCGGGCCCTTGGCGCCGTGCTATATAGGGGCCACCTTTCCCGAGCCTCATGAGACCGATGCGCGTTCCCCCCTTCCGCACGCCGCTCGCGGCGTTCCTGGTCGCGCTGGCGCTGGCGGCCTGCTCCAGCACACCCGACGAGCCGGAGTATGTCGAGCGGCCGGCCGAATCCATCTTCCAGGAGGCCGAGGCGGCCATGAAGGACGGCCGTTACCAGACCGCCGCCCAGCTGTTCGACGAGGTGGAGCGCCAGCACCCCTACTCGACCTGGGCGACCAAGGCGCAGCTGCGCGCGGCCTACGCCCATTACGAGGACCTGAAGTACGACGACGCCATCCTGGCCGCCGACCGCTTCATCCAGCTCCACCCCGGCAACCCGGACGTCGCCTACGCCTATTATCTGCGCGCCGTCAGCTACTACGAGCAGATCACCGACGTGCGGCGCGACCAGCGGATGACCCGCCAGGCCCTGAACGCGCTGTCGGAGGTGGTGCGCCGCTTCCCCGGCACCGACTACGCCCGCGACGCCAAGCTGAAGATCGACCTGACCAGCGACCACCTCGCCGGGAAGGAGATGGAGGTCGGCCGCTTCTACCAGAACCAGGGCCAGTGCACCGCCGCCATCGGCCGCTTCCGCACGGTGGTGGAGCAGTACCAGACGACGTCCCACGTGCCCGAGGCGCTGCATCGTCTCGTCGAGTGCTACCTCGCCCTCGGCGTCGTCGACGAGGCGAAGACCGCAGCCGCCGTCCTGGGCCACAACTTCCCCGGCAGCGAATGGTATCTCGACAGCTACGCGCTTCTGGTCGACGCGAACGTCCGCCCGGAGAGGAACGAGAACTCGTGGATCAGCAAAGCCTGGAACTCCCTGTTCTAGGCCGCTCGACGCTGGTCGCCCTGACGATCCGGGACGTCGTCCTGATCGAGCGGCTGGTGCTGAACCTGCGCTCCGGCCTGGGCGTGCTGACCGGCGAGACCGGCGCCGGCAAGTCGATCCTGCTCGACGCGCTGGGCTTGGCGCTGGGGGCCCGCGCCGATTCCGGGCTGGTCCGCCGCGGCGCCGACCAGGCCTCGGTGACCGCCGAGTTCGAGCTGGCCGGCGACCACCCGGCGCTCGAGGTCCTGCGCGAGCAGGGGCTCGACGCCGAGGAGCGGCTTGTGGTGCGCCGCACCGTCAGCGCCGACGGCCGCAGCCGCGCCTGGGTCAACGACCAGGCCGTCGGCGTCGCCCTGCTCAAGCGCCTGGGCGAGGAGCTGGTCGAGGTGCACGGCCAGTTCGACACCCACGGGCTGCTCAACCCGCAGACCCACCGCGGCCTGCTCGACGCCTACGCCGGGCTGGAGACGCGGGCGTCCCAGGTCGCCGCGGCGCACCGCGCCTGGCGCCAGGTCGAGGATGCCCGCGCCGGCGCCGCCGCCGAGATCGCCCGCGCCCGCGCCGAGGAGGAGTACCTGCGCCACGCCGTGGCCGAGCTGGACGCGCTCGCCCCCAAGCCCGGCGAGGAGGAGGAGCTGGCCGAGACCCGCGCCGTGCTGATGCACCGCGAGAAGGTGGTCGAGGCGATGAACCAGGCCTTCGCCGAGCTGTCGGGCGAACGCGGCGCGGAGCGCCTGCTGGCCAGCGCCGCCCGCACCCTGACGCGCATCGCCGACAAGGCCGGCGGCCGGCTCGATCCGGTGATCGCCGCGCTCGACCGGGCGGCGGCCGAGGCGGAGGAGGCGGCGGGCGCGCTGCAGGCGGCCTCGGCCGACATCGACATGGACCCCGGTGCCCTGGAGAAGCTGGAGGAGCGGCTGTTCGCCCTGCGCGCCGCCGCCCGCAAGCACGCGGTGGAGGTCGACGCCCTGGCCGCCCTGCGCGACGACTTCGCCCGCCGGCTGCTGCTGATCGAGGACCAGGGCGACCTGCTGGCGCGGCTGGCGCGCGAGACGGAGACGGCGCGCGCCGCCTACGCCAAGGCCGCCGAGGCGCTGAGCGGCGAACGGCGCAAGGCGGCCGGCCGGCTCGACAAGGCGGTGGCGGCGGAGCTGGCGCCGCTGAAGATGGAGAAGGCGCGCTTCCACACCTTGGTGGAGCCGCAGGAGGAGGCCGACTGGGGCCCGGCCGGCATCGACCGCGTCGCCTTCCAGGTCGCCACCAACCCCGGCGCCGCGCCCGGCCCCATCAACAAGATCGCCTCGGGCGGCGAGCTCGCCCGCTTCATGCTGGCGCTGAAGGTGGTGCTGGCACAGACCGGCACCGTCGGCACCCTGGTGTTCGACGAGGTGGACACCGGCATCGGCGGCGCCGTCGCCGCCGCCGTGGGCGAGCGCCTGGCGCGCCTGGGCCACGCGCTCCAGGTGCTGGTGGTGACCCACAGCCCGCAGGTGGCGGCGCGCGGCGCCGTCCACCTGAAGGTGCAGAAGGCGGTCAAGGGCGAGCACGTCACCACCAGCGTCGCCGTGCTGGACGGCGAGGAGCGGCGCGAGGAGATCGCCCGCATGCTGTCCGGCGCCACCGTCACCGCCGAGGCCCGCGCCGCCGCGGACAGCCTGATCGCCGGGCGGGCGTAGGCGGCGGCCGCTCAGTACAGCTCGGTCTCCAGCGCCTGCTGGTAGTGGCGGTCCAGCTCCTCCGCCGACATCTCGGTCATCCGGCCCTGGTCGCGGACGATGGTGCCGACGCTGGGCAGGTCGGCCGGCACCCGCCAGCGGTCCGGCGCCCACAGGTGGGAGCGGCGCAGCGCCTTGCCGCAGTGGAAATAGACCTCCTCCACGGCGACCCGGAGCGCCAGCTTGGGCCGCCGCCCCTGCGTCTCGAAGCGGGCGAGGAGAGCCGGGTCGCGGGTCAGCGTGGCGGTGCCGTTGACACGCAGGAAGGCGTCCTGGTGGGGCACCAGGAACACCAGGCCGCAGGCGCCGTCGGAGTCCAGCAGGTTGCCCATGCTCTCCAGCTTGTTGTTGCCGGGCCAGTCGGGGATCGCCAGGTGCCGGCGGTCGATGACGTGGACGAAGCCGGGCTCGCCGCCGCGCGGCGAGTTGTCCACGCCGCCGGGCCCGCGGGTGGCGAAGAACACCAGGGGTGCGGCGGCGATGAAGCGGACGACGTGGTCGTCCATGGCCGGGAACTTCATCCTCACGATCCGTTCCGACGGCATCTCGTACAAGGTGCGGAGCTCGTCGGCGGTCGTGACGCGGTGGGGATCGGGAGTGTCGGGCATCGTCGTGCAACCTTCCACGAAGAAAACTAACGTTGTTAGTCTATCCTAACGGCGTTAGTTTGCAAGAACGGCGAACGGGAGGCGGCATGCGCATCCAGCGCGAGACGGTGATCGCGACGGCCCTCGGCCTGCTGGACGAGGTCGGTCTGGACGGGCTGACCATGCGTCGGCTGGCCCAGGCGCTGCACGTGCAGGCGCCGTCGCTCTACTGGCATTTCCCGGCCAAGGAGGCGCTGATCGACGCCATGGCCGACGCGCTCATCGCCGACGTCGCCCGCCGTCCCGGGCCGCCGGGGGAGGCGTGGGACGCGGCGGTCCGGCGCATCGCCGGCGAGATGCGCGGCGCCCTCGCCACGCGGCGCGACGGGGCGCGGGTCTATGCCGGCACCTATCTCGTCACCGAGAACACGCTGCGGGTCACCGACGCCCTGGTGGGCGCGCTGCGCGGCGGCGGGGCGAGCCCGCAGGCGGCGGCCTGGGGCGCCTTCACCCTGCTCGACTTCATCCTCGGCTTCACCATCGAGGAGCAGGGGTTGCACAGGGCCGACGGCGCCGGGTCGGTCGATCTGCCGGGACTGCGGACGGCGTTCGCCGGCATGGCGGCGGCCTTCCCGGCCCTGCCGGACGCCATTCCCGCGATCTTCGACGAGGATTTCGATGCGCGCTTCGCGTTCGGTGTCGACGCGCTGGTCGCCGGGCTGCGCGCCGTCGCCGGCGGCGGGCGCGCCGCCTGAGCCGAGTGGGCGGCGCTACGCCGCGGCGGGACGTGGGGTCGGGAAACCGCTTCAGGACGCCGTCAGCACGCCCGCCGAGATCAGCGCCGATCCGCCGATCCGGTTGACCGCACGCCGCACCGCCGGGCGGTGGACGGCGCCGCGCACCGTCGTCGCCAGCAGGCCGTAGAGGGTGGCGTTGGCCACCGCCAGGGTCAGGAAGGTCGCCTCCATGACGACGATCTGGCCCAGGAACGGCCGTGCCGGATCGAGGAACTGCGGCAGGAAGGCGACGAAGAACACCAGGCTCTTGGGGTTCGACGCCGTGACCAGCCCCATGTGCAGCACCATGCGCAGCGGCCGGACCGCCGGCACCGCCGCCGTCACGGTGGCGTCGCCGGCGACCGGCGCCCGCCACAGCTTGACGCCGAGATAGACCAGATAGGCGGCGCCGGCCCACTTGAGCACCGTGAACAAGGTGGCCGACGCCGCCAACAGGGCGCCCAGGCCCAGCATCGACAGGGTCATGGCGGTGAAATCGCCGAGCGCCACCCCCGCCACCGTCGCCAGCATGGCGCGCCGGCCATGGCCGAGCGCGTAGGAGACGACGAGCAGCACGGTCGGCCCGGGCAGGGCCAGCAGGACGGCGGAGGCGGCGGCGAAGGCGAACCAGCTTTCCATGGACATCGGCATCTCCGGGACGGACGTCTTCCCAGCGATCCACACGAGGCAGGAAAAAGCAACAGGCGGGGTCGCTTTCTTCGGCCGCGACGCGGCGCTATGCTCCGGCGACCCGACGACCAGCCCGAGCCTTCCCATGACCGACGTCACCGCGTCGCCCGCCGCCCTGCGCTCCATCCCCGTCGCCGAGCTGACCGCCGACCAGGCGCGGGCCGAGCTGGCGGCGCTGGCGGCGGAGATCGCCCACCACGACGCGCTGTACCACCAGCAGGACCGGCCGGAGATCTCGGACGCCGCCTACGACGCGCTGGCGCGCCGCAACGCCGCCATCGAAGAGGCCTTCCCCGACCTGCGGCGCGCCGATTCGCCGTCGCTGCGGGTCGGCGCCGCGCCGGCCGCGGGCTTCCGCAAGGTCCGCCACGCCATTCCCATGCTGTCGCTCGGCAACGCCTTCGCCCCCGAGGACGTGGCGGAGTTCGTCGGCCGCATCCGCCGCTTCCTCAGCCTGCCCGACGACACCGCCGTCGCCTTCCAGGCGGAGCCCAAGGTGGACGGCCTGTCCTGCTCGCTGCGCTACGAGGAGGGCCGGCTGGTGCTCGCCGCCACCCGCGGCGACGGGGCGGAGGGCGAGGACGTCACCGCCAACGTCCGCACCATCCGCGACGTGCCCGATCGGCTGCCGGCCCCCTGCCCCGCCGTGGTCGAGGTGCGCGGCGAGGTCTACATGACCCGCGACGACTTCCTCGCCATGAACCGCGGCCGCGCCGAGCGCGGCGAGGAGCCCTTCGCCAACCCACGCAACGCCGCCGCCGGCAGCCTGCGCCAGCTCGATTCGTCGATCACCGCCGCGCGCCCCTTGTGCTTCTTCGCCTACGCGCTGGGCGAGGTGTCGGAGCGCATCGCCGACAGCCAGTCCGGCATCCGCCGCCGCCTCAAGGGCTGGGGCTTCCGGCTGAACCGGCCGGCGGCTCGGCTCGGCAGCGTCGACGCGCTGCTGCGCTATTACGCCGGCATCGGCCGGCGCCGCGCCGCCCTGCCCTTCGACATCGACGGCGTCGTCTACAAGGTCGACCGCCTCGACCTGCAGGAGCGGCTCGGCTTCGTCAGCCGGGCGCCGCGCTGGGCGATCGCCCACAAGTTCCCGGCGGAGCAGGCGCAGACCCGCCTCAACGCCATCACCATCCAGGTCGGCCGCACCGGCGCCCTGACCCCCGTGGCGGAACTGGAGCCGGTCACCGTCGGCGGTGTCGTCGTCTCCCGCGCCACCCTGCACAACGAGGACGAGATCGCCCGCAAGGACGTGCGCGTCGGCGATCTCGTCACCGTGCAGCGCGCCGGCGACGTCATTCCCCAGGTGGTCGGCGTGGTCGCCGCCCAGCGCCCCCACGACTCGGCGCCCTACGTCTTTCCCGACCATTGCCCGGAATGCGGCAGCCTCGCCGTGCGCGAGCCCGACGAGGCGGTGCGGCGCTGCACCGGCGGCCTGGTCTGCCCGGCCCAGGCCAAGGAACGGCTGCGCCACTTCGTCTCCCGCAACGCCTTCGACATCGAGGGGCTGGGCGAGAAGATCGTCGAGGAGTTCTGGGACGACGGGCTGGTGCGCTCCCCGGTCGACATCTTCACCCTGAAGGACCGGGTGGAGCGCGGCGAGTTCGATCTCGTCGGCCGCCCCGGCTGGAAGGAGAAGTCCGTCGCCAACCTGTTCGCCGCCATCGAGGAGCGGCGCAACGCCATCGCGCTGAACCGTTTCATCTTCGCGCTCGGCATCCGCCACGTCGGCGAGGTCACGGCCAAGACGCTGGCCCAGCACTACGGCAGCCTGGACGCCTGGCTGAAGGGCATGACCGCGGCCGCCGCCGAGATCCCGAAGCCGGCGTGGCTGGAGATCCGCACCCTCAAGGGCCTGGGGCCGTCGACGGTCGACGCCCTGCGGGCCTGGTTCGCCGACCCCGCCAGCGTGGAGCAGATCCGCTTCTACGAGGGGGCGCCGGACCTGGCGCTGGAGGCCGTGCTTCCCAAACTCGTTCCGGGCCTGAAACGGCCGGCAGTCGTTGCGTTGGCGGAACGGTATGGCACGCTGGCGGCGTGGCGCGACGGCCTGGCCGAGGCGTTCGCCGGCGCCCCCGGCGAGGCGTGGAACGAACTGGTCAACGTCAAGGACGTCGGCGCCATCGTCGCCGAGGAGATCGCCGCCTTCTTCCAGGAGGAGAACAATCGTGCCGTCATCGACGGCCTGATCGCCGCCGGGGTCCGGGTGGAGGATGCCCAGGCGCCGCGCGCGGCGTCGTCGCCGGTGGCCGGCAAGACCGTGGTCTTCACCGGGACGCTCACCACCATGGGGCGCAACGAGGCGAAGGCGCGCGCCGAAGGGCTGGGGGCGAAGGTGGCGGGGTCGGTGTCGAAGAAGACCGACTACGTGGTCGTCGGCGCCGACGCCGGCAGCAAGGCCGCCAAGGCCAGGGAGCTGGGCGTGACGGTGCTCAGCGAGGAGGAATGGCTGGCGCTGGTCGGTGGGTGAGAGTGTCGCGACGGTCCCCCTCCCGACCTCCCCCACTGACGCGGGGGAGGTCGGGAGGGGACGTCGCGGGCGCCCTACCACCAGCCCGGGAAAAGCCCCATCAGCGCGGCGGTCACGGAATCGGTGCAGGTGGTCACGGCGTTGCCGAAGAGCTGGCCGGCCATGCCGAAGTTGCCCTGCCACAGGGCGTTCCAGCCGGCCCCGAAGACGTCGCCGCAGCCGCCGGCCACCGTGTTGACGGCGATGTCGGCGTTGCGGGCGGCCTCGGCCGCCGCCTCCTTGGCGGCGTCGATCGCCGGCGCGGCCTGTTCGGCGGCGCGGCCGGCGGCGTCCTTGGCGGCATCGCCGAGCGCCGTCGCCGCGTCCTTGGCGGCGTCGCTCAGCCGGTCGATACTCTGCTCCAGGTTCGAGCTCTGTCCGCCGGTGTCCGGCGTCGTCTCCTGCATGCGGTGCCCCCCCTCGTCGTCAGCCGAACAGCGCGTCGATGTCCGCCTGGCTGATGTTGCCGTCGACCGCCGCCTCGGCCGGGCCGTGCAGTTCGAGGCTGCCGTCCATCTTGGTGACGGTCGGCGGCAGCGGCATCGCCTCGAACTCGCGCTTGTTCCACACGCCCATCATGGCGTCGACGCGCTCCTCGATGAAGGTGAGCGCCCGCACCACCTTGGTGATGCGCTGTCCGGTCAGGTCCTGGAAGTTGCACGCCTCGTAGATGCGCACGATCACTTCCCGCATGTCGTTGACGCGGTCGGACTGGTAGCCCTCGGGCATGGAGGCGCGCAGCTCCTGCACGATCTCCTCCATCTCCTCGGCGCAGGCCATGATCGTGTTGGTCGCCGCCTCGGTCGCCGACACCACGGCGTTCAGCTCCTGCGAGGCCTGCTGGAAGCGGTCCTCGCCGGCCAGCGGATGGCGCAGCGCCGCCATCTCCACCTTGGTCGCCTTGATGCGGCCGGAGATGTCGGCGATCTCGGTCTGGATGTACTCGATCTGCGCCGCATCCATGGCCAGGAAACGGTCGAGCTTGCCGCCGAGGTTCTGGATCGCCGTCAGCACCTCCTGGTTGTCGACGGTGATCGGGCCGGCCGGCAGCAGCGCCGCCATCGGCGCCGCGCCGTCGCCGGCCGGCGGCGTGCCCGCATAGGGGCTGCCGTTGCGCTTGGCCTTCTGCAGTTCAGCCATGAACGGCTTTTGCATCTGCTTCATCTCGATTCCCGCCTCTCGCAACGGCCCGCTCACGGACGCCTGTCAATCCCGGACGCGGCCGCCGCGCGCCCGTCGCCCTTCTAGCAAACCCGCACTCCGTTCCCCCATCCGCTTTTCTTGTTACTTTTGTGACGTTTTTTATTGCTTGCCGTGCACCCCGGCCACGGCCGCGCCGCACGGCGGGCCGAAGGCTCAACCGAACAATGCGTCGATCGCCGACTGGTCCAGCGCCGGCTGCGCCCCGGCCGGCTCGGGAGCCGCCGCCGGGGCCGGGGCGGGCGCCGCTTTCGCCTTGCTCGGCGCCGGCTTGGCCGCCGACTTCAACGGCGGCTTCGGCTTGGCCGGTTCGGCGGCCGGCGCCTTCACCGGCGCCGGGGCGTCGAACATGGAATCGATGTCGGCCTGGCTGGCCTTGGCCGGGGCGCCGCCGTCGAACAGGGAATCGATGTCCGCCTGGCTGGCCTTGGCGTCGGCGGGCGGGGCCGGCGGCGGGGCAACCGCCGGGGTTGGCGCCGCGGCCGGCGCCGGGACCGCCGTCGGCGCGTCGAACATGCTGTCGACGTCGGCCTGGGAGACGCCGTGGCCGTCCAGCTGCGGCCCGTTCAGCAGATGGGCGTCGGGGCGCGTGTCGTGGGACTCGTGGTGGTGCGCCAGCCCCTTGAGGCCGTCCTCACCCCAGATGCCGATCATCGCGTTGACGCGCTGCTCGATGTAGCGCAGGGCGTTGACCACCTTGCTGGTGCGCTGGCCGGTGAGGTCCTGGAACGAGCAGGCGGTGAAGATGTTGGTCACCTCCGCCTCGATCTCGCTGCAGATCTCGGCGTCGGCGCCGTCGGCGCGCAGCTTGCCGCCGAGTTCCAGCAGCTTCTCCGCGGCGTTCAGGATCTCGATCGAGGCCCGCTCGGTCGACAGCACGATGGCGTCGAGCTCGTTCGTCGCCGAGAGGATCTTGTTGGAGGAGGTGTCCGGTGGCCGCAGCGCCGCGACCTCGCGGCGGGCCGTCTCGATGGACGCCGCCATCTCCATCAGCTCGCGACGCAGGACGTCGACGTGCTTGGCGGTTTCGGCGACCTCGCTCTGATGCTGCCAGGAGGCGCGAAACTCCTGCAGCATGGCGCGGATCTCCTCCGCCGCGGCGCCTGACGCACGGCGATGGTAGCGCCGCAGGAACGCACGACCCTTCGTCGTCCGGGCGATCGCCTCCTCGATCTGCTCGAACTCGTCGTCGGTCAACTGCGGCAGCGTGTCCACGCGCTACCCCTCCTTCAGGTTCAGCCGCCGATGACCGCTTGGATCTTCTGCTTCAACGTGTCCGCGTTGAACGGCTTGACGATGTAGTTGTTGACGCCGGCCTGCTTGGCGGCGATGACGTTCTCGGTCTTGCTTTCGGCGGTGACCATGATGAACGGCGTGCCCGCCAGCTTGGCGTCGGCGCGGATCTCCTTGAGGAGCTGGAGGCCGGTCATCGGCTCCATGTTCCAGTCGGAGATGATCAGGCCGAACTTGCTCTCGCGCAGCTTCGCCAGCGCGCTGACGCCGTCCGCAGCCTCGTCGATGTCCGTATAGCCGATCTGCGTCAAGAGATTGCGCACGATGCGGCGCATCGTGGCGTAGTCATCGACGACGAGGATCTTCATCTAGGCGTCTCCGCATTCATCCGTTGGCACAGCCGGGCCCCGCGTCGCATGGTCGCGCGCTGCGGGCCGGACTGTGATGCCTCAACTCGGCAGAAAAGTCATCCACTAGTGACCAAGCTGCCAGCAGGAGGTAAAGAAGGAGTTAGCCCCGAAGGACCCCGGTGCGCCTCCGCCGAAACGGTCACAGCCGCCGGGTCAGGCGACCAGCGGCGCGGTGGCGGCGGTGAGCCAGGCGGCCGTGTCGGCGTCGAGCTGCGGGGCCAGCGTGTCGCGGACCCGCAGATGATAGGCGTTGAGCCACGCCACCTCCGGGTTGCTGAGGAGCGACGGCTCGATCAACGTCCGGTCGATGGGCGCCAGAGTCAGCACCTCGAAGCCCAGCATCGGCCGCTCCGCGGCCGTCGCCTCGTCCAGCGCCTGCACCGCGACGAGGTTCTCGATGCGGATGCCGTAGCCGCCGGTCTTGTAGTAGCCGGGCTCGTTGGACAGGATCATGCCCGGCTGCAGCGCCACCGAGTTTGGCACCTTGGAGATCCGCTGCGGCCCCTCGTGCACCGACAGGTAGCTGCCGACCCCGTGGCCGGTGCCGTGATCGAAGTCGAGCCCGGCCTGCCACAGGGGATGACGCGCCAGGGTGTCGAGCTGCGAGCCGGTGGTGCCGCGCGGGAAGCGGGCGCCCGACACCGCGATGTGCCCCTTGAGGACCAGGGTGAAGCGTTCCCGCATCTCCAGGGTCGGCGCGCCGACGGCGACGGTGCGGGTGATGTCGGTGGTGCCGTCCAGGTACTGGGCGCCGCTGTCGACGAGATAGAGGCTGCCCGGCTCCAGCCGGCGGTTGGTCTCCGGCGAGACGCGGTAGTGGACGATGGCCCCGTTCGGTCCGGCGCCGGAGATCGTCTCGAAGCTGAGGCCGCGGAAATGCTCGCCCTCGGCGCGCAGCCGCTCCAGCATGGCGGCCGCCGTCAGCTCGTCCAGCTCGCCGCCGGGCGCCGTCTCCGACAGCCATTTCAGGAACCGGACCATCGCCACGCCGTCGCGGCGGTGGGCGGCGCGGGTGCCCTCCATCTCCACCGCATTCTTGCAGGCCTTGGGCAGCGCGCACGGGTCGCCGTCGCGCTCCACCGCGGCGCCGGCCGCCAGCAGCCGGTCGACGATCCACGCCGCGGTGCCGGCCGGATCGGCCAGCACCTTGCGCCCCGCCGTGCCCAGCGCGTCGAGGGCGGCCCCCAGCTCGCCGGGCGGACGCACCGCCACCTGGTCGCCGAGATGCCGTTCCAGGCCCGGCACCAGCTTGCGGCGGTCGACGAACAGGTCGACCGTGCCGTCGTCGGCGACGATGGCGAAGGACAGCGGCAGCGGCGTGCACGGCACGTCGCCGCCGCGCACGTTGAGCAGCCAGGCGATGCTGTCGGGCTGCGTCAGCACCGCCGCGGCGACGCCGTCGCGGCGCAGCCGGGCCGCCACCTCGGCCCGCTTGTCGGCCGAGGCCACCCCGGCGAAGGCGAGGTCGTGGGCCACCACCGGCGCCAGCGGCGCCGGCGGCTGGTCGGGCCACACCGCGTCCACCGGGTTGTCCGGGCACGCCACCAGGGCGATGCCGGCGCGCTCCAGGGCGCGGGCGGTCTTCTCGACCCAGCCCACGGTGTGCAGCCAGGGATCGTAGCCGAGGCGGCCGCCGCGGGGCAGCGCGTCGGCCACCCAGTCGCCCAGCGGGTCGTCGGTCAGGTGCCGGAACTCGTAATGGGCGGCCGGCACCTCGGCACGGACCTGCAGGGTGTAGCGGCCGTCCACGAAGACGGCGGCCCGCTCCGCCGCGACCGCCGCCAGCCCGGCGGAGCCGGTGAAGCCGGTCAGCCACGCCAGCCGCTGGGCGCGCGGCGGCACGTATTCCCCCTGATGCTCGTCGCCGCGCGGCACCACGAAGCCGTGCAGGTCGCGGCGCGCCAGCTCGCCGCGCAGGGCCCGCAGACGGGCCGCGCGGTCGGGCGCCGGGGCCGGGACCCGCGCCGCCAGGGACGCCTTCAGCGCCCGCAGCTGCTCCGCCAACTCCGCCGGCAGGTCGGCGCCCAGCAGGGCCATCCAGTCGTCGCGCCGGCACCCCTCGGGGGCGGCCAGGACGCCGGCCAGCAGGTCCCGCACCTCGGCGGGGGTTTCGGCGAGGCCGGCCCGTCCCAGCAGGTCGGCCAGCTCGCGGTCGCCGCGATAGCCGTGCGCGTCGTTCTCCACCGCCCGTTCCCCAAAGCGTTCCCGTCGGAGCGAAGGCTAGAGCCGGCCCGGTCCGGAGACAAGCCCTCTCGGCACGCCTCTCCCAACGGATAGGCGCTCAGCGCCCGACGATCAGCGTCGTCCACTCGCCGACCGGGATGCGGCCCTTCAGCCGCAGCCCCTGGGCGCGGTGCGCCTGGAGGACGTGGTTCTCCTGGCGCGCCAGCAGCCCGGCCAGCACCGCCACGCCGCCCGGCGCCAGATGGCGGGCGAGCTGCGGGGCCATGCGGGCCAGCGGCCGCGCCAGGATGTTGGCGGTGATCAGGCGGTAGGGCGCGAAGCGCCGCACCACGGGCGTGCGGTAGCCGTCGCCGCCCTGGGCGCGCAGCAGCGGCGAGACGCCGTTGAGGCGCGCGTTCTCGGCGGTGACGCGCACCGCCTCGGGATCGATGTCGGCGGCCACCACCGGCACGCGCCAGGTCTTGGCGACGGCGAGCGCCAGGATGCCGGACCCGCACCCCATGTCGAGCGCCCCCTCCCCCGCCGCCCGCCCCAGGCGCAGGTGGCGCGACAGCCCGTCCAGGGCCAGCAGGCACCCCTTGGTCGAGCCGTGCTCGCCCGTCCCGAACGCGGTGGCGGCGTCCACCTGCAGGGCGACCGCTCCGGCCGGGGCCGACCCGCCGTGATGCGAGCCGTGGACGAAGTAGCGCCCGGCGCGGATCGGCGGGAACGCCTGGTAGGTGTGGGACACCCAGTCGATCGCCGGGATCGGCTCGATGGCCAGCGGCGGCTCGGCGATGCCGAGCGCACCGGCGAGCACGGCGACGCGCGACTCCAGCCGGGCGCGGTCGGGCTCGCGGTGGGTCGTCGCCTCCACCAGCCAGATCACGTCCTCCTCGATCTCGAAGGTGGACACGGCATCGGCGTGCTCGCCCACCGCCTCGGCGAAGGCGGCGGCATGGGCTTCGGGAACGGCGAGGGCGATGCGCCAGAGCTGGGTGGACATGGGACGGCGGGATCCGGACAGTTGGTCGGCGGCGATGGGCGACCACCATACGGCGCCCGACGTTCCGGATAAACCGGAAGGTTGGGGGGCGGCTCAGGCGATCTGCCGGGCCACGTCGGCGAAGGAATGGAACAGCAGCGTCGGGCCGCGCGCCGCCAGCGCGTCGGGCGTCGCGTAGCCCCAGGTGACGCCGCCGAAGGCGATGCCGGCGCCGCGTGCCGCCTCCAGGTCGCGCAGCTCGTCGCCGATGTAGATCGCCTCGTCGGCGCGCACGCCGCAGCGCCGCAGCACCTTGCGGAACTTGGCACGCTTGCCGAACACCGCCGCACCGCATTCGTAGCAGCCGATCAGGGCGGCGTTCTCGGAGCCCAGCACCCGGCGCACGTTCTCGACCGAATTGGAGCTCACCAGCGCCATCGCCACGCCGCGCTCGGCCAGGTCGCGCAGCATGGCGTCGACACCGGGGAACAGGGCGATGCGGTCGATGTCGCGGGCCATCAGCGCCTTCATGTGGCGGCCGATCATCGGCAGCTTCCACATCGGCACGCCGAGGCGCCGCATGATCTCGCGGGCGTCGCAGCGGCGCAGGACCTCGACCTCGGCGTCGTCCACCGTCTTGAAGTCGAAGCGGGCGGCGACCGTGTTGATGACCTCGCGAAACCAGGGCATCGAATCGGCGAGCGTGCCGTCGAAGTCGAAGATGGCAAGCTTGTAAGGCAAGGAAGGCCCCTAGGGTTGCGTCGCCGGCGGCGCACCCTGGGGCGCGACGATGGGGGAGTCGAAGACTGCGTCGGAATGCGGCGGCTCCTCCGGGGCGGGGCACCGCCACCCCCCGGCCCGGAGGAGGAGGAGAAGCCGGCCGGGCGGCGGTCCGTCGACGCGCAGCGCCGCCGCGGACGCGAAGGCCGTCGGGGCGACGGTGGCACCGGCCGGGCGGCGGGCGGACATGGCGGGGCTCCCACAGGCGGAGGTTGGCGCCAGAGTGATCCTACAACCAGCCTTAGGCAAGGGCCTGGACCGCCTGGACCAGCCGCTCCAACTCGCGGTCGTCATTGTAATAGTGGGGCGAGGCGCGCACCACCGCGCGCAGGCCGCGGGCGTCCATGTCGAACCGCGTCGACGACGCCCGCGAGACGGAGACGTTGATCATCTGCGCCGCCAATGCCGCCTTGACCGCGTCCGGCTCCCGCCCCGCCACCGTAAAGCTGACGATGCCGGCGCGTTCCCGGCCGAGATCGTGCACCGCGACGCCGGGAATCGCCGCGAGCCGGCCGCGCAGGGACTCCGCCATCCCCCACACCCGGTCGCGGATCGCTTCGAGGCCCCAGGACAGGGCGTAGTCGACCGCCACGCCGAGGCCGATGCGGGCGGCCACGTTGCATTCCCAGAACTCGAACCGGCGGGCGTCGGGGCGCGGCTCGTAACGGTCGGCGGCCACCAGGCTGGCGCCGTGCAGGTCGAGGACCGGCGGCTCCAGCCGGTCGATCCAGGACCGGCGGACGTAGAGGAAGCCGGTGCCGCGGGGGCCGCGCAGGAACTTGCGCCCGGTGGCGGAGAGGAAGTCGCAGCCCAGCTCCTCCACGTCCAGCGGCATCTGACCCGCCGCCTGGCAGGCGTCCAGCAGGAACGGCACGCCGGCGGCCCGGGCCACCCGGCCGATCGCCGCCGCCGGGTTGACGAGGCCGCCGTTGGTCGGGATGTGGGTGACGGCGATCAGCCGGACGCGGTCGTCGATCATCGCCCGCAGCGCGGCGACGTCGAGCTGGCCGTCCGCGTCGTTGGGCACCACCTCGACCACGGCGCCGGTGCGCCGCGCCACCTGGAGGAACGGGATGACGTTGCCGGCGTATTCCGCCATGCCCGTCAGGATGCGGTCGCCCGGCCCGAAGCGCAGCGCGTAGAAGGCCATGTCCCACCCCACGGTGGCGCTCTCCACCAGGGCGACCTCGTCGCGCGCGCAGTTGAGCAGGCGGGCCACCGCGTCGTAGGTGTTGTCCAGCTTGCCGGCGTTGCGCGCCGCCGCCTCGTAGCCGCCGATGGCGGCCTCCAGGGTGAGGTGCTCGAACACGGCGTCGAGCACCGGCTGCGGCGGCAGCGCCGAGCCGGCGTTGTTGAAGTGGGCGACGGAGCGGGTGCCCGGCGTCTCGGCGCGGGCACGGTCGACGTTCATGGTGTTCCTCCGGGCGGGCAGTGCACCGCGAGCCAGACGGTGGGCGGCCGGCTCTGCGTCCATTCCACCCGATGGCGGGCGCCGGCCGGGATCATCAGCCAGTCGCCGGGGCCGAGCCGGCGCGGCGCCGCCTCGCCGTCGAAGCGCAGCTCCGCGGCCCCCTGGACGACCAGCACGAACTCGTCGCCGTCCTGATCGTACCAGAACCCCTCCGGCGAGGCCTGGCCGGTGGAGACGATGCGCTCCACCCGCACGGGTCCGGCCTCGGCGAGCGTCGTGAACAGCTCCTGCGCCAGCCCGGCCGGCAGGTCGCGCAACAGGTTGTCGGCGGCGATGGTCATGGGCCGGAGGATGGACCGGGCAACGGTGCATGCGCAAGGCACCTCCGCACCGGCCGCCCCGCGCGGGCGCCGGGCCCCCGCCTCACCCCCACAGGGCCGGGTCGGGCGGGTGCACCAGGGCGCCCTCGTAGCGCAGGCCCGGGCTGCGGTCCCCGGCCAGCAGCAGCGGCCCGTCGAGGTCGGCGAAGCGGGCCCCTTGCGCCAGCAGCACCGCCGGCGCCATGGCGAGCGAGGTGGCGACCATGCAGCCGACCATCACCGCGAAGCCCGCCGCCTCAGCCGCCGCCTTCATGGCCAGCGCTTCGGTCAGCCCCCCGGTCTTGTCCAGCTTGATGTTGACCACGCCGTAGAGCCCCTTCAGCCGCTCCAGCCCGTCGAGGCCGTGGCACGATTCGTCGGCGCCCAGAGGCACCGGGCAGGCGACGCCGCGCAGCGCCTCGTCGGCATCGGCGGGCAGCGGCTGCTCGATCATCTCGACGCCGAGCCCGGCCAAGGCGGGGGCGAAGCGGCGGAGCTGTTCGAGCGTCCATCCCTCGTTGGCGTCGACCACCAGGCGGGCCGCCGGCGCGGCGCGGCGGACCGCGGCCACGCGCTCCAGGTCGCCCTCGCCGGTCAGCTTCATCTTGAGCAGGGGGTGCCGCGCCGCGGCGATGCCGGCGGCGGCGGCCATCGCCTCGGGCGTGTCGACGCTGAGGGTGAAGCAGGTCACCAGCGGCTCCGGCGCCCGCGCCAGCCCGGCCAGCCGCCACGCCGGAACGCCGCGGCTCTTCGCCTCGAGGTCCCACAGCGCGGCGTCGAGGGCGTTGCGGGCGGCGCCGGCGGGATGGGCGGCGCGCAGCGCCGCGCGGTCGATCCCGGCGGCGACGGCGGCGGCCAGCCCCTCCAGCGCCGCCACCACGCCCTCCACCGATTCGCCGTAGCGGGCGTAGGGCACGCACTCGCCCCGGCCGACGACGCCGGCCTCCTCGACCTCGGCGACGACCACCTCGGCGCTCGTCTTGGCGCCGCGGGAGATCCGGAAGGTGCCGCGGATCGGGAAGCTCTCGCGGCGGACGGTCAGGCGGCGCGTCACCTCACAGCTCCGCCAGCGCGTCGACGAGGGGGCCGACGCCGGTGCGCAGGGGATCGACGGTCGGCAGGCCGAAGGCGTCGGCGGTGTCGCGCAGCACGCAGTCGGCCTCGGCCCCCGACAGGCCGCCGGTGTTGATGCTGAGGCCGACGACGCGGGCGGTCGCGTTGGTGACGCGGGCCGCCGCCTCGTGGGCGGCGATGGTCTCCTCGATGCCGGGAACCGGGCGGTGGGGCAGGCCGCGCATGTGGCGGCGGGTCGGCTCGTGGCACAGCACCAGGGCGTCGGGCTGGCTGCCGTGCACCAGGGCCAGGGTGACGCCGGCGTAGCTCGGATGGAGCACGCTCGCCTGCCCCTCGACCACGTCCCAATGGTCGGGGGCGTTGGCGGGGGTCAGCCATTCCACCGCGCCGGCCACGAAGTCGGACACCACCGCGTCGACCGACACGCCGTCGCCGGCGATCAGGATGCCGGTCTGGCCGGTGGCGCGGAAGTCGGCGTCCATGCCGCGCCCGCGCATCTCCCGCTCGAGCGCCAGAGCGGTGTACATCTTGCCGACGGAGCAGTCGGTGCCGACGGTCAGCAGCCGGCGCCCCGGCCGCCGCGCCCCCGTGGCGATCTCGAAGCCGCGGGTGGGGTGGCGCACGTCGTGGATGCGGCGCCCCAGCGCCGCGGCCCGCTCGCGCACCGGGGCGAGGTCGGCGACCCGCTGGTGCAGCCCGGCCGCCAGATCCATGCCGAGGTCGAGGGCGCGCAGCATGGCGTCCTGCCACGCCTCCGAGATGCGTCCGCCGCGGTTGGCGACGCCGATCAGCAGCGTGCGCGCGCCCCGTTCGGCCGCCTCCTCCAAGGTGCGGTCGGGAAGCCCCAGGTCGGCCTTGCAGCCGGGCAGGCGAAACTGGCCGACGCACCGGTCGGGCCGCCAGCGGGCGACCCCGTCGGCGGTCTTGGCGGCCAGCGCGTCGGGCGCGTCGCCCAGGAACAGCAGATAGGGTTGTGCGATCTCGGTCATCGGCGGCCCCTTCGGCGGCACACGGATATCGGCAACATAGTCCGTCCGCGCGCCGCCGCCCAGGCCCGTCGACGGGGGGCCTGCGGCGGCGGCCCTCCGGTCGGCGTCGATGACCGCCGGTCAGTGGTCCTGGACGATGACGCCGTACCAGCCCAGCCCCTCGTAGGTCTCGTAGCCCGGCGTCAGGGAGAAGCCGACGAAGCGTCCGTTCTCGTCGGTGTAGTGGCCGCGGCTCTGTCCGGTGGTGCGCAGCGGAAAGGACTCCGTGAGGATGCCCCGGCCGTCCGAGGAGGCGATCACGCGGTGGCGGGCGTCGATCAGCATGCAGCGGCTGTGCGCACGCTCCTCGTCCTCCAGGCGCACGCCCTGGGCGACGGCGGACGCCTGCGGCTCCCAGTCGAAGAAGATGCCGAGCACGCCGAGCGGTTCGCCGTCGGCGCGGCCGTCGCGCCGGATCGCGGTGGCGTAGGTGGCGACGGTGTTGTTGTCGAGGACCCGGTTGCGCGCGACGTCCCCCACCGTGAACTCGCCGCCGCTGCGGGTCGCCAGCGCCTGGCGGAACCAGGCCTCGTCGATCACCCGCGTGCCGACGGCCGAGGGGTAGCGGTCGGGCCGGCCGTTGGCGACCACCTCGCCCTTCAGGTCGACGACCCACAGGTCGAGATAGACGGTGTAGGATTCCAGGATGACGCCGAGGCGGTACGAGGCGTGGCGGCGGCCCTCCGCGCTGGGGGTGGTCAGGCAGTCGACGACGGCGCTGTCGGTGGCCCACCAGCGCACGTCGCAGGAGCGTTCGTAGAGATTGCGGTCGATGATCTCGATCATGTTGAGCGCCAGGTCGGCCAGGCGCTTGCCGCGCATGTCCTGGACCATCTGGCTGCCCGCGGTGGTCAGGTGGTCGACGCGCGACACGATCTCGGCCCGCAGTTCACGGGTGACGGCGTTCACCTGCTTGGAGATCTCGGACACCTCGTTGGCCACGACCGCGAACCCCCGTCCGGCCTCGCCGGCCCTCGCGGCCTCGATCAGGGCGTTCATCGCCAGCATCTTGGTGCGGCGGGTGATGTCTTCGATCAGCGAAACCTTCTTCGACGCGACGTCCAGCACCTCGCGCGAGAGGTCGAACAACTGATTGCCTGCCACGCTCATTGAAGCCACCCCCTGAATTTTGTGACCGTTATAAATCCGGTTTGTAACAAAAACCGTGCCAAAGCAACATTTCGGAAATGCAGGCGAAAGAGTATGGCGCGTCAACGTGTTGGCCGGCACCCGCTGATTAACCATACAAGAAATAAGGAATTATGCACGGTCCGGTTGCCGCTTGCGCAGGCAATATGGCATTGCCACGATCAGGACGCCCGATGGTTAACGGGACGGGTGGGAACGGCGACGCCGGCGACGCAACGGAACGTCTCTTTGCGCCGCAAAAAGGACATATTGCGTCGCATCAGGCGGCGGCGAGCCGTACGCCTGCGAAACAAAAAGGCAGCCGCTCCACCGGGCGGCTGCCCCGACCGCGGCGCGCCGGCCGCGGCTCAGGCGACCTTGCGGATCTCGTCGAGGAAGACCTGGACCTCGCGGTTCAGGCGGTCGGCCTGGGCCGCCATCACCGCGGACGCGGCGAACACCTCGTGGGCGGTGCCGCTGGTCCGCTCCGCCGCCATGGTCACGTCCTGGATGTCGTCGGACACGGCGCGGGTGCCGGCGGCGGCCTGCTCCATGCTGTGGACGATGGCGCCGACGGCCGCCCCCTGGCGGTCGATGGAGTCGGCGATGCCGCCGGCGATGGCGTTGATGTCGTGGATGGTGCGGCCGATGCCGACGATGGCGTCGACGGCGCCGCCGGTCGCCTGCTGCATGGCGGCGATCTGCTGGCTGATCTCCTCGGTCGCCCGGGCGGTCTGGCTGGCGAGGTTCTTGACCTCCTGCGCGACCACGGCGAAGCCCTTGCCGGCCTCGCCGGCGCGCGCCGCCTCGATCGTCGCGTTCAGGGCCAGCAGGTTGGTCTGGTTGGCGATGTCGTTGATGAGGGTGACCACCTCGCCGACGGTGCGCGCGGTCTGCGACAGCTCGCCCACCATGGCGTTGGTGCGCTCCGCCTCGCCGGCGGCGTCGCTGGCGACGTGGGCGACCCGCTCGACCTGCACGGCGATGTCGGCGATCGACGTCGACAGGTTGTCGACGGCGCCGGCGACGCTGCCGACGCTGCTGCCGGTCTGGGCCGCGGCGGCGGCCACCGACGACGCCTTGCCGGTCGCCGTCCGGGCGTCGCTCTCCATGCTGCGGGCGGACGTCTCGAGCTGGTGCGCCGCCCCGGCGACCTCGGAGCAGACCTGGCGGATCTGCCCCTCGAACCGCTCGGTGATGCCGGCGAAGCCGCGCACCTTGTCCGCCATCGCCCCGGTCGCCGCGTTGATGGTGCGGCTGGCGTGCAGGAAATTGCCCTGCATGCCGGTCAGCACGATGCGCCGGAAATACTTGTTGCGGGAGACGTGGTTCATGGACGCCGCCGCCTCGCGCACGAAGGCGTCGGTGCGGTCGATCAGGTCGTTCACCTCGTGCAGCAGCTCGCCGAGCGCGCCGCCCTCGCGGATGCGCAGGATGCGCGCCTCGAAGTCGCCGTGCGCCACCGACCGGCACACCGCCGCCGCCTCGCCGACCGCGCGCGCGGCCCGGCGGATGCAGGCCGCCGCCCCGCCGAGCGCGGCCAGGGCCGCGGCGCCGAGGGCGGCCCGCAGGGCGAAGCCGCCGACGCCCAGCCCGTCGGCCAGCAGCGCCAGCGCCGTCAGCGCCGCCGCCGCGACCGCCAGCGCGAAGGCCCTAGAGAGAGAAGACGAATTCGTCATAGCCGATCCCCTTGTCCTTCAGCAGCCCGACGACGGTGGCGAAGGCGTCGTTCATGCCCTGCTTGCGGTCGGCGTTGCGCTCCTCGATCTCCAGCAGCGAG
This sequence comes from Azospirillum sp. ST 5-10, assembly GCF_051225715.1. Taxonomy (NCBI): domain Bacteria; kingdom Pseudomonadati; phylum Pseudomonadota; class Alphaproteobacteria; order Rhodospirillales; family Azospirillaceae; genus Azospirillum; species Azospirillum sp. ST 5-10. The sequence continues at coordinate 262,493 of NZ_JBPJSP010000004.1, forward strand.
CGGTACAGCGGCACCACCTTCTCCAGCGCCGGCCGCTCCGGCACCCGCCGGCTGGAGTGGTAGCCGATGACCCGGCCGGCCTGGTCGTAGCTCGGCGTCACGTGGGCGAAGACCCAGTAATGGTCGCCGTTCTTCGCCCGGTTGACGACGTAGGCGAAGATCTCCTGGCCGGCCCCCAGGGTGTCCCACAGCAGCTTGAAGACGCAGCGCGGCATGTCGGGATGGCGGACGATGGAGTGCGGCGCCCCCATCAGCTCGTCCTCGGTGTAGCCGGCGACCCTCTGGAAGACCCGGTTGGCGTAGGTGATCCGCCCCTTGAGGTCGGTCTTGCTGACGATCACCTCGTCAGCGTCGAAGAACCGCTCCACCCCGGTCAGGGGAACGTCGCGTCGTGCCATGTTTCCTCGAGCGGCCCTGGCGTGCGTGCGCCCCGGCTCTGTTCGTTTTGCGATGATCCGCGCCACCGCCGCATCGCCCGATACGGCGGGACCTAGAAAATACGTTCTACGACACGTATGGAAAAGTTTAATTTTTTACTGCCCTGAAACATCCCCGGCGGATCACTCCGGCGGATGCTGGACGGTCAGCAGCCGGCCGACCGGCGGCGAGTCGATGGTGACGACGACGCCGTCGGGCCAGCGGACCTCGACCTGGTCGACCGACGCGGCGTCGCCCAGGCCGAAATGGGCCACCGGCTCCATCTGGCAGAGATAGCCGGACCCGGCGCACACCACCCGGCGCTGCCGGCGGCCGGCGGCCGTGCAGATCACCACCGCGCCGCGCGCCGGCGCGCCGTGCGGCGTCAGCGGCTGCACCCGCAGCCAGGCGTTGGCGTTCGGCATGGGGCGGAAGAACGCCAGGGGCTGCGCCGCCGACTCGCCGTGGGCGACGATCAGCTCCAGCCGGCCGTCGCCGTCGACGTCGGCCACCGCCGCCCCGGTGCCGAACCCGCGCGGCAGGGCGGCATCGCCGGGATCGATCTCGGTCCACTGGTCGTCGCGCCAGGCGAACAGCCGGTTGCGCTCGCCGAAGCAGTTGAAGAACAGCTCCATCTGCCCGTCGTTGTCGAAATCGGCGGCGATCACCGTGCGCACCCGCCCCGGCATCGACAGGTCGGCGTTGGCGACGTCGACGAAGCCGCCGCCGGCGCGCTGCTGGTACAGCCGTTGCGGGCCTTCCCAGCCGCCGACCAGCAGCTGCGGCGCCTCGCCGTCCTGGTCCACCAGCGCCACCCCGCGCCCGGCGGTCCGGCTGTCGGCCAGGCCGCGGTCGCCGGCCAGCTCCTCGAAGCCGCCGTCGCCGAGGTTGTGGAAGAGGAAGTTGGGGCCGGCCTCGTTGGCGGCGAAGATGTCCATGCCGTCGCCCAGCAGCGGCGCGCAGACCAGGCCGCGGCCGTGGCCGATGAGGTCGATGCCGGCCTCCTCGGCGAGGTCGGCCAGCCGGCCGCGGCGGTTCAGCTCGAACAGGCGGAAGGGGACGCCGTCACCGGCGACGACGAAGCCGTAGCGCCCCCGCCCCTCGCGGTCGATGGCGGCGACCGAGCGTGCCGGCAGCCGGTTGGCGGCGCCGGCGTTCTCCGACTGGCTCAGCAGATCGAGCCAGCGGGCGCCGAAGTTGGCGAACAGGCGGTCGCAGGTCTCCTCGGCGCCGGGCACGCTGTCGGCGTTGACGACGTAGATCTCCTCGCGGCCGTCGCCGTCGACGTCGGCGGCCGCCACCGCCAGCGCCTTGCGCGAGGGATCGGCCAGCACCGGGTCGGCAACGTCGCGAAGCTGGCGGCCGTCCCACTTCAGCACGAGGTTGGCGGTGCCGTAGCCGGTGACCACCAGTTCGCACAGGCCGTCGCCGTCCACGTCGACCACCGCCACGCCGTTGGACAGCCGTGGCCGGTTGTCGGTGATGAGCGGCGCACAGTCGACGAACATGCCTTTCCCCCACTGGCTCGGCCCGCCGGATCGGGCCCGGAGGGATCAGATAAGCACCCGCGGCGACCGTCGTAAACCCGGACGGAGGTCCATACCCGGCGGGAACCGGCGGACCCGCGTCCTGTTGCCGCAGGCAGTCGAGGACCGAATTCACCGCAACCGCAGGAAGGAGGGCGCCATGAGCGCCGACGGCCCGCACACTCCCCATCCCCGCCCGCCGTCCACCGGGATCGCCAAGCCGCCGCTGTGCGACGAGCTGAGCGGCGGCGGCGGTTCGGCCACCGACACCCGCGACCGCGCCATTCCCGGCAGCCGGCCGACGGGGATCAAGGGCGACTGCACGCCCTATCCGGTGCCGCGTCCCGAGCGGACGGAGGGCTGAGCGTTACCCATTCCGGGGGTCCCGCCGGGATGGGCCGCACTCTTCAATTTGGTCGTAGCCGCGCGCCCACGGGATGGCTAAATACCCGGCAGCCGACACTCCCGGGGACCCGACGGGCATGCTCAAGCGCCTCTACGACTGGACCATGGCGAAGGCCGCCTCCCGCCACAGCGAGTCGTGGCTGGCCGCCGTCTCCTTCGCCGAAAGCTCGTTCTTCCCCCTGCCGCCGGACCTCCTGCTGGTGCCGATGGTGCTGGCGAACCGGGCCAAGGCCTGGCGCATCGCCGCCATCTGCACCCTGGCCTCGGTGGTCGGCGGCATCGCCGGCTACATGATCGGCTTCTTCCTCTACGAGACGATCGGCCAGTGGGTGATCGAGGCCTATCACCTGGAGGCCCGCTTCGAGGAGCTGCGCCACACCTTCGTCGAGTACGGCGCCGAGATCCTCATCATCAAGGGCATGACGCCCATCCCCTACAAGCTGCTGACGATCACCGCCGGGGTGGCCCATCTCAGCCTGTGGGTGTTCATCGGCGCCTCGATCCTGTCGCGCGCCATGCGCTTCTTCCTGGTCGCCGCCTTGCTCTACTGGTTCGGCGCGCCGATCCGCGACTTCATCGAGAAGCGCCTGACCCTGGTCACCAGCGCCTTCGCCGTGGCGCTGGTCGGCGGTTTCCTGGCGATCAAGCTGCTGTAGGCCGGCCGGAGTGCGGTGCGGCGCGCCGGCCGCAAGGACGCGGGTCATCCCGGCGTGAAGTCGATCCGCATCACCACACGACGCGGCGTGGGGTGGCTGACCTCGCGCAGTCCGGCCGCGGCGAACACGCTCCGGCTGCCGACGTGCAGTTCGCCCCACGCGACGTCGCGCCCCGCCACCGTGATCATCGGGTAGCTTTCCAGTGCGCGGGCGCCGCGGCTTCGCGCGAACTCGACCGCCGCCCGGGCGAGCGCCCGGCTGACGCCGCGCCGCCGGAAGCCGGCCCGGGCCAGAAGGCAGGTCACCGCCCAGACGGTGGAATCCCGCTTGTCCTCGTCGCGGCCGTCCCAGGGCACGCGGTAGACACGCAGCAGCCCGGGATAGGCGGTGCGCGGTTCAACGGCGCACCATCCCGCCGGCTCGCCGCCGACATAGGCGACGAGACCGCTGGTCGTGCCGGAAGCCGGGTCGCCGCAATGGGTCTGCTCGCGAAGGCGCCCGGCGCGCACCTCGGCGGGATGCGAGCGGAACGCCTCCCGCGGCGCGAGCTTGTACCGCTGGCAACAGCATTTGCGCGATTCACCGCGCATTCCGAAGATCAGCCGGAGATCCTCCCAGGAGGCGCGGTTGGCGGGAAGGATGGTGATTTCCGGCCCGGCGGCATCCATCTTGGCGCTCCTCCTCGCAGCGAAACCCATTCTAGACGCGCCACGATTCAGGCGGCAACGGGCACGGGCGCGAACATGCGCTGCGCGGCCCCGGGCCGATGGCCGCCGTTCCGGCGCAGGGCGGGCGCCGTCCCGCCGCAATGCTTGCCCCGGCCCGCTGTTGGCTGCGGACGGAACAGAGGGGAGGTGGACGGTCATGGACGGTCTCAACGGGAAAGGCGTCGTGCTGGTCGGCGCGTCGAGCGGCATCGGACGGGCGGCGGCACAGGCGTTCGCCCGGCGCGGCGCGCGGCTGGTGCTGGCGGCGCGGCGCGTCGCCCTGCTGGAAGAGGTGGCGGAGGAGTGCCGGAACCTTGGCGGCGAAGCCCACGTGGTGGAAACCGACGTCACCGACGCCGACGCCGTGCACCGGCTGGCGGAGCGGGCCGAAGCGGCGCTCGGCACCATCGACGTGTGGATCAACAACGCCGGCGTCGGCGCGCTCGGGCGGTTCGAGGACACGCCGGTCGCGGCGCACCGCCGGGTGATCGAGACCAACCTGCTGGGGCCGCTGCACGGCGCCCACGCCGTCCTGCCGCGCCTGCGCCGCCAGGGACACGGGGTGCTGATCACCACCGTCTCGGTGGGCGCCTACACGCCGGCCCCCTACGCCGCCGCCTACGCCGCCGGCAAGTTCGGCCTGGAAGGGATGCTGGAGAGCCTGCGGGCGGAACTGGTGGACGAGCCGCACATCCATGTCTGCGGCGTCTATCCCTCCTTCACCGACACGCCGGGCATGAAGCACGCCGCCAACTACACCGGGCACGCCCTGGAGCCGCAGAGCCCCTTCTACGACGATCCCGAGGACGTCGCCGAGACCATGGTGGCGTTGGCGCTGCACCCGAAGCCGCGGGCAACCGTGGGGGCGCTGGCGAAGCTGGCCCTGCTCGGCCACACCACGGCGCCGCGCCTGGTGGAGGCGGTCGCCGGCCTGGGCGCGCACCGCCACTTCCGGAACACGCCGCCCGAGGCCGACACCGACGGCAACCTCTTCGCCCCGGTGGAGCGCGGCCGCGGCGTGCGCGGCGGCTTCCGCACGCCGCTGCCGGGCTGGACGGCGCCGGTGGCGATGGCCGGGCTGACGGTGGCCGCCGCCGCGGCCTATTCCGCCCTCGCCCACCGGCGCTGACGCGGGGCGGCCGGTCAGGCCAGGGCGACGATCAGCACGATGGCGACGACGCCGATCGAGACGATGGGGATGAGGTCGATGCCGCCGCGCTCCCAGGTCGGGGCGCGGCGCGTCCCGTGGCCATGGGTGGCCCCCATCGAGGCGACGTCGTGGCTGCCCGACGGGCGGACGCCGGGCGCGGAGACCGCCGGGGCGGCCGGGCTGGCGATGTCGACGACGCCCATGTCGCCGGCGTCGCGGTCGGCGCGGGGCTTGAGCAGGGACGGGTCGAGGTCGACCTCGATGCCGGCGCTCTCCAGCCGCTCGACGACGCGGGCGATGTCGCCGGGCGACATGCGGTCGACGGGCAGGATGCGGCCCAGCTCCTCGGCGCCGATGCGCCCCTGGCGCCGGCCGATGTCCTGCAGGCGGGCAAGGGCGGTTTCGTCGATGGCCATGGCGGACTCCCTGTGCGGTAATGGGTGACGGTCTCCGGGAGTCAACGTCCGGGCGCCGCCGAAGCTCCGGCACGGAAGGCATTTTCCGCCTCCTGCGCCAGCTCGGCCGCGCGGCCGGCGTAACGCGGCGAGAAATGGAAGGGGACGATGCGCTTCGCCCCGGCCGCCGCGGCCAGCCGCCCGGCCTGGCCGGCGGTCAGGTGGTTGCGCTGCGCGGCCAGCGCGGCGTCGGCGTCGAGGAAGGGCGCCTCGATGAACAGCGTGTCGGCGCCGCGGGCGAGCGCCACGACGCGCTCGGCGTTGGCCGGGGTGAAACCGGCGTCGACGACGTAGGCGACCCGCTGCCCGGGCACCACCGACAGCGCCCGCGCCCGCAGCTCGCCGAGGGTCACCGTGCGCTCCCCGTCGCCCCGGCCCGGGCAGGCCGCGGCGACCGGCGTGTCGTCGGGTTCGCCGCGCAGCACCCGGCGCTTGAGGTCGCGCAGCCACGGGCCGGTGGTGAGGCCCATCGCCTCCAGCCGCGCCTTCCAGACGTTGACGTGGGCCGGCTCCTCCACCGCGAAGGCGAGGCAGGGGGTGCCGTGGTCGAGCACGGCGGCGCGCACCCGCAGCCCCTCCTCCGCCAGCAGGACCCCGTCGGCCAGCGCGCACTCGCCGGCGTCCTCGCGGGCGAAGCCGGTGCGCGTGCGGAAGCGCGCCCGACGCGCCCGCCCGCCGTCGTGCACCTCGGTGACGGTCACGGTGAAGTCGTTGGCGTAGCCGGGCACCAGGTTCCAGGTGTAGGCGGCGAACTTGCCCGCCACCCGGTCGGCGAAGCCGGCCGGTCCGAACAGGTGCAGCGCCTTCGGCCGCCCGAGGCAGAGGCGCAGCAGGCGGTCGAAGCCGCCGAAATGATCCATGTGGGCGTGCGACACGAAGGCGTGGCTGACCCGCAGCAGCGACCGCGGGGCCAGCGCCGCGTTGTCGCCGAGGTCGAGCAGCAGGGCGCGCCGTTCGAACAGGAACTCGACGAGCACGCCGGGGTCCTCGCTCGGCGGATTGACCAGGCGGGGATGGAGGAGCGGTTTCAGCGGCGGGCCTCCTGCTGCGGGGGCTGGACGGCGGCCTTGCCGGATGCGGCCGGCGCACCACCTCTGAGGCACAACCCCGTCCGACCAGGAGTCGTCCCATGCCGGGTTTCTTCGGCGCGAAGCCCCCGACCATCCCCAGCCCCGCCGAGGCGCTGCCGGGGCGCGGCACGCCGCTGCGCGTGGCCGAGCGCCACGTCGTCAACGGCCACCCCCTGGCCCCGCCCTACCCCGCCGGCATGGAGGTCATCGACCTCGGCCTCGGCTGCTTCTGGGGGGCGGAGCGCAAGTTCTGGCAGGTGCCGGGCGTCTGGGTGACGGCGGTCGGCTACCAGGGCGGCCACACGCCGAACCCGACCTACGAGGAGGTGTGCAGCGGCCGCACCGGCCATGCCGAAGTCGTGCGCGTCGTCTACGACCCCGCGGCCGTCGACGTCAAGACGCTGCTCGCCGCGTTCTGGGAGGCCCACGACCCCACCCAGGGCATGCGCCAGGGCAACGACGTCGGCACCCAGTACCGCTCCACCGTCTACGTCCACTCCGACGCCCAGCGCGCCGCCGCCGAGGCGTCGCGCGACGCCTACCAGCAGGCCCTGGCGAAGGCCGGCTACGGCCCGGTGACCACCGAGATCCGCGACGCCCCGCCCTTCTACTTCGCCGAGGACTACCACCAGCAGTACCTGGCGAAGAATCCCCAGGGGTACTGCGGCCTCGGCGGCACCGGGGTGCGCTGCGTGGCCTGACCGGGCGGCCGGGGCGCGCGCCGCGTCAGGCGGCGCGCATCCTGGTGAGCAGCGCGTCGGCGGCCATCTCCAGCTCGCCCATCTTCTCGGCCACGTCGGCGGCCGCGCCGCTGACGGCGCCCGACGCGCTGCCGATGGCGCGGGCGGTGCCCGCCAGCCCCTCGACGTTGCGGGCGACCTCGCTGGAGCCGACCGCCGCCTCCTGGACGTTGCGGGCGATCTCGCGGGTGGCGGCCTCCTGCTCGTCGACCGCGGCGGCGATGGTGGCGCCGAAGCCGTTCATCTCGCCGATGGTCTGCGCGATGCGGGCCATCGCCTCGACGGTTTCCGCGGACACCTGCTGGATGACGGCGATCTGCGACGCGATCTCCTCGGTCGCCCGTGCCGTCTGCCCGGCCAGCGCCTTGACCTCGTTGGCGACGACGGCGAAGCCCTTGCCGGCCTCGCCGGCGCGGGCGGACTCGATGGTGGCGTTGAGCGCCAGCAGATTGGTCTGCCCGGCGATGTTCTGGATCAGGCCGGTGATCTCGCCGATGCGGCGGGACGAGTCGGCCAGCCGGTCGACGGTGGCGTTGGTGCCGCTGACCTCGCTCTCCGCCGCCCGGGCGATCTCGCCCGACCGCGCCACCAGACGGGCGATCTCCGTCACCGAATGGGCCATCTGCTCCGCCGCCGAGGACACGGCCTGCACGTTGGCGCTGGCCTGGCTGGTCGCCTCGGAGGCGGCGTTCGTCCGCGCCTCGCCGTCGGCGGCCAGGGTCTGCAGCGTGCCGGCCTCGCCGCGCATCCGGGCGGCCGCGCCGGCGAGCGCGCCGACGACGCTGCGCACCGTCGTCTCGAACTCCGCCGCGACGGCGAGGATGCCGTCGCGCCGGCGTTGCTCGGCCTGCGCCTCGAGCCGCTCCTGCTCGGCGGCGAGGCGCCGCGCCTCCGCGGAATGCTGTTTGAGGACGTCGACCGCGCGGGCCATGGCGCCGACCTCGTCGCCGCGGTGGGTGCCCTCGACCGCGCTGGTCAGGTCGCCTTCGGCCAGGCGCGACAGCGTCGCCGTCAGCACGCCGATGGGGCGGGCGACCGAACGCGCCGCCGCCCACAGGCCGAGGCAGAGGACGAGCACCCCGAGACCGGACACGCCGAGCAGCAGCAGGCGGGTGCGGCCGGCGGCGGCCATCACCGCGTCGCGCGGCACCTCGACCATCAGGGTCCAGCGTTCGCCCACGGCGGGAAAGGACACCGGCGCCAGGACGCGCAGGATCTCGCGGCCGTCCGGCGCCGTACCCGCCAGGTTGGCCGTTCCGGCCCGCGCCGCCTCCGCGGCCGCCTGAAGAAGGGCGCGGTCGGCGACCGGCTTGCCGAGGCGCGCGGCGTCGGGATTGACCACCCAGAGATCGCCGCCGCCGATCAGCGACGCGGTGCCGACGCCGAGCGGGCGCAGCCTGCCCAGGGTGTCGGACAGGGAGGTCAGGGCCTGGTCGACCGTGAGGATGCCGACCGGCCGGCCGCCGCGGTGGACGACGACGCTCGCGGTCGTCATCAGCACCTCCTTGCCGTTCACCGGATAGGTGTAGGGCGGGGTGAGCAGGCTGCGGTTCTCACGGACCGGCTTGTCGTACCACTCCTCGGTGCCGGCCTCCTTGGTCATCACCAGCGTCTCGACCGCGATGCCGCCGGGGGCGTGATAGAAGTAGGGCACGTAGCGGCCGGTCGCGTCGGCGAAGGCATGGTCCTTGAACGCGGCGTCCCGTCCGTCCAGCCCGTTCGGCTCGAATGCCAAGGTCATGCCGACGACGTGAGGCAGCCCGGCGAGCGTGCCCTTGACGGCCTCGCCGAGCGCCGTGCGGTCGACCGCGCCGGCCGCCAGCAGACCCTCGATCGCCTTCGCCGCTCCATCGGTGGCCGCCACCGGCGATCCGACGGCCGCGCCGACCTCGGCGGCGTAGCGGCCGGCGGCGATGCGCAGCTGCTCCAGCGCCCCCTCCTCGGCCGCGTCCATGATCGAGGTGACCCCGATCCAGGACACGGCGGCGAACGCCGCCAGGGCGATCGGACCGGCGACGACGAGCACCTTGGCGCGAATGGACAGATCCGAGAAGGTCATGAAGGCTCTCCGCTGCTGGATCGGGGGCACGCGGGGAGAGCCGGGGAAGGAGGCCCCCGGACCACGGCTCGCGTTCCGTCGCTCGCTAGCACGCGTCGCCGATCGTTCTCATGGCATTCGCATGAATGTTTACGATCATCCGCCGGACCGGCCGGCAAGGGACCGGCCCGTGCGACCGGCCCGTGCGACCGGACCTGGGACCGGACCTGGGACCGGTTGCGCGCCGATGGGCGATGCGGGTATGGTTCCGCCGGCTCCTCGAAGCCCCGCACGTGGCCCCAGTCGCGAAACCGCCCCCTTGATGACGACGCTAAAGACAGAGCTGGCGACGCCGGCACTCAACCGCCTGCTGGACTTCTGGCTCGCGAAGTGCTCGTCGGGAAACCCGCCGGTATCCAGCACCATTTCACCGTCCGAGCTGCGACCGTGGAAAGACCACATCGTCATCTTCGAGGTGATCGGCGAGGACGACTTCGTCTATTCTTATTACGGCCGGGCGCTGGCGGCGGCCTGGGGACATTCGCGCCTCGGCCACACGCTGGAGGCCCTGCCCGAACCGCAGCGCGTCCTGCTGACCGCGGAGTACGAGGCGGCGCTGCGCGAGCGGCTGCCCCTGGCGCGCGTCTACACCGGCAACTTCGACGGCCGCGACCGCACCTTCGAGCGCCTCGTCCTGCCCCTGAGCAGCGACGGCGTCGCCGTCGACAAGCTGCTGGTCGCCGCCTATGAGTTGGCGCCGGACCGCCCCGCCGGACCGCCCCGCCCCGTCGCCACCCCCTCGCCATCGAGATCACCGGCATGAAGCCGCGCACGCCCCATCTCACCGCGCCCGCCACCCAGAACGGCGTCGTCACCGCCGACGAGTTCAATCTGTGGTGCGCGCTGAACGGCCGCCCCTTCAACCTGGTGCCCAACGCCCGCGCCGACGGCCGGCCGCAGTGGGACGTCGAGGTGCTGCCGGGCACGCCGCGCGCCGGCACCGTGTACTCGACGGGCCTCAGCGAGGAGGCGCTGGCGGTGGTGGCCGGCTTCGCCTTCCTCGCCGGCGTCGACTGGGCCGTCGAGGCGGCGCCGGCGGAGGCGCCGCGCGCCGAGCCCGCGCCGGCGGCGCCGGCCGCCGCCGCCCCCTCCGCGTCGCCGGAAGCGGTTCCGCAGGCCGCCCCGACGCTCGCCACGCCGGTGCAGCCGGCGGTGACGCCGGCCTCCCAGGCGTCGGTGACGCCGGCCTCCCAGGCGGCGCGGCCGGAGACGCCGACGGCCCGGGAGGCGCTGGCCCAGGCCCCCGCCGAGCCGGGCTACCAGTTCCCGCCCATCACCCTGCTGCAGCCGCCGCCGCCGCGGCCGCAGCAGCAGCACGACGAGACGGTGCTGGCGCGCAACGCCCGCCAGCTGGAGACGGTGCTGAAGAACTTCCGGGTGCGCGGCGAGATCATGGAGGTCCGCCCCGGCCCGGTGGTCACCCTCTACGAGCTGGAGCCGGCGCCCGGCACCAAGTCGGCCACCGTCATCAACCTGACCGACGACATCGCCCGCTCGATGAGCGCGGTGACCGCCCGCATCGCCATCGTCGCCGGCCGCAGCGTCATCGGTGTCGAACTGCCCAACCCGGTGCGCGAGATGGTCTACCTGCGCGAGATGCTGGAGGCGCCGGTCTTCCGCGACTCCACGGCGCACCTGGCGATCGCGCTCGGCAAGGACATCGGCGGCGACCCCGTGGTGGCCGACCTCGCCCGCATGCCGCACCTGCTGGTGGCCGGCACCACCGGCTCGGGCAAGTCGGTGGCGATCAACACGATGATCCTGTCGCTGCTCTACCGGCTGCCGCCCGACCGCTGCCGCTTCATCATGGTCGACCCCAAGATGCTGGAGCTGTCGGTCTACGACGGCATCCCCCACCTCCTGACCCCCGTGGTGACCGACCCGAAGAAGGCGGTGGTCGCCCTGCGCTGGGCCGTGCGGGAGATGGAGAACCGTTACGAGGCGATGTCGCGGCTCGGCGTGCGCAACATCGAGGGCTACAACGCCCGCGTCGCCGAGATGGCGGCCAAGGGCGAGAAGCTGCCGCCGCGCAGCGGCGACGGCGACATGGCGCTGCTCGACCTCGCCTCCAACGAGCCGGTGCCGCTGCCCTTCATCGTCGTCATCGTCGACGAGATGGCCGACCTGATGCTGGTCGCCGGCAAGGAGATCGAGGCGGCGATCCAGCGCCTCGCCCAGATGGCGCGCGCCGCCGGCATCCACCTCATCATGGCGACCCAGCGCCCGTCGGTCGACGTCATCACCGGCACCATCAAGGCCAACTTCCCGACCCGCATCTCCTTCCAGGTGACGTCGAAGATCGACAGCCGCACCATCCTCGGCGAGGCCGGGGCGGAGCAGCTGCTGGGCCAGGGCGACATGCTGTTCATGCAGGGCGGCGGCCGCATCACCCGCGTCCACGGCCCCTTCGTCTCGGATTCGGAGGTCGAGGAGATCGTCCAGTACGTCAAGGCCCAGGGCGCCCCCAACTACGTCACCGCCATCACCGAGGAGGAGGAGGAGATCATCGCCGAGGAGGAGGAGGACGCCGCCGGCGGCGGCTCGGCCGACGACCTCTACCTCCAGGCGGTCAACCTGGTGGTGCGCGAGCAGAAGGTGTCGGTGTCCTTCATCCAGCGCCAGCTGCAGATCGGCTACAACCGCGCCGCCCGGCTGGTCGAGCGCATGGAGCAGGAGCGCGTCGTCTCCCCCGCCAACCACCAGGGCAAGCGCGAGGTGCTGCTGTCCATCGCCGGCCTGTCGGCGAAGCGGGCCGGCGTCTAGGCGGCGGGACGGCATGGCCGCCTTCGTCACCGACGTCGCCGGGCTGGAAGCCCTCTACGGCCGGCCGGCGGGGGCCTCGGTGGCCAAGGAGACGGACCGCCTGACCCCCGGCTACCGGGCCTTCGTCGAGGCGTCGCCGTTCTGCGTGCTGGCGACGGCCGGGCCGGCGGGCCTGGACGCGTCGCCGCGCGGCGACGCGCCGGGCTTCGTGCGGGTGCGCGACGAGCGGACGCTGCTGATCCCCGACCGGCGCGGCAACAACCGCATCGACAGCCTGCGCAACCTGATCCACGATCCGCGCCTGGCGCTCCTGTTCCTGGTCCCGGGCGTCGCCGAGACGCTGCGGGTGGCCGGCCGGGCGGCGATCAGCGCCGACGCCGGGCTGTGCGCCGGCTTCGCCGTGAACGGCCAGGCGCCGAAGACGGTGCTGGTGGTCGCCGTGGAGTCGGTCTTCTTCCAGTGCGCCCGCGCCCTGGTGCGCTCGCATCTCTGGGACCCCGCCGCGCACGTCGCGCGCAGCGCCCTGCCCTCCACCGGCGCCCTGCTGGCCGAGGCCAGCGCCGGCCACGAAGGCGGCGACGCCTACGACCGCGCGCTGGCCGAGCGCCTCGCCAGGACCCTGTATTGAGGAGGGACGGAATGAAAGGGCACTTCCAGGACCTCGCCCGCTACAACCGGTGGGCCAACCGCCGCCTCTACGATGCGGTGGCGGCGGTGCCGGAGGCCCGGTTCCACGAGGACCGCGGCGCCTTCTTCGGCTCTCTGTGCGGGACGCTCAACCACATCCTGGTGGGCGACCGGGCCTGGATGCGCCGCATCGAGGGGACCGGGCCGCAGCCCCCCGCCCTCGACGCCATCCTCCACCGCGAGTTCGCCGCCCTGCGCGCCGCCCGCGAGGCGGAGGACGAGCGCATCGTCCGCGTCGTCGACGCCCAGGACGCGGACCGCTTCGCCGGCACCCTGTCCTACACCACCATGCGCGGCGAGCCGTGGGAGCAGCCCTTCGCCCAGGTGCTGACCCACGTCTTCAACCACCAGACCCACCATCGCGGCCAGGCCCACACCCTGCTGTCGCAACTGGGGCACGCCGCGCCGGAGCTGGACTTCATCTATTTCCTACGCGATCGCGACCTCTGACGGCCGGCCGCCGCGGCCACCGGCCGTCGAATCACCCCGGCCCCGCCTGCATCATCGCCAGGGCGCCGCGCGCCAGCGACAGCACCAGCACCGCCTCGACGGCGCGCAGCATCAGGCCGATCACCAGGGTGGCGAAGGCGGCGGTCGTCCCCCGGTCCTGGAAGACCTCGGCGACCATGGCGGCGACGGTGCGGTGGAAGCGGTGGGTGGCGCCGCCGGCCACCAGCAGCAGCGGCGGCGTGCCGACGACGAAATAGAGGATGCCCTTCCAGGTGGCGTAGGCCCAGGGCGCCACGGCGAAGCCCAGCACGCCGGCGACGATCCACACCGCGGCCGGCCAGACGTCCATCGCCGCACCGCCGTCCGGCGCCGGAGCGGGCCCGGCCACGCTCAGCCGCCCGGCAGGTGGCGGTAGGCCATCACCAGCGCCACCCGCCCCTGGGCGTCGGCGAGCGGCAGCAGCAGCTCGACGTAGCGCGCCTCCGGCAGGATCGGGTCGTTGCGCACGAGCTGGCAGCGCGGCTCGCCGGCGGCCAGGCAGGCGCGCAGGTCGGCCAGCCAGCGGTCGGCCGCCTCCGGCGCATGGCAGGCGGTCAGCGCCCGGGCGACGGGGCGGAAGCCCATGCGGCGCTGCAGGGCGCGGCCGCAGGCCCGGTACAGGAAGTCGGCGCCGCCCTGCACCGGCTCGAGCAGGGCCAGCCGCGACACGCATTCGCGGATGTGGGCGGTGTCGATGTCGACCGCCGCCGGCATCGCCCGCTGCTGCTTCAGCCGGCGCCAGTAGGTGTAGAGGATGCGGGCCTGCGGCGGCGCCATGTCGACGTCGAGGGGCGAGGAGGAGCAGACGGGAACGTCCGTCTCGGGTGCCGGCTCGGCCGCGGGGCGCGCCGCCGCCGGCGCGCCGATCGCCGCGGCCGCCCCGGCGGCGGCCGCCGCCGCCGGGGCGGCGACCCGCTCCGGCCGGCCGCCGTGCGACTTCAGCATGGGCAGCGGCGCCCAGGCCGGGCAGGTGTGGTAGGACTTGGTGATCTTCCGGTAGTCCTGGGAGATCGCCGTGCGGCATTCCCCTTCCACGCTGTAGCGGGCGACGTGGACCAGCGTGTTGTCCGCGGCGAGCGACCGCTGGCCGCCCCACGAGACGCAGGCGGCGCAGGCGCGGCTGTCTTTGGCGAAGGCGTGCGTCATGACGGAGGCGGCCGGGGAGGTGGGAGCGGGGACGGCCGATTGATGACGCCGTTCGCCCGCAGGCGCAAGGGGGCGTTTCACGGCGCGGCCCCATTGTTTCAAGCCGGTGGCGGAGGGGGCGACACCACCCCTTCCCACCCGGACGCTTAGTGCCTATAAAGTGCCCTCGCACGACATACGCCCCCTCCCCCCGCCACGGCGGGAGGGGGCTTTTGCTGACCGAACGTCGAAAAGCGGACCGCCATGCCCAAGCGCACAGACATCAAGTCCATCTGCATCATCGGCGCGGGGCCGATCGTCATCGGCCAGGCTTGCGAGTTCGACTACTCCGGCGTCCAGGCGTGCAAGGCGCTGCGCGAGGAGGGTTACCGGGTCATCCTGGTGAACTCGAACCCGGCGACCATCATGACCGACCCCGGCCTGGCCGACGCCACCTACATCGAGCCGATCACCCCGGCGGTCGTCGCCAAGATCCTGGAGAAGGAGCGCCCCGACGCGCTGCTGCCCACCATGGGCGGGCAGACCGCGCTGAACACCGCCATGGCGCTGTCCGACGACGGCACGCTGGAGCGCCTCGGCGTGGAGATGATCGGCGCCAAGCGCGACGTCATCGCCAAGGCCGAGGACCGCATCCTGTTCCGCGACGCCATGGACAAGATCGGCCTGGAGAGCCCGCGCTCGCGCCTGGTGCGCAACTACCGCGAGGCGCTCGAGGCGCTGGAGTTCGTCGGCCTGCCCGCCATCATCCGCCCCTCCTTCACCCTGGCCGGCACCGGCGGCGGCATCGCCTACAACCGGGCGGAGTTCGAGGACATCGTGCGCGGCGGCCTGCGCGCCAGCCCGGTCGGCGAGGTGCTGATCGAGGAATCGGTGCTGGGCTGGAAGGAGTACGAGATGGAGGTCGTGCGCGACGGCGCCGACAACTGCATCATCGTCTGCTCCATCGAGAACATCGACCCGATGGGCGTGCACACCGGCGACAGCATCACCGTCGCGCCGGCGCTGACCCTGACGGACAAGGAATACCAGATCATGCGCAACGCCTCGATCGCGGTGCTGCGCGAGATCGGGGTGGACACCGGCGGCTCCAACGTGCAGTTCGCCGTCAACCCGGCCAACGGCCGCCTCATCGTCATCGAGATGAACCCGCGCGTCAGCCGCTCCTCGGCGCTGGCGTCGAAGGCGACCGGCTTCCCCATCGCCAAGATCGCCGCCAAGCTGGCGGTCGGCTACACGCTGGACGAGCTGGACAACGACATCACCGGCGTCACCCCGGCCAGCTTCGAGCCGACCATCGACTACGTCGTCACCAAGATGCCGCGCTTCACCTTCGAGAAGTTCGCCGGCACCGAACCCCTGCTGACGACCTCGATGAAGTCGGTGGGCGAGGCCATGTCGATCGGCCGCACCTTCCAGGAATCGGTGCAGAAGGCCCTGCGCTCCATGGAGACCGGCCTGACCGGCTTCAACGAGGTGCGCATCGGCGGCGATGACAGCCCCGACCCGACCGCCATCCGCGGCGCGCTCGCCAAGCCGACGCCGGACCGCCTGCTGGTGATCGCCCAGGCGTTCCGCCATGGCTTCACGGTGGCCGAGGTGCAGCAGGCCTCCAAATACGACCCCTGGTTCCTCGAACAGATCGCCGAGATCGTCGCCGCCGAGGCGGACGTGCGCGGGCACGGCCTGCCGGGCGACGCCGCCGGTTGGCTCCGCCTCAAGCAGATGGGCTTCGCCGACGCCCGGCTGGCCGAGCTGACCGGCCGCGACGAGGGCGCCGTGGCCGCCGCCCGGCGCGCGGCCGGGGTGACCCCGGTCTACAAGCGCATCGACACCTGCGCCGCCGAGTTCCCGTCGCGCACGCCCTACATGTATTCCACCTACGAGACCGACGGCAGCGGTGCGGCGGAGTGCGAGGCGGAGCCGAGCGACCGGCGCAAGGTGGTGATCCTCGGCGGCGGCCCCAACCGCATCGGCCAGGGCATCGAGTTCGACTACTGCTGCGTCCACGCCGTCTACGCGCTGCGCGAGGCCGGCATCGAGACCATCATGGTCAACTGCAACCCGGAGACGGTGTCGACCGATTACGACACCGCCGACCGCCTCTACTTCGAGCCGCTGACCGCCGAGGACGTGATCGAGCTGGTGCGGGTCGAGCAGCGCACCGGCACCGTGCTCGGCTGCATCGTCCAGTTCGGCGGCCAGACCCCGCTGAAGCTGGCCGAGGCCCTGGAGAAGGCCGGCATCCCCATCCTCGGCACCTCGCCCGACGCCATCGACCTGGCCGAGGACCGCGAGCGCTTCCAGCAGCTCCTGCACAAGCTCGACCTGCTGCAGCCGGCCAACGGGCTGGCGCGCTCGCTGGAGGAAGCGGAGGCCGTCGCCACCCGCATCGGCTTCCCCGTGGTCATCCGGCCCTCCTACGTGCTGGGCGGCCGGGCCATGGAGATCGTCCACGACATGGCCGGCCTGCACCGCTACATCGCCACGGCGGTGAAGGTGTCGGGCAAGAATCCGGTGCTGATCGACAGCTACCTCCAGGACGCCATCGAGGTGGACGTCGACGTGGTCGCCGACCGCACCGGGGCGGTCTACATCGCCGGCGTGATGGAGCACATCGAGGAGGCCGGCATCCATTCCGGCGACAGCGCCTGCGCCCTGCCGCCCTACTCGCTGAAGGCGCAGACCATCGCCGAGATCGACCGCCAGGCCGAGGCGCTGGCCCGGGCGCTCAACGTCGTCGGCCTGATGAACGTGCAGTTCGCGGTGAAGGACGGCACCGTCTACATCCTCGAGGTCAACCCGCGCGCCAGCCGCACCGTGCCCTTCGTCGCCAAGGCGACCGGCACGCCGATCGCCAAGATCGCGGCGCGCCTCATGGCCGGCGAGACCCTGGCCGACTTCACGCTCAACGGGCCGACGCCGCCGCACACGGCGGTCAAGGAGGCGGTGTTCCCGTTCGCCCGCTTCCCCGGCGTCGACATCGTGCTCGGCCCGGAGATGAAGTCGACCGGCGAGGTCATGGGGCTCGACCACAACTTCGCGCTCGCCTTCGCCAAGTCGCAGCTCGGCGCCGGGGTGACCCTGCCGGTCACCGGCACCTGCTTCATCTCGGTCAAGGACCGCGACAAGCCGGCCCTGGTGCCGATCGCCACCAAGCTGCACGAGATGGGCTTCCGGCTGATCGCCACCACCGGCACCTGCGCCTTCCTGAAGGCGGCCGGCCTGCCGGCCGAGCCGATCAACAAGGTGGTCGAGGGGCAGCCGCACATCGTCGACGCCATGATCAACGGCGAAGTCCAGCTCGGCCTCAACACCACGGAGGGTGCGCAGGCGCTGTCCGACAGCTTCAGCCTGCGGCGGACCGCGCTCACCTACAACGTGCCGTACTACACGACCGTCGCCGGTGCTCGCGCGGCGGTGGAAGCCATCGCGGCGCTGCGAAACGGCAGCCTTGAAGTCGCGCCGCTCCAGTCGTACCTTAGCGGATCGTACTGAGACGGATGACGGCGCGGAGGCCCGCCCCCCGCGCCGCTATCTTTCTCCGCACGACGCGTTGGCTTGGTGATGGACTGAAGACATGGAAAAAGTGCCGATGACCGCGGCAGGTTTCGAACGCCTGCAAGAAGAGTTGAAGCACCTGAAGGCCGTCGAGCGTCCGGCCGTCATCAAGGCGATTGCTGAGGCTCGCGAGCACGGCGACCTGTCGGAGAATGCCGAGTACCACGCCGCCCGCGAGCGCCAGAGCTTCATCGAAGGCCGCGTCGCCGAGCTGGAGGACAAGATCAGCCGGGCCGAGGTCATCGATCCCTCCAAGCTGTCGGGCGACGCCGTGAAGTTCGGAGCCACCGTGACCCTTGCCGACGAGGACACCGACGAGGAGACCACCTATCAGATCGTCGGTCAGGACGAGAGCGACATCAAGAACGGCTTCCTCTCCATCCAGTCGCCGCTGGCCCGCGCCCTGATCGGCAAGCAGATCGGCGACAGCGTCGAGGTCTCCACCCCCGGCGGTTCCAAGCTCTACGAGATCGTCACCGTCTCCTACCGCTGAGCGGGCGGCGGAGTCGCCGGGCACCCGGCGCAGCCCCCCGCGGCGACGGTGCGGCCGGCCGCTTCCGGCCGCACCGCCGATCCTCCCGCGGGCATTTCCGGCAGCCGAATGCGATTCTTTTGAGCACCAGCGTCAGTCGGCGACGCTCGGCGCGCCGTCCACGGATTCCTGGTTGAAATGCGGGTGATTGTGGGTCATCCTCACTGTGTCGCGGCCCACGAGGGGGTCGTGGCCTGTCACTTCGCACGAGACCGTTGATGTTCGACCGCCCGCAGCGCGGGGCCTTCCGCGCTCCCGAGATCACCCACCGCAACATCCGCGCCACCGTCAAGTGGTTCAATCCGACCAAGGGTTTCGGCTTCGTGACGCCGGACGACGGTTCACCGGATGCGTTCCTCCACTCAACTGTTCTTCAGTTTGCTGGACACGACGCGCTGCCCGACGGCGCGACCATCGTGTGCGACCTGTCGCGCGGACCGAAGGGGCCGCAGGTGGCCAACATCCATTCGGTCGACCTGTCCACGGCGACGGCTTCCCCCCGTCCGGCCCGCAGCAGCACCGGCAGCGCCGGCGGCTGGGACCGTGCGCCTTCCGGCCCGACCGAAACGGTCGACGGTACGGTCAAGTGGTTCAACGTGACCAAGGGCTTCGGCTTCATCGCACCGTCGACCGGCGGCAAGGACATCTTCGTCCACATCCGCGCGCTGGAGCGGTGCGGCATCAACGGCCTCTCCGACGGCGAGCAGGTGCGCGTCACCGTCCGGCAGGGCGCCAAGGGGCCCGAGGCGGAGCGCATCGAACTGGCCTGATCCCCGGCCGGCGCCGCACCGTCGAACGGATTGCCAACGGAATGAAGGCCGCCCCCCGGGGCGGCCTTTTTCGCGTGTGCGGTGCCGGATGTGCGGTGCCGGGCCGGCCGGCCCGGTTCCTCGTCTCAGGACTTCCGTTCCACGCTCGCCTTCAGGCCGTCGAGCCCGGACCGGAAGAACCGGGTCATCGCCGCTTCCGCCGCGGCGTCGTCGAGCGTCTCGGGCGGATAGTTGCCGGTGTCGCCGCGGTAGAAGCGCCCGGACCACACCACCCGGCTGCCGCCTTCCGGCGCCGCGCTCACCGTCAGGATCGCCGAGTAGAAGCTGACCGGGAACGCCTCCACGTTCTCCTTCAAGAGGCGGTAGGACAGCCTCTTGCCGGCGGCGTCCATCTCGTCGAGGCTTTCGACCAGTTGCCCACCGTTGTCGAGGGTGAGCGTCCGCGTGGTTCCCGCCCCGGCCTGGGGGTCGGCCGCGCTGGCGGTGATCATCGGGTGCCAGGCGGCGATGTCGGGAAAGGCGCTGACGACCGCCCAGACCGCGTCCGGGCTGGCGGCGATGACGACGCTCTCCTCGGCCTTGCGCGGGGTCGGGCCGTGGGCGGCGGCGGGCGAGGCCAGCATCAGGAGCGTGGCGGCGATGGCAAGCAGTCGTGTCGGCATCAGGCAGGTTCTCGCTGTCAGGGGGAACGGAGGGCGTGACGGCGGCGGCGCACGCGCTCGACGGCCGGCAGCACGCCGTACAGGGTGAGCAGGGCCAGCAGGGCGAGCCCGGCGGGGACCGGCCGCAGGTCGAGCGCGGCCGGCATCGGGCGGACCGCGGCGTCGCGGCGGATCGCCGCGTCGAGGACGTCGGCGCCGGTCAGGTGGGCGTAGCCGAGCGCCGTGCGCTGCGCCAGCGACTGCAGATAGGTCTCGCGCACCGACGTCAGGTGCTCGGTCCCCATCACCGGCACCGCGCCGAAGGGCGCGTTGCGCGGGTGCCAGCCGGGGCGGCTCGACGCGTCGGCCGGCGGCGGGCCGAGGCGCGACTCGTGGGGCACGTCCTCCGCCCGGACGAAGCCGACCTCGCGGCCGCGGTCGTCGAAGCGCGGGATGGGCACCGGCACGGTGCCGCCGATGCCGATCAGCATGCCCTGCACCGCCCGGCGCTCCGCCGCGGACGGCGCCGCCGCCGAGGCGGGAGGCGGCGGCGCCTCGTGGCCGTCGGTGAGGAACACCAGGCTGCTGCCCACCGCTTCGGCCATGGCGAGGGCATCGTCGAGCCCGGAGGCGATCCGGCTGTCGCCTTCCCAGGCCATCCGCCAGTCGAGGGACGCGACGGCGCCGTCGATGGCGGCGAAGTTCTCGCAGGTCTCCACCGGCTCGAACAGCAGGAAGCTGCGGCGCTCGGTGAAGATGCCGAGACCGGCGCGCGAACCGCAGGGCAAGCGCGCCACGACGGTGCGCAGCGCGTTCTTGACGAAGTCGAGGCGGCTCGCCGGCCGGCCGTCGAGCGTCTCGTCGCGGGCGTTCATGCTGCCGGTGATGTCGACGACGAAGAGCAGGTCGTACGCCGGCCGGGGGACCTCGAGCGCGGGTCCGGCCAGCGCGGCGAGCAGCCCGGCCAGCGCCGCGCCGAGCAGCAGCAGGCGGGCGTCGCCTGGCGGGCGGACCCTCATGGCAGCCCTTTCGGCAGGCCCGGCAGGTCGGTCCACAGGCGCTTGTCGGTGGGCTGGGCCTCGTCCTCCGGCTCCCGCTCGATCTCCGGGAAGTCCCGCACCAGGCGCATGGCGACGTCGAGGTTGTGCTTGGCGTCCCAGAATCCCGGATTCAGCACCAGCGCCCGCCGGTAGCCGTCCTTGGCGAGGCGGACCAACGGGATGGCCGGGTCGAGGCGGCCCGCCTCGAGCAGGTCGAAGGCGGTGCGCAGCCGGGCGTTGGCGAGATCGTACTGCGCGGCGGCGGCGAGGGTGCGGTCGCCCGGGTCGAGATGGTCGACCTGCGCCTGCGCCTCGTCCAGACGGTCCCGCAGCATCAGGAAATGGGCGCGGGCGAACCGCACGTCCGCCACGACCGGCTCGTCGGTGGCGAGGTCCCGGCCCGCGGCGAGCCCGCCGATCAGCCGGTTGTCGTGCAGGCCGAGAAGCAGCTTGCCCGCGGACAGCACGAACAGTCCGGCGGTCGCGGCGAGTGCCCCCCACAGCAGGGCGGCCCGCAGCCGGGCGAGCCACGCTCGCCCCGAACGGGGTGCGGCGCCCGTCATGACGCGGCGGCCTCCGGCCGGCGCCGGAGCGCCTCACCCGCGCGGCGCGGACGCCGTTCGCAGAGCTTGGCGAGCAGGAGGAGCCCGACGCCGGCCGCCGCGACGCCGTAGGCGACGGCGGTCAGGTCGCGGCGGGGAATGCGTTCGCGGTAGCGGATGGGACGGGTCTCCAGGGTGTCGATGGCGTCGATGGCCGCTCCGACCGCCTGGGCGCTGGTCGCCTCGAAGGCGCGGTAGGGCACGCCGAGGCTGCCGAGGAAGCGGTGGAGATGGCGCTCCGGCATGGCCTGCGGAGTGTCCTCGCCCGGTTGCTGCGGTTCGTCGAACAGGCCGCGGCTGCCCTTGGTGCGCAGGAACAGCCAATAGAGATGGACCGGGGTGCGCGCCACGGCGTCGCGCAGCGCCTCCTGGACGCGGCGGTCGATGACGGCGGCGCCGTCCGACACCAGGACCACCGCCGGCGACGACCCCGGCGGCGCCTCTCCGACCATCGAGAAGGCCAGGGCCAGGCCCCGCCCCACGTCGGTGTGCGCCAGCCCCGGCCGGTCGATGGCGCGGACGGCCGCCTGCACCGCGGCGCGATGGTCGGTGATCGGCAGCACCGGCATGGGCGCCGTGGAGAACGCGGCGATGCCGATGCTGTCGTGGGGGCGGCGCGCCAGGAACTGCGTCAGCAAACGCCGCGCCGTGGTCGATTTCGCCTCCTCGTCGCCGTTCGGCAGGCGGCCGGCGAAGCTGTTGTCCATGCTGCTGCTGCGGTCCAGCAGCAGGACGATCTGCGCACCCTTGCCCTCCCGCTCGACGGTCTGCGCCAGCCGGTGCAGGCCGGCCAGGCCGAGAACGAGCGCGGCCAGCGCGAGGACGGCGATCAGCCGCAGCCCGGCGTCGACGGCGAAGGACAGGGGATCGCGCGGCACGGCCACGAGCGACGGGTGGTCGGTCGGGGCGAACGGCCTGACCAGCAGCGGCAGCAGGGCGAGCGGCGCCAGGAGCAGCACCAGGGGGGCGTCGACGGCCAGGGTCATGCCGCCTCCCTCTCGGCGGCGGTCAGGCGCCGCCCGAACGCCAGCAGGGCGCGCGGCGGCAGCAGGTCGACCGCGGCGTCGGTGTCGGTCGCGAAGAACGCGTGGCGGGAGGCGGCGAAGAAGCGCTCGATGTCCCGCCGCAGCGGCCGGAACGCCGGGGCGGCGTCCAGGAAGGCCGGCACGTCGTCGGCGAGGACCCGGCGGCCGGCCGTCGCGTCGAAGGCGCGGTGGAAGGCGAGCAGCGCACCGCGGTAGGCGGCGGCGTCCCCGTCCATCTGCAGGTCGAGGCGGGCCAGGCGGAGCGCCCGTACGAAGGGGCGGCGGGTGCGACCGCGGAACGGCCACCAGCCGCGATGCCAGGCGACGAGGGCGAGCAGCGCCGGCAGCGCCGTCCCCGAGCCGGCGGCGGCGAGCGACCACGCCGCCAGGTCCACGGGCCGCGCCGGCACGTCCGGGCGCAGGTGGGGGCCACCGTCGCCCTGCGGCCGGATCTCCCGCAGCGGCGACATCAGGAAGGTCCACGCCGGGACCACCGCGTCGGTCCGCCGCGCCCCGTCGTGCAGGGTCAGGGTGAAGGACGGGACCTCCAGGGCCCGCGGCTCGAGCGGCGCGTAGAAGGTCTGGTACTCCAGGCGCACCCGCTGCCGCTGCACCCCGCCGCGCGCGTCGGGGGGCTCCAGCTCCACCGCCCTCAGGTCCAGCCAGTAGGTGACCGGACCGGGCTGGGGCAGCGAGGCCGGCGCCACGCGGAAGCCGGGATCGGCGGCGATGGTGACCTCGTGGCGGATGACGTCGCCGATGAAGAAGCCGAACGGCCGCGGCGCCGCCAGCTCGACCGAGCGCACGGCGGCGGCGGCATCCCGGCCGCCGCCGGCCCACGCTCCGACCAACAGTGCCAATGCGGCGGCCGTCCCCTGGCGCATGACCAACCTCATCGGGCGAGCAGAAGCTCGGCAAGAGCGTCGGGATCGAAGCGGTCGACGAGGGGGAACGGCGTCCAGCCGCGCGCCCGGAACAGGCGGTCCAGCGCCGCCCGGCGCTCCTCGCCGGCGCGCCGCCAGGCGGTGCGCAACGACGGCCGCATGACGGCGAGCCGCTGCCGTCCGGTCTCCAGGTCGCGCAGCGCCACCAGCCCCCAGGCCGGCAGGTCCTCCTCCTCGCCGCGGTCGCGCAGGACGACGGGAAGCACGTCGTGCCGCCACAGCCCGTCGAAGAGGGCGGCCAGCCGGTCGAAGGGCAGCAGGAAGTCGGACACCAGGACCACCAGGCAGCGCCGCGCCGGGAGCCGGTCGACGGCCGCCAGCAGCCCGTCGGCGCTGGCGCCGCGCGGCGCCGCGCCGAGCAGGCGCTCGCGCACCTCGTCGGCGATGCCGCGGCGGCGGGCCGGCGGCAGGAAGACGTCCTCGCGCAGCGCGCCGTCGCAGCCGATCAGGGCGAAGCGGTCGCCCATCTTGTGGGCCGAGGCGGCCAGGGTGGCGCACAGATCGGCCACCACCGCCATGCGCGGCACCCGCCCCGTGAAGCCCATCGACCCGGACAGGTCGACGACGGCCGCGACGACGATCGGGCTGCGCCGGGCGAACTGGCGGACCTGCACCGCGCCCATCGGGTCGCGGGCGGTCACCCGGACGTCGACGCGGCGCGGGTCGGGATGCTGCAGCAACGGCACATGGCGCCGGAACATGCCGTCGCCGCCGTCGCCGCTCCCGGGATGGGCGCCGACCTGGACGCCGCTCGGCCGCCAGCGCAGCCGGTAGGGAATGGGCGCCGACCCGGCTGCGTGGTCGTCCGTCATGGCGCGGCCACCCGCTCGAAGACGGCCTCGCACAGGGCGCGGACGAGCGGTCCCCGCCGCCGCTCGTAGACCGGGTCGAGGAAGATGCGGTGGGCCATGACCTCGAAGAAGACGTCGCGCAGGTCCTCGGGCACCACCATGTCCCGCCCCTCCAGCCAGGCCCGCACCCGGGCGGCGCGGACCAGGAAGGAGACGCCGCGCGGGCTGGCGCCGCCGACCACCAGCCGCGCCATGTCGACCCCGTCGACGGTGACGCCGTAGCGGTGGGGCTCGCGGATCGCCCCCCACAGGGCGGCGGTGTAGGCCTCCAGGGCCTCGCTCGCCCGCACGCCGATCTGGATCGCCTGGGCCGCGGCGGGCAGCCCGGAGACGTCGAGAATGCCCTCGGGGATGCCGGCGACGAGACGGTCGGTGTCGTGGAAGCGCGGATCGAAGACCAGCCGGCGCCGCACCGCCTCCTCCACCGGCATGGGCACCTCGATCTCCATGAGGAAGCGGTCGCGCGCCGCCGCCGGCAGTTCGAAGGTCTCCTCCTGCTCCACGCGGTTGCGGTCGGCGAAGACCTGCAGGTAGGGAAACCGGTATTCCCGGTTGAAGGCGGCGACGCTGCGCTCGGCCATCAGGCGCAGCAGCAGCGAGTGCACCTGCGGCCGGGCGCGGTTGATCTCGTTGAAGAAGAAGATCGACAGGTCCTCGCCCTGGCGCAGCAGCGGACCGGGGTCGACGCGCGGGCGCCCGTCCTCGGCCAGATGGGCGTGATAGACGAGGTCGGTGGGCATCAGGTCGATGGTGCCGTCGATGCGCTCGAAGGCGCCGCCGATCGCCCGCGCCAGGGCGCGCAGCAGGGTCGTCTTGCCGACGCCGACGTCGCCCTCCAGCAGCACGTGCCCGCGGGCGAAGACGGCGATCGTCAGCAGGCGGATGACCCGCTCCTGGCCGACGATCGCCTTGCCCACTTCCCGTTGCACCGTCTCGGCACAGGCCAGCCAGTCGCTCAACGCCGTGTCGGCGTCGGGAACAGCACGCATGGTGGACCTCTCGGGTTGCCTGGGCGGCCAAGCCGCGACGGGACCGGGTCGACCGGCTTTCATTTGATCGGAACGACCAAATGAAGACCGCATCACTGCGCCGGGATCTTCTTGACGTCGTAGACGAAGGTTCCGGACTTCTGGAAATACTCGACCCGCTTGCGGTTGCGCTCGTCCATCGCCTTGATGGACTCCTGCTGCTTGTTCAGCTCCATCGGGTCGTGCTTGGGGTCGTACTTGCTGCCGGCGACCTTGGCGGGATAGCCCGGCTTCGGTTCCCAGCAGTTGCCGGGCGCCTTGCAGTTGGTGCCGTCGTAGGCGGCCGCCGGGACGGCGGCGAAGGCGAGCACCGCGGCCACCGCCGCGGCCGGGATCAGGTGGCTGGCGCGATCGAACAACGTCATCGGTTTGCTCCTTTCTCGCATCGCATGAAGTTCGGCACCGGCAGGGGCGCCGGTGCTCCCGCTCGCCCGTCAGTTCGTCACGGGCTGGCACGCCCCCGGCTGCGGCGTGCCGTGTGCCGCCGCCGCCAGCTTGGCCGAGTAGGGCTTGAAGCGGTGGCGTTGGTCCTCGGTCAGCCATTCCGCCGTCCCGGGGTCGCCGGTGTAGAGGTGGCGGACCCAGGCCATGACCAGCAGCATCTCGTCGAGCGTCAGCGCGCCGTACTGCGGCCCCATCTGGCCCTGGCCGCCGCCGAAGATCGTCTCGAAGAGCCCCTTGTCGGTGGCGTTCTTGGGATAGGTCCAGTAGTCGTCGTTCAGCCCCGGCCCCACCTTGCCCTCGGCCAGGTGGCCGTGGCAGCCGGAGCAGGCGGACAGGAAGATCTCTTCACCGGCCGGCAGGCAGGACGGGTTCTCGTTGTAGGGATTGACCCCGGTGTCGAGGAAGGCCTTCACGGCCGGCGTGTCGCGGCCCTCCGGCCGTGCCTCCCCGATGTCGAGAACCTCGCCGGTCACCGTGTGGTTGAAGGTGAGGGCCGCCTGCGCGGCCCAGGCGCCGCCGACGCCGAGGATGACGGCACCGAGGATCAAACGCACGCTCATGCTCCTGCTCATTCTGCCGTTCCGCTCCCTGCTGCTGCCGAAAGGATGGTCGCGCTCCCGCGGGCCGACGGTCACTGACCGACACTCGGTTCCAGAAGGGGAATGCCCTCGTCGCGGAGGATGGCCTCGATCCGCGGCCGCGCCTCGACCAGCGCCGCGTCGAGCTGCTGGCGCAGGTCCTCGTCGCCCTTGCGCACCGCCATCGACTGGTCGAACTGCTGCGGCACCAGTTCCCCGCCGGCGGTGACCCCGTTGCGGTCGATCATGGTCATGACCAGCGGGGTGGTGGAGGCCTTGACGTAGCGTGCGACGTCGGGCGCGAAGGCGACGGCGACGTCGGCCGACCCCTTGGCGACCTCGGAGACGAGGACGTCGTTGGGCACCTGGGTGTACTGGTTGCGGCGGTCGGTGAAGTTGACCAGCGAGTACTGGTAGATCAGGTTGTCCTCGTAGAGGCCGGTCTGCTTCAGCATCTCCTCGGACGGCGAATAGAACTGGTAGGCGATCCGCTTCACCCGGGCGATGTCGTCGTCCGACCAGCTCGACAACTTCAGCCCGCTGTCGGCGCGGGTGATGAAGGCGTAGCCCGTGCGGTAGTAGGGAGCGGTGGTGAGCACCCGCGAGTCGCCGTCGTCGACGCCGACGATGACGTCGCAGGCCCCCTTGTCGAGCAGGTCGCGCACCAGGAAGATCGCCGGCTTGTCGGTCCAGACGAACTCCGCCTGGCGCCCCATGGCCTCGGCGACCACCATGGCGATGCGGTTCTCGAACCCGGTGCCGTCCTTGGTCGTGTAGGGCGCGGCCTTGGACGAGGCGCAGACCTTGAGGGCCGGCGCGTCGGCCGCGGCGGCCGTTCCCCAGCCCATGGCGGCCGCCACGGCGGCGAGCCCCAGGGAGCGGGCGAAGGATCGTGAAAGGGTGTGAAGTGTGGTGTGAACGGGCATCATCGTCGGATGCACTCCTCGAACTGGCTGGCCTCGAACCGACCGGCTCCGATCCGGCCCGGACGGGGTCGCTTTCGGTGGTGCGGGATGCGGCCCCCACGCCTCTGCGGGAGGAACAAGGTGGGGGCCGCCCGCCCCGGCGCGCCCGCCCCGTCGACCGTCAACGACGGGGCAGATCACCGGAAGCCGTCGATCAGCCGCCGTACTCGCCGACGCTGACGTCGTCGTAGGGTCCCTTGCCGTTGAGGGAGAAGACCATCACGCCGCCACCCATCTGGGTGTAGTGCTGCAGGTTCTTGAAGGCGCCCACGGCCCCGAGACCGGCGGTGGGGTCCTGCAGGTCGAACACCAGACCGACCCCCGGCCAGCCGCCGACGCCGTACATGATGGCGACGTACTGCGTGCCCTCATGCTCGTAGGTCATGGGATAGCCGATCACGCCGGACGGCAGCTTGAACTTCCACAGGAGTTCGCCGGTGTCGCTGTTGCGCGCCTTGATGAAGCCGTCGAGGGTGCCGTAGAAGACGAGGTCGCCGGCGGTCGCCATCGTGCCGCCCCACACGGCGAAGCGCTCCATCTTCTCCCACTTGAACTTGCCGCTGATGGCGTCGTAGGCCTTGATCTGGCCCAGCCCCTCGTAGCCCTGGCGGTCGCCCTTGGGGCCCGGGTACATGTTCAAGGTCGCGCCGACGAAGAACTGGCCGGCCCGGTAGGGCAGCATGAACGGCTCCCAGTCCATGCAGATGTGGTTGATCCCCATGAAGAAGAGCCTGCGGTCGGGATCGTAGGAGTCGTGCCCCTGGTTGTGGTAGCCCATGGCCGACGGGCAGATGTCGCGGGCCATGTGGTCCATGCGGGTCGCGTACTCGGGATCGCGCACCGGCAGCCCGGTCTTGAGGTCGACGTGGGTGAACACGTTCACCGTGTCGTCGATCTTGTCGGCGGAGACGAGCTCGCCGTTCTCGCGGTCCAGCGTGTAGACGATGCCGTTGCGGTCGGGGTGGGTGAGCAGCTTGCGCATCTTGCCCGACTTGTCCGGCTGCTCGCTCAGCATCATGACGTTGACGCCGGCGTAGTCCCACTCGTCATGGGGCGTCTTCTGGTAGCCGAACTTGGCCTGGCCGGTGTCGGCGTCGCGGGCGAAGATGGTCATCGTCCACTTGTTGTCGCCGGGCCGCATGGTCTCGTTCCACGGCGCCGGGTTGCCGGTGCCGTAGTAGATGAGGTCGGTGCCGGGGTCGTAGGCGTACCAGCCCCAGTTGGTGCCGCCGCCGATCTTCCAGGCGTCGCCTTCCCAGGTCTCCAGCCCCAGCCCCTTCTGGCCGTAGTGCGGGTTGGTGGCGTTGAAGTCGGCGCCGATCAGCATGGAGTCGTCGGAGCCGGTGGCGAACGCCCGCCACACCAGCGCGCCGGTCTTCACGTCGTAGGCGGTGACGTAGCCGCGCACGCCGAGCTCGGCGCCCGACGAGCCGACGATGACCAGGTCCTTCACGACGTAGGGGGCGATGGTCAGGGTCGAACCGACGGCGATGTCGGAGTTCTCCAGCTTCCAGTACTCCTCGCCGGTGTCGGCGTTGAGCGCCACCACGTGGCCGTCGAGCTGGGTCTTGAGGATCAGCGGCGGCACCTTGCCGTCGCCCGGCCAGTAGGCGAGGCCGCGGTTCACCACGTCGCAGCAGGCGACCGAGCGGGCCACCGGGTTCTGCTTGGGCTTGTGGTGCCAGAGGATGCGGGTCGGGTCCTTCAGATCGAGGGCGAAGGTGGAATTGGGAAAGGCGCCGTGGACGTACATCTTGCCGTCGACCACCAGCGGCGCGCCCTCGTGTCCGTGCAGCACCCCGGTGGAGAAGGACCAGGCGGGACGCAGCTGCTTCACGTTCTCGGTGTTGATCTGGTCGAGCTTGCTGAAATTGTCCGAACTGTAGTTCTTACCGGGCATGACCCAGTTCTTCTCGTCCTGCGACAGCTCGAACAGCTTGTCGTTGGCCTGGGCCGGCGCCAGGGCACACAGCTGTCCCCCTGCGACAATGGCCGCCGTCATGGTCACGGCGGGCAACGAAGTCAGGAAGCGTTTCATGAACGTTACCTCCCCTTGCTTTTCTCGACAGGGTGACGGGCACCCGGATCCTCGGTCCGCCTAGTTCGCGGCCACGGTCGGCGTGCCGGCCGTCGTCGCGGGGACGGTGCCGGCGGCGCCACTGCGGTTCCCCTGCAGCGCCTGAAGTGTTCCATCCGCCGGCGCTCCTGTCTTGAGCAGGTCTGGCAAATCGAACCGGGAAGCTTTGGCAATTAGAGGCGCCACGGCGCGGCAGGGCCGCCGGGCGCTTGCACCGCCACAGGCGCGGGCCCATAGGATGAGGAGGATGCGGCCGCGCACCGCGCAGCGGCACCGCGTCCCCCCGCGCCGGAAAGGAGCCGCCCGTGTCCAGCCTGCGCCGATCCGGCCCCCGCCGCGCCGCCCTGGCGCTCGCCCTCGCCGCCCTGGCCGCCGCCTGCGACGGCGAACAGGCGTCCGACGGGAACGCCGGCGGGAACGAGCTCGCCGCGGTGACCGCGGACCCGGCGGCCACGATCGCCGGCAAGGCCTGGCTCGCGGTCGGCGATTCGACGCCGCCGGCGCAGTGGCTGGCCAGCCGCGCCGCCGGCGCCGACGTCCCGCCGTCCGCCCCGGCCGTCGACGGCTTCCGCGACCTTCTCGCCCGCGCCGACCGCGATTTCGACGAGACGCCGCGGATGATCGCCAACCGCACCGTGCAGTTGCAGGACATGCTGGCCGGCCGCGGCATCACCGAAGGCCTGGACTCCCTCATCGAGGGGCTGCTGACGGTCGGCCAGCACGGCGCCGAGCAGGGCTTCGGCGAGGCCTGCCAGCACTATTTCAATCTCCGCACCTCCGGACAGAGCCGCGACGACGCGCTGGCCGCGCTGCAGCGGGCGGCCGACGACGCCCGGCGCTGAGGCGCCGCACACGCGGGCCAACCCGACATTCGGCCCAAAGAACAATTGTCGGGCGAACGACCCTTCGGCCACATTTAAGCAACCCTGAGGTTCGCCGGCGCGGTCGCCGCGGGCCGCTCAGGGACGCGGCACCGCGGGGGCCACGACCGTCCGCGGCGGGAGGAGGCCCAGTGAGAATGGCAGAGGTCGGCGTGACGGACGAACCAGGCGCGCCCTACCACCGCGTGCGCTCCGCCGACGGGCCGTCCGCCCGGCCCCGCACGCCGGTCCCGGCCGGCCTGGCGCGGCGGCTGTGGCACGACCGGTCGCTGCGCGCGCAGATCCTTGCAACCTTCGTCCTCATCAACATGATGGCGTGCGCCCTGGCGCTGGTCCTCGTCGTCGCCAACGCCCGGCGGGCGACGCTGGTCGAGATCGACTCCTCGGTCGATCTGGCCGAACGGTTCGTGCGGGCGACGCTGCAGCATCTGGAGGAGGCGAGCCCAAACGGCCTGCGCCTGGACGACCTGCCCCTGCGCTTCAGCCACCAGCGCCACGTGCGGATCGTCATCACCGCCGCGGCGGACCGGGCGGCTCCCGTCGCGGTGGACGGGGCGGCGGCGCCCGAGGAGACGGCGGCCCGGGACGGCGACGCCCCCGCCTGGTTCTCCGCGCTGGTCGGCGTCGAGGATTCCGGCCGGTCGATCCCGGTCCTGTCGCAAGGGCGGCGGATCGCCACCGTGACGGTGCTCGGCGAGGCGGCGGACGAGATCGCCGAGGTCTGGCAGGACACGACCGACCTGGCGCTGCTGGCGGTGCTGGTCAATCTGGCGGTGGTCGCCGTGCTCTACGTGGTGCTGGGACGCGTGCTGGACCCTCTGCGCGGCCTCGCCGCCGGGTTCCACGAGCTCGAGCAGGGCCATTTCCGCCACCGTCTGCCGCGGCCGATGACGCGCGAGCTGTCGGTCATCGTCGAGCGCTTCAACGCCCTGGCCAACTCCCTCACCTGCGCCCAGGCGGACAACGCGCGCCTGAACCGCCGCCTGGTGGCGGTGCAGGACGACGAGCGGCGCCAGCTCGCGGTCGAGCTCCACGACGAGCTCGGGCCGTGCCTCTTCGGCCTGAAGGCCAACGTGGCGTCGCTGTCGCGCCTCGCCGACGCCCTGCCGCCGGCCCTCGGCGGCCCGGTGCGCGAGCGGGTCGACACCTTGATGGACATCGGCGAACGGATACAGACGGTCAACCGGCGCCTGCTGAAGACGGTCCGTCCCATGGCGCTGGGCCACGTCCCCCTGGCCGACGCCATCGCCGGCCTGGTCGCCGAGTTCGAGCGCCACGAGCCGGCCTGCCGGTTCCGCCTCGACGTCGGCCGGCTCGCGCCCAGCTACGGCGACAGCATCGACCTCACCCTCTATCGCTGCATCCAGGAGGGCCTCACCAACGCCGTCCGTCACGCCGGAGCCCGCGGCATCGCCGTCGCCCTCACCGAAGACGGCATGCCGGCGCGCGGCGACGGGCCGGGCGGGAGAGCGGCGGCGATCCGGCTGTCGGTCGAGGACGACGGCCGCGGCATGGCGCCCGACACGCCGGCCGGGCTGGGGCTCACCGGGATGAGGGAACGCGTCACGGCGCTGGGCGGGACCATCGCCATGACCGCCCGCCCCGGCGGCGGCACCCGCCTCGCCGTCGCCATCCCCCTCGACGACGGCGACCGCCCGCCCCCTTCCTCGGCGCTGCCCCAGGAGCCAAACCCATGACGCGCGTGCTGCTCATCGACGACCATCCCATGGTCCTGCAGGGCTGCCGCCGCGTGCTGCAGGACGCCGACTTCCACGACGTGCTGGAGGCGAGCAGCGCGATGGCCGGCTACCGCCTGTACCGCCGCCACCGCCCGGACCTGGCGATCATCGACCTGGCCCTGCAGGGCAGCGGCCTCGGCGGGCTGGCGCTGATCCACCGCATCCGCCTGCACGACGCCCGGATGCCGATCCTGGTGTTCAGCATGCACGGCGACGCCGTCATCGTCAGCCGCGCCCTGGAGGCCGGCGCCAACGGCTATCTCCTCAAGGACACGGCGCCCGAGGACTTCATCGACGCGGTCTACGCGGTCCGGCGCGGCCGGCCCTACCTCAGCCACCAGCTCGCCGTCCAGGTGGCGATGCTGGGCACCCGCAGCCGCGAGAGCACGCTCGGCACGGTGACCCCGCGGGAGCTGCAGACGCTGGCCCTGATCGCCGACGGCAAGTCGTACAGCCAGATCGCCGACGAATTGGGCGTGAGCTACAAGACGGTGGCCAACACCTGCTCGCAGCTCAAGATCAAGCTCGGCGCGCACAACCTGCCGGAGCTGATCCGCATGTCGATCGAGTTCCTCTCCTCCTCGCCCAGCCAGTACCGCCAGCCGGTCCTCGCGGCCCGCGTCGCCTGAGCGGGGTTGCGGCGACGTTGCCCCTCCCCCGGCCCTGCCGGGGGAGGGTGGCGCCGCAGGCGCCGGGTGGGGGCAAGGTCCGGCGAGGATGCCGGATTTCGGATGGTGCGCAGCACGGGCGCCAGCATGGTCGGTGACACCTTGCCCCCACCCTCCCGGCCTTTGGCCGGGCCCCTCCCTCCCCCGGGCTCGCCGGGGGAGGGATATGAACCCGCCCCCTCCCCTCCCTCACCGCTCCAGCGCGCGGGCCGCCGGGATGACGTCGCCGTATTTCTGGGCGATGTCGAACAGGCTGGCCTCGTGCGGGCCGATCGCCCGGTCGCCGACGCAATCCTCCATCACCATCGGCCGGAAGCCGTGCGACATCGCGTCGACGACGCTCGCCCGCACGCAGCCGCTGGTGGTGGCGCCGGCGATCAGCAGGGTCTCGACGCCGCGCTGCGTCAGCCACGGCGCCAGGCCGGTGCCGAAGAAGGCGGACGGCACGGTCTTGCGGACCACCAGCTCGCCCGGCGCCGGCGCCAGCTCCGGAACGATGGCGCTGATCGCCACGTGCTCGGTCAGGGTCCGCATGCCCGGCACCTTGATCGAGAAGACGTTGGCGTCGGCGCCATCGTCGGCGTAGACGATCCGGCTGTGGGCGACCGGCCAGCCGCGCGCCCGGGCGGCGGCCAGCACCTCCGCCGTGCGGGCGATGGCGGGACCGATGTTGCCGCCGCCGAACACCGCCGGGTCGGCGAAGCCGTTGACGAAATCGACGATGAGCAGGCCGATGCGGCCCTGGAAGCCCAGGGTGCGGCCGAAGCCCTGGCGGTCGTAGACCTCGGTCTCGCTCATGCCAGCGCCTCCGGCTCCAGGAGCCGGCCCTCGCGGACCACCTCGCGCCCGTCGACCGCCACCGTGCAGTGGCGCATGGGGATGTCGATGTGGCAGGCGGTGGTGCGCGATCCGCCGGCCTCGTTGTTCGGCCCGAGCGAGAACAGGAAGTTGCCGGCGAACGCGCGGGCGTCCATGCCAAGCGTCTGCTCGCGGTCGTAGAGGCCGAGCGTCGACCAGCGCGCCCGCCGCTGCAGCCCCCAGCCGACGTGGGAGATGGCGTAGGCCTCGGGGTCGCCGAAGGCGTCCATGTAGTCGTTCAGCAGGTCGGCGTCGAGGTCGCCGGTGATGGCGGTGACGTAGCCCTTCTCCACGGTCATGTCGATCGGCGTCGTCACGTAGGACTTCATCGGCAGCAGGATGTCGCCGCGGTCCAGCACGATGCGGCCGCTGGCCTGGCCGTCGTTGGGGAAGGTGAAGCTGAAGCCGCTCGGCCAATGGTCCCAGCGCCCGGGCTCGTCGACGAAGCCGTACTCCTGGACGATGGGGAACTCGCCGAGCGGCAGGCGCAGGTCGGTGCCGGCCCGCGAGGTGACGCGCATCTCCCTGGCGCCGCGCAGCAGGGCCGCGGCCTCGGCGGTGCGCGCCTTGTCCTCCTCGCTGGGCAGCAGGCGGACGAGCACCTCCGGCGGCTCCACCGCCAGCAGGATCTTGGTGCCGCCCTCCAGGATCTCCATCTGCTCGGGCGAGAACAGCAGGGTCATCAGGTCGAGCACCAGGTCGCTCGCCTTGAGCGCCGCCATCGCCGCGCGGTTGCCGGTGAGCGGCGTGGTGCCGAGATAGGCGAGGCTGTCGCGGCTGTGCGCGTGCTCGGCGTTGACCGGCGGCAGGTCGAGCCGGTTGACCGTCGCCCCCAGGGCGGAGGCGGCGATCACGGCGGTGCGCAGGGTCTGCGGGTGGGTGCTCTGGCTGGTCAGCACGGTCACCGTGTCCTGCGGCTTCAGCTTCGACAGGGTGAGGACGTGGGTCCAGGCGCGGACCATGTCGGCGTCACTGACGGGCATCTCGGGGTCCTTTCAGATCAGCGGTTGGGGCAAGGGTCAGACCGGCGTGCCGAGGAAATCGCCGAAGGCGCGGTAGAAGCCCTCCTCGTCGTCCCACGGGATCATGTGGCCGGCGGTCTCGACGCGGACGGTGCGGACGGACGGCAGGAGGGCGCGGATCTCCGTCTCGTCCTCGGGCAGGATCACGCCGCCGCGGCCGGCCATCATCAGCAGGGTCGGGCAGCGCAGGCGCGGCAGGTCGGCATGGACGTCGTCGCTCTGGAAGCCCTCGTAGGCGGTGACGATCGCCCGCTCGTCGCAGGTGTGCAGCCATTCCGCGCGCAGGCGAAGCTGCTCGTCCGTCCAGGTCGGGCAGAACGGGCGCATCGCCTCGAGGTCGCAGCCCCGGCGCGCCAGCCGGATCGAATCGACGTACCAGGGGAGCTGGGCCGGATAGGGGCGCCGCCCCGGCCCCGACACCGGGGGATCGACCATCACCAGGCAGCCCGGCGCGGCGCCGTGGCGGCCGACGGCGCGGGCGGCGATGCGCCCGCCCATGGAGTGGCCGACCAGCGCGTAGTCGCCCAGCTCCAGCGCCCCGGCGAAGGCGGCCAGGTCGGCGGCCATGGCGTCGAGCCCGTAGTCGAGGGCGTCGGACGCCTCCGACAGGCCGCGGCCGCGCACGTCGAGCACGTAGGTGTCGAAGGAGCGGCCGAAGCGCTCGCCGACGAAGCCCCAGGTGACGGCGGGGCTGGTGATGCCGGGGACGACGACCACCGGCCGGCCGCGCCCGCCGAAGCGCAGATAGTGCTGGCGGATGCCGTTGGCGCGGACGTTGGCGCCGTAGAGGAAGGTGCTCATGGCGGGATCCTCCGTCGTCCGGTCAGTAGGCCCCGGAGAGCAGGGCACCCGCTCCCGGCACGAAGGTCTTGAGGTCGAGCGCGCGCAGCATGGCGTAGGTGGTGGCGACGGCCGCCGTGACCACCGGCTTGCGGACCTGCGCCTCGACCTGGGCGACGGAGGGCAGCGAGGGCATCTGCACGCAGGCGGAGAGGACCACGGCGTCGACCCCGTCGGTGTCCAGCTCGGCGACGATGGCCGGCAGCCGGCCCGGGTCGTGGCGCCCGACCGCCAGGTTGTCGGGGATCTCCAGGGCGCGCCAGTCGGCGACCTGGATGCCCTCGTGCTCGATGTAGTCGACGACCACCCGGGTCAGCGGCTTCATGTAGGGGGCGACGAGGGCGATCCGCTTCGCGCCGATGACGTGCAGGGCGTCGACCAGGGCCCCGGCGCTGGTGACGACCGGCGCCGCCCCGCCGTTCTCCGCCGTGCGGGCGTGCAGGCGGTCCTGGGAGACGCGGTGGTAGGACTTGCCCATGCTCATGATGGCGACCAGACAGGCGTAGCCGAGGACGTCGACCCGCGCGTCGCTCAGCTCGACGGCGCAGCGGTCGGACTCGGCGTCCATGGCCGCCAGCTCCTCCTTGACCACCGTCTTCATCCGCATGCGGCTGGAGTGGAAGGTGAAGCGGGTGCCGTGCGCCCGGGCGTGCGCGTCGAGCATCGCCGGGATCTCGGTCTCCATGGTCGTGTTGGAGCTCGGGACGATCTGGCCGATGCGGTAGGTTCTCGCGTGCATGTTCGTATCCTGAGGTTCGCTTAGGCGACGAGGCGCGGCGTGGCGGGCGCGCTCGGGCGGAAGGCGCGGGCGTCGTACTCGTAGACCCAGTTCGCCTTGATGCCGGTGGTCTGGGGGTTCAGCAGGCCGCGCACCCAGTAGACGAAGTCGCGCTTGGCCTGGGCGAGCGGCGACGGCAGATGGTAGGTCCGGCCGCGCTCGCGCGCCTCGAGCTGCACCCGGCTGGTGCGCGGCAGGCGCTCCGCCTCGTAGTCGCGGAACGCCGCGGCGACGTCGCCGCCGTGGCCGTCCAGGGCGGCGGCGAGGACGTAGGCGTCCTCGATCGCCATGGCCGCCCCCTGGGACAGGAAGGGCAGCATGGGATGGGCGGCGTCGCCCAGCAGCGTGATGCGGCCCTGCGACCAGGTGCGCATGGGGTCGCGGTCGAACAGGCCCCACTTGTAGACCTCGTCCACCCGCTGGAAGAGGGTCTCGACGTTGCGGTGCCAGCCCCGGAAGGCGCCCAGCATCTCGTCGCGGCTGCTGGGGGCGTTCCAGGACTCCTCCACCCACTCCTTGGTCTCCGCCACCGCGACGATGTTCACCGCCTTGCCGCCGCGCACGTAGTAGGTGACGACGTGGCTGTGCGGCCCGAACCAGAACGAGGCGTCGGGGCTGACGAAGTCGACCACGCCACCGACCGGCACCACGGCGCGGTAGCACATGTGGCCGGTGAAGCGCGGCGCCTCCTGCCCGAACAGGGCGGAGCGCACGACCGAGCGCACCCCGTCGGCGCCGACGATGACGTCGGCCTCGAATTCGCTGCCGTCGTCGAAGGTGGCCACCGCCGTGTCCTTCTCCTGCCGCACGCCGGTGCAGCTCACGCCGAAGGTCGGCACGCCCTCGGGGACCAGCGAGGCGAGAAGGCCGTGCAGGTCGGCGCGGTGGACGTGGAAGAACGGCGCGTCGTAGATCACCGGGCAGGTGTCGATCAGCGGCGTGCGGAAGCTCTCCCGGGCGGTGCGCCAGTTGCGGCCGACCAGGGCGTGCGGCAGGAAGCCCACCGCCTGCAGCTTGTCGAGCAGGCCCAGCGCCTTGATCACCTTGACGGCGTTCGGCGTCATCTGGATGCCGGCGCCGATCTCGCCGAAGCCGGCGGCGCGCTCGAACAGGCGGACCTCGAAGCCGCGCTGGAGCAGGCTGCCGGCGAGCGCGACGCCGCCGATGCCGCCGCCGACGATGCCAATTCGCAAGTTCGTCCTCACTGTCGTCTCCTTTGCCGAAGCGGCCTCAAGAAATTTAATTGGCCGTATGTTTAATTGTTATCGCGCGGCATGGGAAGGGCCGGCCGCGAGCGGGCCACCGGTCCCGGCCCGGCGCCAGCGTCCGGGTCAGCCGCCGAGATAGGCCCGCAGCAGGTCGGGATCGCCGCGCAGCTCCGCCGCCGGCCGGCTCGCGGCGACGCGCCCCGTCTTGACCACGTAGGCGCGGCTGGCGACGCTCAGGGCGTTGTGGATGTTCTGCTCGACCAGCAGCACGGTGACGCCGTGGCCGTTGATGGTGCGGACCACGTCGAACACCTCGTCGGCCATCTTCGGGCTGAGCCCGAGGCTGGGCTCGTCGAGCATCAGCAGGCGCGGCTCCGACATCAGTGCGCGGGCGATGGCGAGCATCTGCTGCTCGCCGCCGCTGAGCGTGCCGGCAAGCTGGCCCGAGCGCTCCCGCAGGCGCGGGAAACGGTGGAAGGCCATGCCGACGCGGCGCTGCACCTCCTGGCGCGAGCGGCAGAGATAGGCGCCGAGCGACAGGTTCTCGATCACCGTCATGCCCGGCCAGACGTGCCGCTCCTCCGGGCAATGGGCGATGCCGGCGGCGACGATGCGGTCGGGCGCGAGGTTGGCGATCGGCCGGCCTTCCCAGGTGATGGTGCCGGAGCGCGCCTTGAGCAGGCCGGAGATGGCGCGCAAGGTCGTGCTCTTGCCGGCGCCGTTGGCGCCGATCAGGGCGACGGTCTCGCCGGCCCGCACCTCCAGCGACACGCCGTGCAGGGCGGCCGTGCTGCCGTAGGCGACGTGCAGTCCCTCGACGGCGAGGACGGCGGGCGCCGCGGCGGCTGCGGCGGCGGGGGACGCCAGGGCGGTCATGGTCATGCGGCAGCCTTTCCGAGATAGGCTTCGGCGACCTGCGGGTCGGCCAGGATGTCGGCGGGCCGCCCCTCGGCCAGCATGCGGCCGAAGTTGAGCACGACCACCCGGTCGGACACCGCCATCACCATCTCCATGTTGTGCTCGACGACGAGCAGCGAGTCGACGTAGCGGCCGACCAGGGTCTTCAGCACCTCACCGAAGGTGGCGGCCTCATGGCTGTTGAGGCCGGCGGCGGGCTCGTCGAGCATCAGCAGGCTGGGCTTGGCGGCCAGCGCCACGGCCACCTCGAGAAGCCGCAGCTCGCCGCAGGACAGCAGGCGGGCCGGGGCGTTCATGCGGTGGGCGAGCCCCATCATCTCGACGATCGTCGCGGCGCTGTCGCGCGCCGCCCGCTCGGCGCGGCGCACCCGCTCGCCGGGGAAGAAGGTGGCGAGCAGCGACTGGCGCGCCGCCAGGTAGTGGCCGGTCAGCACGTTCTCGAAGACCGTCAGCCGCTTCATGACGTTGGTCTTCTGGAAGCTGCGCACGAGGCCGAGGCGGGCGATGGCGTGGGGCTTGCGGTTGGTGATCTCCTCGCCCTTGAACCAGACGCGTCCCTCGGTGGGCGCGTAGAAGCCCGTCAGCATGTTGAAGCAGGTGGTCTTGCCCGCACCGTTGGGGCCGATCAGGCCGACGATCTCGCCGCGGTCGACGGCGAGGCTGAACCCCTTCACCGCGGTGATGCCGCCGAACACCATGGTCAGGTTGTCGGCGCGCAGCAGCGGCGCCGTCTCCTTGCCGTCGCTCATACCGGCTTCTCCTCGATCGGGGTGGCGAGCGGGATTCGGGCGTCCTGGCGCTCGCGGCGCTGGGCGACGAAGCTCATCAGGCCGTTGGGCAGGAAGAGGACGACCGCCATGACGATCAGCCCGAACAGGGTGAGGCGCAGCTCCTGCGCCTCG
Organism: Azospirillum sp. ST 5-10; assembly: GCF_051225715.1. Lineage (NCBI taxonomy): Bacteria > Pseudomonadati > Pseudomonadota > Alphaproteobacteria > Rhodospirillales > Azospirillaceae > Azospirillum > Azospirillum sp. ST 5-10. The sequence goes on from NZ_JBPJSP010000004.1 coordinate 301,671, forward strand.
CGCAGGTATTCCTCGAGCACCGTGACGATGACGGCGCCGGCCAGCGGCCCGATCAGGGTGCCCTTGCCGCCCAGCAGCACCATGATGATCATCGACACCATGAAGGAGAAGCGGAACACCTCGGGGCCGACGAACGAGATGTAATGGGCGTAGAAGCCGCCGGCCAGACCGGCCAGGAAGGCGCCGAGGACGAAGGCCTGCATGGCGCTGCCGAAGGGATCGACGCCGATCGACTGGGCGACGTAGCGGTTCTCCCGCACCGAGACCGCGGCCCGCCCGGCGTTGGAGTAGACGAAGCGGTAGGACAGGTAGAGCGACACCGCCGCCAGCCCGAGGACGACGTAGAGGAAGGTGGCCTTGTCGGTGATGCCGAACTGGTCGATGCCGGCCAGCCCCATCGGGCCGTTGGTGACGGCCACCCAGTTGTTGGCGACGATGCGCAGGACCTCGGCGAAGGCCAGGGTGACGATGACGAAATAGGGCCCCTGCAGGCGCAGCGTGATCGCCCCGATGAACAGGCCGAACACCGCCGCCACCGCGCCGGCCGCCGGGATCGTCAGCCACATCGGCAGGCCGGCGTGGGTGGACAGCAGCGCCGCCGTGTAGGCGCCGGTGCCGAGGAAGGCGGTGTGGCCGAGCGAGAACTCGCCGACGTAGCCGACCGTCAGGTTCAGGCTGTTCGCCAGGGTGGCGTAGAACAGGGCCATCACCGCGAGGTGGAGGACGTACTGGTCGGTCACCAGCACGGGCAGCAGGGCGGCGACGGCCAACGCCGCCAGGAGGATGTTGCGTTCCAGCGTCATGTCACGCCCTCTCCGCACGGATCGAGAACAGGCCCTGCGGCCGGAACAGGAGGATCAGGATGACGAGGATGAAGCCGATGACGTCGACCATGCCGGTGGCGACGTAGCCGCCCCACATGGCCTCGGCGATCCCCAGCAGCAGGCCGCCGGCGATCGCCCCGGCGAAGCTGCCCATGCCGCCGAGGATGACGACGACGAAGCTCTTCAGGCTGATCAGGCCGCCGACCGAGGCCTGGGCGGAGTAGATGGAGGCGAGCAGCATGCCCGACAGGGCGGCGAGCGTGCAGCCCAGCGCGAAGGTCGCGGCGTAGACGTGCCCGGTGCGGATGCCGGCGAGGCTGGCCGCCATAGGGTCCTGGAAGGTCGCCCGCATGGCCTGCCCGAGGCGGGTCTTCTGGATGATCAGGTGGGCCGCGACGATCAGGGCGATGCCGACGCCGACGTCCAGCAGGCGCAGCTTGGTGGCGACCACGGGCCCGAGGAACACCGGCCCCTCGGCGATCGCGCCGGCCACCTTCATGGGGGCCGGCCCGACCACCAGCAGGACCACGTTGACGAGGAAGATCGACAGGCCGATGGTCAGCAGGATGCCGGGCTCCTCGCCCTGCCCGCGCACCCGCTCGATCAGGACGCGGTCGACCAGCCAGCCGAAGCCGGCCATGACCGTCGCCACGACGACCAGCCCGGTGAAGAAGTCGAGCCCGAGATGGGTGGTGAAGAACCACCCGGCCACCCCGCCCAGCATGTAGAACTCGCCGTGGGCGAAGTTCACCACGCGCATCAGGCCGAAGATGAGCGTCAGGCCGAGGGCCGAGAGGGCGTAGAAGACGCCCATCACCAGCCCGTTCGTGAGGAATTGCAGAAAGAGGTCCATTGCCGTTCTCGCGTTGGCCGAGGCGGTGCGTGCGTCCCGGCCGGGAGCCCGGCCGGCGCGGCGCGTGCGGCGCCGCGCCGGCGGACCGGCCCGCCGGGCACGGATCAGTGCGGCGCGTCCACCGGCGTCGTCGAGATGACCTCCGGCGTGCCGTTGTGGATGCGCACCAGCACCGCGTCGAAGCCGTAGGCCTGGCCCTTCTCGGTGAACCGGTAGACGCCGTTCGGCGCCTCGTACTGCGTCTTGTGCAGCGCGGCGCGGATCGCCTCGGCGTCGGTGCCGCCGGCCCGCGCGATGGCCTGGGCGGTGATGTTGAGGGCGTTGTAGCCGGCGGCGCCGTACTTGCCCGGCTTCACCCCGTACTTCGCCTCGTAGGTCTTGACGAAGGCCTGGTTGCGCGGGGCGTCCATGCTGGACGCGTAGGGCACCGCGGCGTAGAGGCCTTCCGCCGCCTCGCCGGCGAGGTTGATGAAGTCGGCGGTGGCCCAGGAGCCGACGCCGAAGACCTTGGTGTCGATGCCCATCTCGCGGATCTGCTTGACCAGGACGGAGCCGTCCTGGGTCTCCGCCGCCACGAACACGCCGTCCGGCTTGGCCGCCCGCAGCTTGGCGAGCAGCGTGAAGAAGTCGGTGGTGCCGTGGTCGAAGTACTCGGTCAGCACCGTCTCCACGCCGAGCCCCGAGAGATCGCGGGAGAACTCCTCGATGCCGCCGCGCCCCCAGTCGTCGTTGACGCCGATGTAGGCCACGCGCGTCAGCTTGAGGCCCTGGGCGAGGATGCGGGCGAACGCCTCGGCCATCAGCTTGTCGGTCTCGGCGGCCCGGAAGAAGTAGGCGTTGCCCTGCTCGGTCAGGCTGGCGGCCGAGGACACGCCGGTGACCAGCGGCAGCTTGTACTTGGCGGCGACCGGCATGATGGCGGCGGTGGCCGAGCTGCAGAAGGCGCCGACGACGGCCACCACCTCGTCCTTCTTCACGAGCTTCTCGAAGGCGTTCACCGAGTTGGCCGGAGTGCACTGGCCGTCCTCGACGATCAGCTCGATCGGCTTGCCGAGCACGCCGCCGGCCCCGTTGATCTGCTCGAGGGCCAGCTTGGCCCCCTCGACCACCGACTTGCCGTTGTAGGCGACCGAGCCGGTGAGCGGCTCGATCAGGCCGATCTTGATGGTGTCCTGCGCCCGCGCCGGAAGCGCCGCGGCGATGCCTGCCAGCAGCAGGCTTCCCAGAACCAGTCTCTTCATCTCTCCCTCCGCTGTTCGACGGTTTTCTCGCGACAACGCCCTTCGACACTCCCGTCCGTCTCGCACCCCCGCACGGGGCGGGCGCCGGCCCGAAACGGCTGCGGCATCGTCCGCCAGGGACGCTGATGCCGGCATTTATTATTCGACCAATTAATTTTCGTCCGATGCTAACGGTAGGGTTTTCTCCCTGTCAATCGGTTTCCGGACACGCGGGCGCGGCGACGGACGTCGAGCGTCGCGCCGGAGGAGAGCAAGTTCCGGGCCAGCGCCGCGGTGCTGTCGCCGACGATGCGCAGCCGAGGACAGCGGCCGGTTTTTCGGGGAGGGGGCGCGGAGGATGCCCGGGGGCGGTCGACGCGCACGCGGCGTGCAGTTGCCGCCGGAGTAGGCATGAACGATCAAAGATTGCGCACCGGCACGGTGGGCGGGCGCGCCGGACGGGCCGCCGATGACGGCCCGCCGTCAGCCGGTCGGGAGGCCCGACCGGCGCTCTCCGTCACCGGGAGGCGGGGTGCGGGCGCAGCGATTCCAGGGTGCCCGCGTTCGGGCACAGCCGCGCGTGCGCGTCGCGCGCCGCGCCGGCCGCCAGCAGGTCGGCGCAGGCGCGGGTGGACGTGCAGTGGGCGCACACGCGGTTGAGGTCGTTCAGGACGTCGGGACGGTCGTCGTCGAGGGCGGCGCCGTCGATTCCGTGCAGGTCCAGGGCGGCCGGCAACAGCTCCCGCACATGGCCGGCCCGGCGCAGCACGGGCAGATCGTGCTCGCCCAGCCCCGCCTCCGCCAGGACGGCGCGGCGGTCGTGAGGTTCGAGGAAACGGAGCGCGTCGGGGCGCGACGCCGCCCGCAACCGGCGCACGAGCCGCGCGCCCCACCCTGCGGGCGACGCCAGAGCGAAAACAGACATGACCGGCCTCCTGCCATATTAATCGTCCGATTAATATGGCGGATCGGAGCCGCCGGCCGCCTTGACCTGGATCATGCGCCGTCGGACGGCGGCCCGGGCGTGCGGTCCGACGGCGGGGCGAGCATGCCGGCGGTGACGAAGCTGCTGATGGCGGTGATGATCTCGTCGGGATCGTTGGGATCGCAGAGTCCCGGCGCCAGTTCCTCGAGGCGGTGGGTGTCGGAGAAGGCGTAGAGGTAGGCGCCGATCATCAGGGTCATGCGCCAGTAGACGTCCTTCTCCGGCAGGTGCGGCATGGCCTCGCGCAGCGCCGCCGCGAAGATCCGCGTCGAGACGTCGTAGGCCTCGTTGCGCAGCTTGTAGGAGATCTCCGACGGCTCGGTGTGCAGGCGGGCCTGCAGGCGCATGAAGGTGCGCCCGGACGGCGTCTCGCGCATGGCCAGGGCCGGCATCAGGAAGGCGTAGACGATGTCCCGCACCGCCAGCGGCTTGCCGGTTCGGCGCAGGGCCTCCAGCCGCTGCACGCGATCCTCGGCGATCTGCCGGCCGCGGCGCAGGAAGACCTCCTCGAACAGGCCGTACTTGGAGCCGAAATAGTAGTTGATGAGGGCCTGGGTCACCTGGGCGCGGTCGGCGACGTTGCGCAGGCTGGTGCCGGCGTAGCCCAGCGTGGCGAACTCGATCTCGGCGGCGTCGAGGATCTCGTCGCGCACGTTGCTGACCCCCTCCGGACGGCCGGGCCCGCTGCGCCGCCGCGGCCCGCTCGGCGCCGCCTCCGCGTCCTGCGACGCCGTGACGGCTTCCGGAGTCTTCTTCGTCGCTCGACCCGTGCTCAACGCTGCGTCTCCTCCCGCTCCCCACCAGGCATCGCCGGCCGCCCCTATGTCGTCCTTTGCCGCGCCCCTCGGCAAGGCCCTTGTGCCACCGCGGCGGACTGCGGTCGCACGTCTCCACCGGTTTTCGGGATGGCGCGGGGTCGCGCGCGGCGATGCCGACGGCGCGCCTTGACGGAGGTATGAAAGTTTCATACCCTGAAGGAGAGATGGATCTTCGACGGAAAGAGCCCATGGCATCACCGGAAAAACGCACGTTCAGCCTGCCCAGCGAGCAAGCGGAGTATATTGACACGCTGGTTGCGTCCGGAGCCTATGCTTCGGGCAGCGAGGTGATTCGCGCCGGACTGCGCGCCTTGCAGGAGCGCGATGCCGCCGTCGAACGCTGGCTGCGGGAGGAAGTGGCGGACGCTTATGACGCCATGCAGCGGAACGCCGACCGTGCCATTCCAGCGTCGCAGGTGTTTGCCGCCGTTCGCGCCCGCCATGCCGACCGCGTGAAAAAGGGCGAGCGTGAGCCATAAAGTCCAATTCAGCCCGGAGGCGCAAAACGACCTTCTGGAAATTTACGACTGTATCGCCGGGAAGGCGGGGGCGGCGCGGGCGCTCGGCTATGTGGAGCGGATCGAACAGTATTGCCTGCGACTCGCCAACTTCCCGGAGCGCGGCACCGCGCGGGACGACATCCGGCAGGGCTTGCGGGTGATCGGGTTCGAAGGCCGGGCGACGGTTGCCTTCCACGTCGACGCCGGGCACGTCACCATCCTGCGCATACTCTACGCCGGTCGCGACTTGACAGGGGTGTAGAATGCACCGCCCGGCGGTGGCCTTCGGTGCTTCCGCTGGCGCAACGGCGCGGTGGTGCGGACGGGGGGACTCGAACCCCCACTCTTGGAACAAGAAGCAGATTTTCGTACCGACTTCGGCTTTCGCCGCCGCCCCGTGGGGCGTTCGTGGTCTGGACTATCCCTTCACCGTAGCCTTCCGACCTTAGGTGCCGCCCGTCTAGTCTCTACACCTTCCCCATCGCCGGGGCTTGGCTCGGGATTGGCCTGGGCTGTGCCGTTAGCGTTCCCCGAATTTGAGCGGTTCTACATCCCGGATTTCCCCGGGTGCACTCCAACAAAGTCTGCTGCGTCTACCGATTTCGCCACGTCCGCGACGACGCGCGGCGCGCGTCCTGGGGTTGCATAGCCCCTTGCGCCGCTCCGGTCAAGGCGTCGGTTCAAGGCCCGTGGACAAGCTTCGGGGCAATCCCATCTAGGAGGGGAACGGCGGGGAGGACGGGGCGGTGGACGAGAACGACTGGCTGCGGCTGGCGGCGATCATCATGGTGGCGATCATCGTCCTGCCCGGCGCCCTTCCGCGGGTGCGCCGCAGCCCCTGGCTGCGCAACGCGGCGATCTGGCTGGCCGCGGTCACCGCGCTGGTGTTCCTCTACGGCCGCCTCGGCCCGTTCTGAGCGGCCCGTTCTGAGGAGGCCGCTCAGTCCTCGGCCAGCATCATCACGCCGATCCCCATGGCGACGCTGCCGAAGGTGATGCCCAGGCCGGCGTACAGCAGGACGAGCGCCGCCACCCAGTGCTCGCTGGTGGTCACCAGGGTGCCGAGATTGGCGATGTCGAACAGCAGGATGCCGGTGGCCAGCACGACCGCGCCGGCGATCCCCGACACCAGATGCTGCAGAAGATAGTAGACCAGCGGCTTCTCGAACGGTTTCATGATCGCCCGGCTCCGGCCCGCGTTCCCACCCAAGAAGCGAACCTAGGGTCGAGCGCGCCGGGTGCAAGCCGGGTTGGACCGAAGATCAGCCCCCTTAGCCTTTCGTTCCATGGGTCAGCGTCGGCGTGCCGCCGAGGCGGCGGACGACGGCGCAGAGATCCTCGGCGACGGTGTCGAGCAGCGACTCGTCGGTGCCGCGCAGCACCAGGCTCACGCCGAAGAAGCCGTTGCGGAAATAGGGATAGCTGCCGATCTCGACGTCGGGGTTGCGCTCCTGCAGGGCGGCGAGGTCGGCGGCGATCCGCCCCTCGGCCAGCTCGCAGCTCACGGTGCGGGCGTGGATCGGCGGGCCGCCCTTGAGGCGCGGCAGCAGCCCGTCGACCATCGCCTGCATGATGTTGGGCACGCCGGCCAGCACGAAGACGTTGCCGATCCGGAAGCCCGGCGCCTGGCTGATCGGATTGTCGACCAGGACCGCCCCGGCCGGGACGTCGGCCATGCGCAGCCGCGCCGCGTTGAGCGCGCCCGTGGCGTAGTGGCGCTCCAGGCGGGCCACCGCCTCCGCGTTGCGCTCCAGCGGCACGCCGAAGGCCTTGGCGACCGATGCCGAAGTGATGTCGTCGTGGGTCGGCCCGATCCCGCCGGTGGTGAACACGTAGGTGTAGCGGGCGCGGCAGGCGTTGACGGCGACGACGATCTCCTCCTCCACGTCGGGCACGACGCGCGCCTCGCGCACGCGGACGCCGATACCGCCGAGCGTCTCAGCCAGGTACGGCAGGTTGGCGTCCTTGGTGCGGCCGGACAGGATCTCGTTGCCGATGATCAGCACGGCGGCGGTGGGGCTCAGGGACTCGGCAAGGCTCATGGCGGGTGTCTTCTCGTCGTCGGGCGGCCGCCACTGTCCCACAGATCGCCGCGCGCCGGAACTCGGCCGATGGATCATGGGCGTCGGAGCGGGCCGATTCCCGGCGGACGCGTCCCGGCGGGCTTGCCCCGCCGGTGGCCGGCCGCTAGCGTGGCCGCCCATGCGCTTCCCCTCCCCGCTCCTCGAAGGCCGGCTGCTGCGCCGCTACAAACGCTTCCTCGCCGACGTCGAGCTGGACGGCGCGGTGGTGACGGCGCACGTCCCGAACTCCGGCACCATGATGGGGCTGGACGCCCCGGGCAGCCGGGTCTGGCTGTCGCGCTCCGGCAACCCCAAGCGCAAGCTCGCCCACACGCTCGAGCTGGTGGAGGCGGACGGCGGCCTGGTCGGCGTCAACACCGGGCACCCCAACGCGCTGACGGCGGCGGCCATCGCCGCCGGGACGGTGCCCGAGCTGGCCGGCTACGCGCGGCTGCGCCGCGAGGTGCGCTACGGCCGCAATTCGCGCATCGACCTGCTGCTGGAGGCGGAGGACCGACCGGCCGCGTACGTCGAGGTCAAGAACGTCCACCTCCGCCGCCCCCGCCTGGGCGACGGGCGGGCGGCGGAGTTCCCCGACTGCGTGACGGCGCGCGGCGCCAAGCACCTGGAGGAGTTGGCCGCCATGGTCGCCGCGGGGCACCGGGCGGTGATGCTCTATCTTGTGCAGCGGAGCGACTGCGCCTACTTCCGGGTGGCCGCCGACCTGGATCCGGCCTACGCCGCCGGGCTGCGCCGAGCCGTGGCGGCGGGTGTGGAAACGCTGTGTTGGTCTTGCGCGATCACGCGCGAGTCGATTGAATTGGACCGTCCGCTGCCGATCCGGCTGGAGGGGTGACCGGGTCGGGCGGCCGTCAACGGGAAAAGGCAAATCTGGTGGAACACGACAACGTCGACTCCAGCCGCATCCGTCTGCATGGACCGGAGGACTTCGAGGGCATGCGGCGGGCCGGGCGGCTGGCCGCCATGACGCTGGACTTCATCGCGCCCTACGTCCAGCCGGGTGTCAGCACCGGCGAGCTGGACCGGCTGTGCGAGCAGTTCATGCGCGACCACGGCGCCGTCCCGGCGACGCTCGGCTACCGCGGCTACCCCAAGGCCTCCTGCATCTCGGTCAACCACGTGGTCTGCCACGGCATTCCCGGCGACAAGCGGCTGCGCGACGGCGACGTCCTGAACATCGACGTGACACCGATCCTCGACGGCTGGTACGGCGACAGCAGCCGCATGTACCTGTGCGGCGATTCGGTGAGCGTGAAGGCGAAGAAGCTGGTCGACGTCACCTACGAGGCGCTGATGATCGGCATCGCCCAGGTGCGGCCCGGCGCCACGCTCGGCGACGTCGGCCACGCCATCCAGACCTTCGCCGAGTCCCACCGCTTCTCGGTGGTGCGCGACTTCTGCGGCCACGGCCTCGGCCAGGTGTTCCACGAGCCGCCGTCGGTCCTCCACTTCGGCCGCCCCGGCACCGGCGTGGTGCTGCGCGAGGGCATGTTCTTCACCATCGAGCCGATGGTCAACGCCGGCCGCCACGACGTGAAGATCCTCGGCGACGGCTGGACCGCCGTCACCAAAGACAAGTCGCTGTCGGCCCAGTTCGAGCATTCCATCGGCGTCACCGCCGACGGCTGCGAGATCTTCACCCTCTCGCCGGCCGGCCACACCAGGCCGCCCTACCCGGCCCCCGAGGCGTGAGCGTTCCGGCGGACGGCCGCCGAGCGGCCGCCCGCGCCGACGCCGCCGTCAGGCGACGCCCACCCAGCCGGCCCCCAGCAGCGTGCCGGGGGCCACGCCCAGCAGGGTGACAGTGCCGCCGTCCACCAGCGCCAGCACGGCGTTGCCGGACGCGTCGGCATCCACGCTCCACGACGTCCCGGCGGCGAGGGCGATGCGGTCGCCGGCGCCGCCGTCGAAGCCGAGGACGGTGTCCGCCCCCTGCCCCGCCGCGACGGCGAAGACGTCGGCCCCGGCCCCGCCGTCCAGCCGGTCGTCGCCGGCGCCGCCGGACAGCGTGTCGTCGCCGAGGCCGCCAAAGACCAGATCGGCGCCGGCCCCGCCCTCGACCCGGTCGCCGCCCTGGCCGCCGTGCAGCCAGTCGTCGCCGGCGCCGCCGAAGACCAGGTCGGCGCCGAGGTTGCCGTAGAGGAAGTCCATCCCGGCGCCGCCGTCGAGCGTGTCGGCGCCGCCCAGGCCGAAGTTCTCGTCCATGCCGTCGCCGCCCTCCCACGCTCCGCCGGCGGCGTCGCCGAAGGTGCGCACCGGCATGAAGCCGGCGTAGGTGGCGATGGCGTGGGCGGTGGGATCGACGGCGCCAAGCTGGTCGAAGCCGGTGAAGGTGGCGGGCAGCGGCACGTCGCCCGGGCCCTGGAGACGGATCAGCGTGCCGTCGAGGGTGTAGTCGCCGGTGATGGAGGGCAGCGTCCCCAGGATGTCGTCGGCGGTCACGGGCGGATCGACGTCGATCAGGTCGGCGATCGCCTGCGCCACCGCCTGCTGCCCGGCCGGCGGCATGGCGCCGACCGCGGCGGCGATGGCCGCGCGGTTCTCGGCGAGGAAGAGGATGGGGTCGTCGACCGTGTGGAAGTTGACCAGCCGCGGGTCGGCCTCGGCGACGCCGTTGGTCCCCGGCGAGCCGAAGGTGACCCCGACGTAGGGGCCGGTGCCGGGCTCGTGCTCCTCCATGAAGTGCTGCACCATGGCGCCGCCCAGGCTGTGGCCGACCACCAGCACCTGGTCGAAGGATTCCGTCGCCGTCAGCCGGTCGACCGCGGCGACGAGGTCGGCGAGGTGCTCGGCGTGCTCGTCGATGTTGCGGAAGTCCTCGATCCAGTCCTGGCGGTCGTCGCTGCCGCGGAAGACGATGGCCAGGGTGTCCTTGCCGTCCAGTTGCGCCACCGCCACCATCGCCGTGGCGTTGGCGTTGGTGTAGACGCCCTGGTCCAGCACGCCGCTGGCCGGCGCGAGGTCGTCCGCGCCGAGCGGCGTCCACCCCGGCGCCAGCGCCCACACCTGCGCGGGATCGTTCTCGTAGACGGCCCGCGCCAGGGTCGCCGCCTCGGCGAACACGTTGTTGTCGATCGGGGTCAGCGACGTCGGGATGCTCATCGGTCCTCCGCACCGTTGGACAGCGGTCGCATCCTTTGTCGGGCGGCAACCTTTGTTTGTCCAGCGGTGAAATCCCGCGTTGCGGGGACGCCGCCTGACAACCGGTCCGCGGGAGGATATGATCGGCGCACACGATGGCAGGACGCGCGTCGCCCATGGACGGCACCAGACCCCGCAGATCCACCGCCCGGCCGCCGGCGGAGCCCGGCGCCACCGGGGCCGGGCCGGCGCTGGCGCCGGCGCCGGCCGGGGAGGAGGAGACGCCGCACTACCACGGCCACCGCGACCGGCTGCGCGGCCGCTTCCTGGAGCGCGGCCCGGACGCGCTCCAGGACTACGAGCTGCTGGAGCTGGTGCTGTTCGCGGTGGACCCCCGGCGCGACGTCAAGCCGCTCGCCAAGAAGCTGATCGAGACCTTCGGCAGCCTGTGGAACGCCGTCAACGCGCCGCCGGAGAAGCTGCGCGGGCTGCGCGCCGGCGGCGTGACCCTGAAGAGCGACGCCGGCATCGCCATGGTGCGCGCCGTCGGCGCGTGCGCCCTGCGCGCCACCCGCGAGCAGGTGATGAAGCGGCCGGTGCTCGGCTCCTGGCAGGCGCTGATGGAGTATTGCGCCGCCGCCATGGCCCACGAGACGACGGAGCAGGTCCGCCTGCTGTTCCTCGACAAGAGGAACGCGCTGATCGCCGACGAGGTGCAGCAGCGCGGCACCGTCGACCACACCCCGGTCTATCCCCGCGAGGTGGTCCGGCGCGCCCTGGAGCTGGGGGCGACGGCGGTCATCCTGGTCCACAACCACCCCTCCGGCGACCCCACGCCGAGCCGCGCCGACGTCGAGATGACCCGCGAGGTGGTGCGGGCCGCCGACGCGGTCGGGGTGGTCGTCCACGACCACGTCATCGTCGGCAAGGGCCGGCACACCAGCTTCAAGGCGCAGGGGCTGCTGTAGCCGCGGCGTTGCGCCGCATCGGCGCATCCGCTAGGTAAGGACCGTCCCGCCCGTCGCCCCCCGAAGAGGCCATGCCCGAAGGACCGCTTTCGCTCTATCGCGCCCGCCGCGGCACGGGAACGCTGCGCCCGGACCCCGACCAGGCGCTGGCCGCGGAGAAGCTGCAGAGCCTGTACCAGGCGCTGACCTCGTACCGGCCGCAGAGCGGCCGCACCGGCTGGCGCGAGCGCTTCGGCCTGGCCCGCCGCAGCGAGCCGGCGGAGCCGCCCCAGGGGCTCTACCTCTACGGCGGGGTCGGCCGCGGCAAGTCCATGCTGATGGACCTGTTCTTCGAGACCGCGCCGGTGGAGCGCAAGCGCCGCGTCCATTTCCACGAGTTCATGCTGGAGACGCACCGCCGCATCCACGAGCACCGCTCGGCCCGCGGGCGCGCCACGACCGGCCCCGACGACGCCATCCCCGACCTCGCCCGCCGCATGGCGGAGGAGGCGTGGCTGCTGTGCTTCGACGAGTTCCACGTCACCGACATCGCCGACGCGATGATCCTCGGCCGGCTGTTCACCCATCTGTTCGACAACGGCGTGGTCGTCGTGGCGACCTCCAACTGGCCGCCCGACGAGCTCTACAAGGACGGCCTGCAGCGCGAGCTGTTCCTGCCCTTCATCGCGCTGCTCAAGGAGAAGCTGGACGTCCTGGCGCTGGAGGGCGCCACCGACTACCGGCTGAACCGGCTGAGCGGCAAGCCGGTCTACCACTGGCCGCTGGGCGCCGACTCCGACCGGGCGATGAAGGAGGCCTTCGCCGCCCTGACCGACGGCGCCCCGACCAGCCCGGCCCACCTGCTGGTGCAGGGCCGGCGGGTGGAGATCGCCTGCGCCGCCAAGGGCGTCGCCTGGGTGGATTTCTGGGACCTCTGCGGCAAGCCGTTCGGCGCCGCCGACTTCCTGGCCATCGCCACGCACTTCGACACGGTGCTGATCGACGACGTCCCGACCATGCGCGACGAGCGGCGCAACGAGGCCAAGCGCTTCATGACGCTGATCGACGCGCTCTACGAGCACAAGGTGAAGACGATCATCGCCGCCGAGGGGCCGCCCGAACGCCTCTACCCCGAGGGCACCCACGCCTTCGAGTTCGAACGCACCGTCAGCCGGCTGATGGAGATGCAGAGCGAGGAGTATCTGCAGAGGCAGCATTTGCCTTAAGCTGATCTGGCAGAACTTGGGTTTGTGTCACACTGGTGTCACGACAGACGCCGGTGCACGCCGGGTTAGCCCCGTTCATTGACTGGCCTCCTACCGATCCCGCCCGCCACCGCCGGCAGGACTCGGACGCCCATTGAAACGAGGTACAGCCCTGATCTGTTGCCACCGGCGTACGTCCGGGCGGGCACCCGATATCGCGCGGACACGCTTACCTGCCCCAGGTCGACGGCCACAGCGCCATCACCCACGATGGAAGATAAGAATGATAAAGCCTCAGCCGGATGCGGCAAAGCCGACCCCAGAAGAAGCTGCGTTGGAGAAAATGGGCGAAGCGGTCGAACGCGTTAGCGGCGCCCCGAGCTCTGCCGCCGATCGGGAGTTGTTCAAGTTCGCAGTCGGAGAGGTTTCGCGCATTTTCAAATACCCGCCCATCAAGCCTGGCGAACAACGCAAGCACGTGGAGATGTTGTACGAGAAAGCACTGTCATTGAGGGAGGACATGGAAGATCTTCTTCAAGGCCACCCAACAATGGATCTGCTCATACGATCTTCAGAAGTTCGCAACAACAACCTCTCCAAGCCGTATCACCTGGCAAGAAGCATTGCAGACGCAACAGGGGAGTTTGCAACCGCTTTGAGGGCCGCGCATACCCTTCTCACCCCTCCAGGCCGAGGAAGGCCGATCAACACACAGCTTCATCTTGCCATTCAAGAACTCGAATTCGCTTGGCAAAAGGCGACTGGACGCCGGGCCGGCACATCCAAAGACAAATTTGGCGATAGGGTTGGCGGCCCATTTGTAGATTTCGTCCGTGCTGCGTTGACTGTTTCCAACCCTCAGGAAGCGAGAAAAATAGGGCTTGGGGATACAATCAAGAATGCGCTTCAGGTCATCCGGGCGATTGATGCAACGCCCGAGCAAATACCCGGCGATCCAAAATCTGAGCGAGGCTCGCCCTGCGGGTAAAATATCCCCTCTAAGCAGGGCGTTTATCTCCCCTGCCTCTGGACGCCAGGGATCGCCAGTATGCCTCCCCAGAGCAGCCCCACCAGCGGCAGGAGGATCGGAAAGTGCAACTCTCGACGCCAGCATCGTTGAATTCAACCAGCATATGCGCCGCCGATCGAGATCGGCGGCGCGATGAGTACCTGACCGAGAGCGATGCAGCGCAGCTGCTGAAGCTGTCACGGCGGACCCTGCAACGATATCGCCAGGAAGGCGGTGGCCCTGTCTATGCCCGGCTCGGGCATCGTCGTGTGGTGTACCGAAGATCCGACCTCGCCACCTGGGCCGATACCCGGCGCTTTGGTAGCGCCGAGGAGGAAGCAAGCGCCCGATGAAGGGCATGCCGCTGTCGGCCCCCTCGGGGGGTATGGCAACGCGATGAACAGTTGGGTCCCATCCACCACCCACCAAGGGATCGGCTCACTCTGCCGCTCCGTGGGAAGGGCCGATGGGTCCCATCCGTGTGATTGCCCGCGCGTTCCAAGCGACCGCCACGCCGGAGCAGCAGCATAGCGTCCGACGTGCCCCATTGCCCGCCGCCAGCCGAAAACTCCGGCGCCATCTCCTTCCCCTCCCCGCCGCACCTCACCCGGTTGCATTGTGCGGCTCATAGGACCGATCAAAAATGAGTCTTGACACCTCGACCAACGTCGTGCGCCCGCTGCCGTGGCTGGACTTCAGCGACGCGATGGCGCAACGCGACGACGACACCAGCGACGCCGGCGAGCTGCGCGCCCAACTCCTCGGCGCCCTGCCGGATCTCCTGCACAACATCCTCCCGAACGGCACCTTCCACGGGCACGAGTTCCGCGTGGGCAGCTTGCAGAACGAGCGCGGGGCATCGCTCGCGGTCGAGCTGCGCGGCGAGCGCGCCGGCCAGTGGATCGACCACGCCACCGGCGAGTGCGGCGACATCTTCGACCTGTGGGCCGGCGCCCACGGGCTGGAAACGAAGCGCGACTGGCCGGCGGTGCTCGATGGCATCCGCCAATGGCTGGGCAACGTCGGCGCCCCGTTCCGCCGGCCGGCGCCCGAGCCGTTCATCCAGGACCAGATGCAGCGCGATCCGATCATCGACAACCTGGGTCCGAAGACGGGCGAGTGGATCTACCTGGACCGCGACGGCGCGGAGCTGGGCCGCGTGTGGCGGTATGAGCCAATCGACGAGGTCACCGGCGAGAGGCGCAAGGAGTACCGGCCCTACGACACCCGCGCCCGCCGCAATCAGGCGCCCACGCTGCGCCCGCTTTACAACATCCCCGGCATCATGCAGTCGGATCTCGTCATCCTGGTTGAAGGCGAGAAGTGCGCCGACGCGATCAACGAGGTCGGCCTGGTCGGCACCACGGCGATGATGGGCGCGAAGTCGCCGCCGGACAAGACGAACTGGTCGCCCCTGAAGGGCAAGCGCGTCATCGTGTGGCCCGATCGGGACAAGGCAGGGTGGGACTACGCCGAGAAGGTGGCGAACGCGGCGATCGCCGCCGGCGCCAACCACGTTGCCATCCTCTATCCGCCCGACGACATGCCCCACAAGTGGGACGCGGCGGACGCGCTGCGGCCGAAGAAGGACGAGCAGGGCAAGCAGCTCTCGCGGCCGTGGACGCACCGGGAGGTGCGCGAGTTCGTCATGCGCGACGCCAAGCGCTACGAGCTGCGCCGCCGCACGTCGCTGGTGGCGCTCGCCGATTGGGATGCGTCCAAGGTGTTCGTCGGCAAGGCGCCCGAACAGCGCTTCCTCGTCGACGGGACATTCCCCATGGCCGTCGCCGGCATCCTCGCCGCCATGGGCGACACCGGCAAGGGCATGATGACGCTGGACCTGGCGCTGAAGATCGCGCACGGCCAGCCCGGCTCCATCCCCGGCACGCACCCGACGGCCTTCGGCGGCGAGATCAAGGAGTTCGGCCCCGTCGTCATGTTCACGGCCGAGGACGATCAGGCCGAGGTGCACCGGCGCATCGAGCGTCTGGACGTGCTGGGCAAGCGGCAGCAAGGCGGCCGGCTCTACATCATCCCCATGCCCAACTCCGGCGGCCCGCAGCCGCTGGTGAAGATCACCAACAACGAGCCGTCGGAGACGGAGTTCTTCAAGTGGGCGCGTGACCAGCTCCTCGCGATCCCCGACCTGAAGATGGTGGTGTTCGATCCGCTGTCGTCGTTCATCCACGCCGACGTGACGTCCGATCCCGCCGCCGGCAGCTTTGCCACCGGCCTGCTGGCATCACTCGCGACGGAGACGGGCGCGTTCGTCTGCATCCCCCACCACATGCGCAAGCCGGCTGGTGACAAGCGCATCATGGGTCCCGAGGGCGCGCGCGACGCGATCCGCGGCACCTCCGCCCTGGTCGACGGCGTGCGCATGAGCTACGCGCTGTGGCCAGCCGAGGAGTCGCTGGCGCGCAATATCCTGAAGGGCATGGACCGGGAGTTCGTCCGCAACGCCGTCCATCATGGCGCCGTGGTCAAGAGCAACGGCCCAGCCGACCGCACCGTCCGCACCTTCGTGCGCGATGCCTCCGGCCTGCTGGTCGACATGACGCCGCTCACGAAGGAGGACAAGGTCCGCGTGCCGATGCTGCTGGATCTTCTGTACGACGCGATCGTCAAGGCCGCCGCCAACGGGCACCCGTTCACGCACACCGGATCGGCCGGCCTCTTCCAGAACCGCAGTCGACTGCCGCCGGATCTGCGCGAGTGCAGCCGGCACGACCTGGAGGACTGGTGCGGCCTGCTGCTGCGCAACCAGCGCATCCTGAAGACGCGCGCCAAGGGGCAGAAGGGTGCGCCGTCCTGGCTGGACTGCCCGTCGGGCGATTTCGCCCTTGGGATCGGCGAGGTCAGGCCGGGCGCCCCGGCGCCCGAGGAGGCCGCGGAAGAATAACCACTCTGGCTAGATGGATTTCCGCCAGAGGGTGATTTCCACGGTAACCGCGGAAACGTTTCCGCCGGAAACGGCCGGAAATCACTCCGTAGCCAGTTGATCTGTAACGGTTTTCCCCGGAAATGCACCGAGCCCGTTTCCGAGAACCGTTTCCAGACCTAACCCATTGAAATTCAACGGAAAACCCGTTTCCGGAAATCTCCCTCTCTATAGAGAGGGTGGGGGATATGGAAATCCCCCCACCCTCTACGAGTGAGCGCGGAGCCGGGGCGGGCGGAAAGGACCCCAACATGCTCCCCCCTGACACCGACCTGTACGATCTGATGTTCGACGAGATCGCCTACGCCGCGGCCAAGGGCCGGCCCTTCAGCCACACCAGCCCGACGCGCGGCGTCTACGCGCAGAGCTACCGGATGGCGCCCATGCTGCGCGACAAGGGGCGGGACACGCTCCAGCGGATCGTCGCCCACCTGATCGCCACCCGCCGCGTCGTGAAGGACGCGCAGCCCCCCCATTACCTGCGCCCCGCGCCGGCCACCACCAAGGACAAGACGATGGACACCACCACCACCCACACCACGGACGATCTGCTGGACCTGATGGCCGACGCCATCAACGTGGCGTTGGCCGATGGCGACCCCCTCGGGCATACCGGCATCGACGGCGTCTACGAACGGCGCGCCCGGCTGCCGGTGCCGATCAGGCACATGGCGCGTGACGAACTCTACAACCTCGTTACCACACTCCTCGTCACCCGCCGTGTCGAGAAGGAGCCCGCCACCGGCCGCTTGCGGCCTGCGCCCCCCGAGGAGACGGTGAAGATCGCCACCACCGAAGACTTCGATCCGTTCGAGGCGATGGGGCAGGAGATCGACAAGGCATACCGCGCGGGACGGCCGTTTGCGCAGGGTTACTGCGAGATGGGCATTTGTGCCCAGCGCCGCCGGCTGCCGGCCGAGCTGCGCGCGCTGGGGTGCGGCGCGCTTCAGTGGATCGTGAACAAGCTGATCGACATCGAAGACGTCGAGGTCGACCCACGGAACCCTCCCGCCCTGCGCCACGTGGAGTACGCGGATGAAACCGAGGACCAACCGATGAACGCCACCACCTCCTCCTCGGTCGAGGCGTACCTGGCCGAGCTGATGATCGAGGCGATCGGCGCCGCCATGAAGCAGGGCAAGCCGATGTCGCGCACCGGCGCGAACGGCGTCTACGCCCGCCAGATGGAGCTGCCGTTCCTCCTCGGCATGTCGCCGCGCGCCGAGATCGAGGCAGCCGTGGCGCGGCTGCTGGCAGAGGGCGGCGTCACCAACGTAGTCGCCGCTCGGGACAGCTACCTGCAGCCGCCGGCGCCGAGACGGCGCACCGCGGACATCGCTCTTGGCTGCACGAGCTTCGGCAACCCGCGGCGGAGATGCGACGAGATCCGCCAGTGAAGGTGTTCCTCATCGGCAAGGCCCCGCCAAGGGGCTAGGGGTCGGCCGCTGGATGCGTTCTGAGCGTCGGGAGGTAGGTCGGATCCCCC
The DNA here is from genome assembly GCF_051225715.1 of Azospirillum sp. ST 5-10. Lineage (NCBI taxonomy): Bacteria > Pseudomonadati > Pseudomonadota > Alphaproteobacteria > Rhodospirillales > Azospirillaceae > Azospirillum > Azospirillum sp. ST 5-10. The sequence continues at coordinate 319,624 of NZ_JBPJSP010000004.1, forward strand.
CATGCGCTCGAACGCATCGGCGGGGCGGACGTCACACCGCGGCTGCGCGGTCGCGTTGGTGCGCTTCACGACGGATGAGCTGGCGCAAGAGGCGTAAGGGTCGCGCCCCCCACCCCATCCCGAAACGCCCGCACCAAGTCCACAAGGTTGCCGTCGTCCGCACCGCTGTACACGGCGCCAAAGCGGTGCTCGGCCACGTACCTGGACGCTGCATACGCTTCGGCGTCGCTGTGGAGGGCGGGGACAATGATGTACGCGCCATCGGCATTGCGTCCCCGCCGGCGCAGGGCGTCGCGGTAGACGTGGAGGTCGCGCAGTGCGTCATGTACGGCCGGACGACTGGCACGGAACTTGGCGTCCAGGATCAGCCAGCCGGCACACGCGCCTTCCTGCTCGAAGGCGATCACGTAGTCGGGCCGGAACTCGCCGGTCAGGCTGTGCCATTCACGGGCCTTGCCGGAATAGGCAGCGAACGTCTGCTGGTACAGCAGCCGGACCGCTGTGCCAGGCGCACCGTCACGGTGCCATACAACACCGCCGTGTGGCCTCTCTTCGTGCGGGTTTGCGGTGGCGTTGAGCCAACGCGGTGTCCAGCCATGGCCGAGGGCGCTCGCGACCGCGTCGGCCAGCCGGTAGAACACGACGGCCTCGTAGAGGTCATACGTGCGCTTCAGGGCGGCTTCAACCTCGGACTCGGCATTGAGATTCAGTCCGGCGCTCAGCAGCCGGTGGGCGAGGCGCTGCACGGCGGCTGCGGCCGGCAGATCGGCCAGCGCCTGCAGGGCGCCCTCCGCGGCCGGTTCAGGCCGGATGCGACGGAATACCGGAGCGGACAGGGCCTCTGCCAGGGTGGCGCGGTGCTGCCGACATCGCTCAACAATCCGGGCCGCTTGACCGCGGGCATACGGATCGGTCTGCCAATGGCCGCTGCCGGCCAGCGCTTCGAGGCGGCGAACGGCGTCATCGATCGATCGGCGCACCCGCTGAAGCTGGAAGAGCAGGTGCCGCGTCACCGGGTGGTCGTGGTCGGTCACGGTGACCGGCTGGTCGACGGTGGGAAGTGACGGCAACCGCTCCACCGTGCCGCCGTCGCCGGGCCGCAGAGCAACCATGGTGCGCGGGTGGTTGGCAAGCCAGCGGACGGTCTGGGTATCCGGCCGCCGCGCCATGGACAGTGGCGCCAGATCCCGCCGGCGGCGCACGGCAATGGGCGGATCTCGAAGGAAGCGATGCAGGTGGCGCAGCAGCTCGGGCAGCAGGACGTCCAGCACCACCGGAAAGACCGCCGCTGCCGTGGGACCGGTGACCTGCCCTCCGTGATGCCCCGGCGCCATGCCCCAGGGGAGTGCGGCGGAGCGCGCCGCCAACTCCATCAGCAGGTCGGTGAAGGCGTCGATGCCCAGCTTGCCGGGATGGGGGCGCACGTCCAGGGTCACCTCCCGCCGGACGTCGCCCGCAACCACGTCCAGGGTGGTGCGCCCGGCCCAACTGTCGATGACGAACTCGTAGGTGGCCTCGATGCCATCGCCAATGACGGCGAGGCCGGTGGGCACGAGGTCGCCGCCGCCCATATGGACCGTCGTCGCGGCTGCCGCGCGAACCGTCAGCCGCAGCCGTTCGCCCTCGGCACAGGCAACGGGTTGGCCGTTCACCGCCACCGACACGTCCTGCCAACCGGCGGCCTTCACGAATCGGGACAGCGCGATCTCCACGTCAACTCCAGAAACGGACGACGCCCTGGGTGCCCAACTGCTCCGCCATGCGGGCCAGGCGGTCGGCGGATGCCGTCAGATTGTGGTCGGCGCAAACGGCTTTGGCATTCCGCAGTGCCTTGGGCAGTTCGCCTCCGTCATCGCCGCGGATCTTGGGCAGCACCTTGGCAAGTACGGCCGCATCCAGCGCCACCGCCGGGTCGGGCCCGTCGAAGGCGCGGCAGAAGGCCAGCACCTCGTCGCAGGTGCGGTAGCCGAAGTGCCGGCGCGCAGGGAACAAGGCGGCGTACAGTTCCTCCAGCGCGTTGGCGACGGTGCCCACCAGCGCCGGGTCGTTCCCGTTCTCCAGCGCGCGCTTGCGCCAGCCGGCCAGGTCGACGTCCCAGAACTCGAACGTGAAGGCGCGGTCGAGCACCTTGTCGGAGAAGGGGTGCGTCGTCTCGTCCATGTTGACGGTGCCGACGATCACGAGGTTGCGGGGCCACGGGATGGTGGTCGGCACGTTCTCCACGACGTCACCGGCGGCGTGGATGGACAGCCGCGTGGAGCGCCCCTCCATGGCCGACAGGAACGGGGCGAAGTAGTGCTCGACACGGGCGAGGTTCATCTCGTCCAGGCAGAGAAAGAAGGGCAGATCCCGCCGGCCGTGGGCGGACAGGAGGAAGCGCAACGTCTCCGTCACCTGATAGGCCGGCGGGTTGGCAAGCGGGTTGACGAAGCCCAGGAGGCCGGTCGGATCGGTCCAGTCCGGCAGCACGGCGGTCTCCTGGTAATGCGCCTCCGCCCGCAATCCCATGATGTCGCAGCACGCGCGCGCATAGGCCCGCGCCAGTGAGGTCTTGCCGGTGCCCGACAGACCCGCCAGCAGAACGAATCGCTTCCCCTCCAACGCGGTCAGCGCCGCGTGGAACAGGCGGATCTGGTCGGGGGAAAAGACCAGGGAGCGCAGCGCCGGATCGTCCGCGAAGCGCTGAAGGATCGCGTCCACCGGCGGCAGTGCCGGTGCCGGTTCGTCCTCGCCTTCGTCTTCTCCCGACGCAGCGGCCGCGGGGCCGACGGCGCCGGGTTCGTCATCGGCCGGGGATGCGGCGCGCATGGCCGCGCGGGCCGCTTCATCGTTCGGCAGGCCGCTGGCCCAGTACTCCCCTTCCTCGGTGAGCTGGATGCCGCCGCTGACGACGGCGACGAGTCCGAGCCGGATCGCCCACTTGATCAGCATGCTCGGCATCTGATTGGTGGTCCAGTTGGACCAGCAGCGCCGCAACGCCTTCATGGCCGCCGTCTTCGTGACCGGGCCGTCGGCGTGGCGGAGTTCGTCGATCAGGATGGCGAAGCCGAAGATGTTGCGCAGGAAGACCTTGGCCAACACGTTCGCCGGATTCTGGCCTTCCAGCAACGCCAGCCCCCCTTCGGTCGGACGGTAGGTGCCGTTGTCCACGGTCAGCAGGCCAAGCGTCACCGCCTGCGACAGCACCTGCGCCTGCGAGTTGCCGTTGAGCTGCGGTGCCTCGGTGGCGATGGCGGCCAACAGCTCGTCGCGTCCGGCGCCCGCCTCCGCGGCGCGCACGATCGCCAGCAGGAGCGACAGGTTGTCGGCGACGGTGAACATGCCCTTACGCTGCTGCGCGGGCGGCAACAGGACCACGTGCGGGCGTGCGGTCGCCACGGGTTCCGGCGCCGGCAGGGCGGCGGCAAGGGGAGCGTCGGCGGCCACGGTATCGCCTCCGGGCTCGATGACATGCTCCCAGAGGAACCAGGTGAACATGCTGTACCGGATGGCCGTCGCCGCGTCGGGTTCCGGCCCGAGCATGCGGCGCAGATGGTCCCGGATCAGGACGTGGTTGCCCACCAGGCCCATCCCGCGCGTGGCGGGCATGCCGAGGTAGCGGCGCACCGCCTGCGACCGCCGGTCGTCCAGCAGGCACAGCACGTCCCGGGGAAACAGCACGGCGAAGATGCGCACCAGCCGGGCCGACGGGCGGCGGACGTTGTGCTTGGGGTAGACCTTTCCCATCACCTCGTCGAAGGCGCGATCCAACCGCTCGGCGCGCTGGCGCGGGTCGTCGGGCAGCGAGAGGGTCTTCACACGCCACAGGGCATCGATGACGTCGGGGTCCCCGGAGGCGCCGGAGACGTTCACGGAACGGCCGAGGCCGATGTTGGCCACCTCGTCCATGTCCCACAGACGCATCTGGAATCGGGGGTGCTTCCAGTCCGCCTCCGGCGTGGTCCGCACATCGTCGACGGCACGGAGATAGGCGCCGTGCCAGTCCTCGCTGAAGTTGACGGCGAAGTCCGTCTCATACTGCGCCTTGATATCGACCGCCATGCGACTCCCCCGAACCCTTCCGCGACGGAATCATAGAGCACGTCATGGTAGAAGCCCAGAGCGATCGAACGACTCATCCACTCGTGAACACGTTCGCGCGATGCCACGCCAGCCGCGCACGGTGCGGCTGTGCAACCCGGCGCAGCCGCATGCCGTCGTGGATGCCGAGGATGGTGCGGTCGGCAGGGGTGAAGGTCGGGGCGATCAGGATGCGGCCGTCATCGGCGAAGGCGATCAGACCGGCGTCGAAGGCGGCGTCGAGGTGGACGGCCAGCAGCAGGCCGTTGTGCACGTCCAGCCGCTCGGCATCGGTGTCGCACGCGGCCCAGGGGCGGATGTGGCTGGCGCGCAACAGGCGCGGATCGGACAGGCCGGTAACGGCGCACGCCGCCGACCAATAGTCCGTCAGCGCACCGCGAAAGACGTCCTGCCCGATGCGCTGCACGGTCAGGCGCTCAGCCTCGGTCATCCGAGGCAAGGTCTCGGTCCGCTCGCGGAAGGTGCGCAGGGGAGCGGTGGGCAGGGCGCGGGCCAGTCGCCACATGTCGCGCACGAGGTCGTGCAGCGGCGCCGTGTCGGGTACGACGAAGGCGGTGAAGCCTTCCGGCACCGCGCCGCGCCAGGGAGGCCAGCGTTCCGCCAGGTCGGCGGCGACGCCGGGGTGGTCGGTGGCGGCGACGTAGCTCTCCGCCGCCCTGGTCAGCCGCAGCGAGGCCGGCGCGCCCAGGCTGTCGTAAGCCAGCCAGTCGCCCGCCCCGTCACCATCGCGGCGCAAACCGAATCCCTCGTCCACCGCGGCCTTGTCCAACCGGATGTGGTCGAGGGGGGACAGCGCCATGCTCTCACGCCCCCGTCAACCGGTCGAACGCGGCCAGCACCAACCGCTGCGTGCGGTACTCGCCGTACCGGCGCAACTCATTCGTTTTGAGTCCCCGAAAGGTCTCGGACGGATAGTCCTCCCCCTTTACGTCAGCGGGATCAAGGATGTAGCGCAACTCATCGCGGCACAGCCCGTACTTGCGCGCGAAGTAGGCGTCGAGGTCTGCGCGCAGCAGCGCCCGCCGCTCCTCGTCCCAGCCGAAAGGTGGGCCAAAGTGCCCGAGGTCCTCCGCCCAGGGGCGCAGGGAATGGCTCGTGTACGTCAGCTCAAGGACTCGCGAACAGATGAAGTTAAGATCATCTCCGGTGAATTCGGATGGCGGGACGATGGGAAGCTGTTGGGCTATGAAAAAATTTAGGTGAACCCCTCCGATTTTGAATCGTGCCGCGAAATCAAGAGCAATGCTGGACATGATTCCGACAAATACAGCAGCAAATCTCCCTGAAAATTTCTGATCAACATACCAGATAGGAAGGCTATTGCCGACACCCAACTTAGGAGATACCGTTCCAACGACTGTTCTTTCGTTCGTAGCATTCGTGATATCACGCCACCCCATCAACCAGCGTGGTTGTTTGCGCAAAATGATCGCCGCAGCAATATCTAATGGATCTCTTGGGCCGTCGGCAAGAAATGCGACATCATCCCTCGTCAAAGGCGTGCAATGTTGAGCATCCCTGCCGTTCTCCAGGGTCTTCGGCTCTATCAGCCACTTGGCTGGGGTCCTGCCGAGAATGGCACGCCACGGCCGGTCCCGGCCGAGGATGCCGGCTAGGTCATCCTCGCGCATGCGACGACCCTCGTCGGCGTCGAACCAGCCAACCAGCCACTCTGCTAGCGCCTTGACGCAGCGGTCGCCGCTGTCCTCCCGCCAAGCACGTTTCAGACCCGACGGCACGCGGGCCGCGCGGAGCGTCACCTCTTCCTCCGGCACCCAGTAGCGCGGGGTTGGCTCGAACGCCGGGTCTTGCTTCTCCGCCAAGGTCGCATCCCGTGCGCCCTCGTCATCATCGGCCGAGCCACCAGCGGCATAGGTCGCCCAGCGGTGGTCGAAATGATGGACCATTTTGGCTTCGTACAGCGGCACCAGCCGTTCCGACAACCCTTCCCCGCGTACCCATTCGGCGCCATCCCGCACCCAACCCTCGTTCGTAAGTTGGGCGACATCGCGGAACAGGCCGGAGTCGCCTGACATATGAAACATTGTCTGGAACGTAACTCCCCATGGATTGACGTCGCCGCCCTCTTCTCGCGAGCGTTCCTTGATTAGAACCGGAGCACGTTCGTAGAACTTCGCCGTCAACTCGGCATCCATCGCCGTTCGGAAGACGGGGGCTGTGTTGGTGTTCGGGTTGATACGGGCAATCTGTTCGGGGGCGAGCGTGAAGAAACGCTCAATTTGGTTGAGCTCGCTCTCCTGCCTAATGAAGAAGACAAAGCGGGCAGCCTCGGATATGCGCTGTGCCACTCCAGTAGTAGACAAAATGCAAAACTTAAATCGTGCATGGCCGATGCGGTCGAAAAAACCCATACCGGTCTGGAAGTCGTATAGACTAACCAGCCGTGCATCGCGGATCAGTCTACCGAAGAACGTGCTCGTCGTGCTGTCCGTGGCGATGCCCGTCGGCACGATCACGCCGGCGCGTCCGCGGTCACGGGTCAGGCGGGTAAAGTGCTCGGCAAACAGGGCGTAGGTGTTCACGTCGCCCACGCCGGTCAGCGGGTAGCGGCCGGAGCCGCGGGCGAACACGCTGGATGCCTCGGCGGCGCGCTTGGCGAACTCGAACTCGGCGTGCAGCGCGGCGTCGGGCGTTCCCGGCTCGGCCTTCTTCAACCGGTCGATCAGCACGGCGCGCGCCGCCTTGTTGGGCGCCCCGGCGATCTCAGGAGAACGGGCGGCGAAAAACTCCTGCTCATTTAGCTTCAGGCGCTCCCATGGCGGGTTGCCGACCACGACGTCAAAGCCGCCCAGCGCGAAGACGTGCGGGAACTCCAAGGGCCAGTGAAAAGCGAACAGGCGGTTCGCCGTCTCATCGGCGCGCGCATGCAGCGGCCCGTACGGTAGCGTCCCGCGCACCGCTGCCCAGACGTGGTCGGTCAGCGGAATGGTCGGGTGGGCCAGCTCCGCTGGACCCGGCACCTCGCCCACCTTGGGCAGAACGAAGGCGCTGACGTAGAGATCGCAGGCGGCCTTCAGGCCCTGCCATCCACGACCGTGGTGCAGGTCGATGAACGCCGCCTGCTTGGCCGCGACCTGATCCAGAGTGTCCTCCGGCATGTCCATCAGCCGCTGGAAGGCGTCGATCAGGTCGGTGGGGGGCCGCAGATTGGTCAGAAAGCCGGTGGCGCCCTTACCCTCGCGCTGCACCGCGTTGTGCTTGCCGTAGGCCTTAGCGACCACCTTATTGTCGCCGGTCAGCGGTGTGTAGGCGGCGTCGGGAATGCCCTTGCGCAGCATGTCGTAGTCGAAGACACCGATCAAGCTGTCGCCGCAACGGATGCGGGCATCGAGAAAGGTCAGCGGCTTGCCGGGCTCCAGCGCCTCGATCCACAGGGCGACCTTGCACAGCTCCACCGCCATGGGGTTGCGGTCGACGCCGTGGATGCTGTGCGACACCACCTCGCGCAGGGCGTGCTGGAACTCTGCCTGGGAGGGCACGCCGGGACTGCGCAGGCGGGCGATCCGCGCCGCCGCACGCCGGGCCGCGCCCAGCAGGAAATGGCCCGAGCCGCAGGCGGGGTCGACGATGGTCAGCCGGAGGATCTCCGCGGCCGGGTCGGCGAGATTGCGCGCTTCCGCCGCGTCCAGCACGGGGTCGAGCGTGCCGTCGAGCAGCAGCTTCACCAGCGCGTCGGGGGTGTAGTAGCTGCCGGTCGTCTTGCGGGCATTGCCGCGCGTCTCGTCGCCCGCGGCGAAGACGAAGGTGCGGGTGTCGACCCTGGGCAGCGGAGTCAGCTCCAGCAGGCTCTCATAGACGGAGCCCAGCTCCTCCGTCTCCATGTCGCGCCAGTTGACGCGGGTCAGCGGCTGGCCTTCCGGGCGCATCCAGGCCATGCGCCAGATGGCGGAGAGCATGCGCCGGTTCTCGATGCGGGACTCCTTCAGGTGCGGCGCCTGTCCGCGGGCGAACAGCCCGCCCAGCGCCGGCAGCCCGAGTCGCGGCTCACCCCGCCCCAGCGCCGCGAAGGTGGCCTTCAGCCCCTCCCAGACGTCGGAGTTGCGGTCCCAGGCGGTGCGGCGCATGCAGCGCTCGCGCAGGCGCCCGACGCCATAACCCTCCGCGTAGGCGCGCTTCGCCGCTGCGTCGGCCTCCGGAGGATGCAGGAGGTTGCGGTCCTCCGCCGCGAACAGGAAGATCAGGCGGTAGACGAGGCGCAGCAGTTCCTCGAAATAGGCTTGGCTGCTCAACCGGCCTTCGCTCAACGCGCGGCGCAAGGCGTTGTTGGCGGGATGCTCGATGAAGCCCTGGCCGAGATCGAGCAGCGCCGCCTCGACCCCTTCGCGCAGCTTGTCACGGGCGGTCACGCCCTCCACCCGGCCACGCTCGCGCCAGCGCTCCAGCGGGCAGTCGGACGCGGGCGCGCCGGCCGCGCCGAAGCGGCTGCCGTGGAGCAGCAGCCACAGGGCGGAAAAATCGGCGAACAGCCGCTCGCCGAAGATGCGCGCCAGATCGGCCTCGATCCAGGCCGGCCGGGTCATGCTCGCGTTGTCGCGCATCAGGCGCAGGGTCGTGCCGTCGGCCGCGATGCCCCACAACACGCCGTCCTGCGCATTCAAGTACTCCTGGAGCAACAGCGTGGCGGAGCGGCGGCGGGCGCCGTCAGCGAACTGCACGAGGCTCTCGTCGATGCCCGGACGCCGTGCCCCCTCCTCCGCGGCCGGTGCCACGACGACGGGAACCCGGCTGTCCAGGGCGGCGTGGCCGATGGGGAAGACCCGCTCTCCGAGCACGACCGGCGGCACCGCAGCGATCGTGTCGAAGCCGAAGCACTGGCGCAGCAGGTCGAGCATGAAGCGCTCCGCCGACGCCGGGTTGACGGACCGTGCATTGACGAAACGCCCCCACAGCGCCTCCCCGATGCGGAAGTAGCGGGAGATCTCGTCGCGCAGCTTCAGGCCGGGCGGCACATCGTAGTCGTCGGCGGCCTGCTCGCCGGCGCGCTCGGCGGTGATCTCCCCCACGACGTGGGGGGTCAGCAGGGCGCCGACGATCTCGATCGCCGCGAAGTCGAGCCGGGCGGCGCGGCGGGACGCACGCAGGCGGGCGCGACGCTGGGGCTTGGCGGAGGACGACGACGTGCGGGCCATGGCGATCACAGACGGGGCATGAGGACGTAGAGACCGATCACGTCGACCGGCGTCACCGCCAGGACCTTCACGGCGGCCCTGGACCCCAGCGCCTGCCGGACGCGCTGGTGGTCGTCGGCGAGGGCGGCGGCGCGCTCGGCGCCGTAGGCGTCGAGTTCCGGCTGCAGGCCGGGCAGCGCCGCAACCGCCTTGGCGAGTTGGGCGTCGCGGACGGCGCCGACCACATCGGCGCTGGCCGCCTCCAGCAGGGCGAAGGCGGCATCGCCGTCGGCCATGCGCTCCCGCGTCATGCCGGAAAACGCGACGGCGCCCGCCTCCTCGGCCATGGCGAACCGGGGGCCGAGCCGCCCCTTGGAATCGACGCGGTGACGAATGCGCAGCAGCAGCAGGGTGGTGACCGCCTCCACCCCGTCCGCCTCCCACACGCCGCAGCGTGGCAGGACCGCCGGGCCGTCGATCCCGGCGTGCCGGTCGAGCGCCGTTTCGAGAAAGCTCTCGGCCAGGATGCCGGGCAGCGGGTGGGCACGGTGGATCGACAGGAACCCGGCACGGGGCCGCGCCTCGAACGCGATGCGCAGGGGCTTCGGGTTGGCGGTGTCGTCCAGCAATCCCTCGGCCTGGAAGCGCTCCTTCAGAACCGGCGGGACGAGGTGCAGCGATGCCGCGTAGCCGCCGCGCTGCGCCGGCACCAGTCCGGCTCCCAGCCGCATCATGGCGCGAGAGACGAAGCGCTCCGCGTCCTCGAACCCGCCCAGTGCCCTGCGCGTCGCCTCCCACTCCGGGATCACCTCCTCGGGCTTGAGGGTGCGTTGGGCGAAGATGGTGCGCGCCTTCTTCTCGCGCTCCGACGCGTTGGTCCAGGCGATGTCGATGCTCTTGGCGGCCTCCGTGTCGGCCACGCCGAAATCCAGCGACATCTGGCGCCGCTGGCGGGCGCGCAGCATCACCGCCGCCATCAGCGCCTTGGTCAGACTGCCGCCGTCATCCGGCATGGGGACCTGCACGCCGGTCTGCTTCTCGATGGCGCGGGCCTTGCGCAGGATCACGTCCAGCACCGCGCCGTCGACCGGGTTGTTCTCGCCGTAGAGGAGGACGGTGCGCACCGTGTCGCTCTTCTGGCCGAAGCGGTCGACGCGTCCTTCACGCTGCTGGTGGCGGGTGGGGTTCCAGGACAGGTCGTAATGCACCACCGCGTCGAAGCAGGATTGCAGGTTCACGCCTTCCGACAGGCAGTCGGTGGCCACCAGGATGCGGCGTTCCTCGTCGCCCAGGGCCATGACGCGGGCTTCGCGCTCCTCGGCCGGTAGGGCGCCGGTGACCGTCTCCACCGTATGGTCTTTGAAGATCCTGGTGAGCGCGGTGCCGAGCGCCTCGGCGGTGGCGATGTAGCGGCAGAAGACGACGGGCGAGAAGCCGTCCTTGACCAGCGCCTCCAGCACCTCCTTGAGGGCCAGGAACTTGGGGTCGCGATGGAAGGCGGCGGCCAGGGCGTCCGCCGCCGCCACCAGGGCTGCGAGGCGGGGGTCGTCGATGGCCGCGCCGGGCTCAAGGTCGTCTTCGGTGACGTCCTCGCCATCCAGCGTGGTGGCCGCCAGCATCTCCGCTTCGGCCGTATCGTCCTCGATGATGGCGCGCGTGCGCAGGGCCCGCGCCGCTGCCGCCGGACTGGACCCGACACACCGCATCAGTGCCAGCGTGCCCCAGAAGGCGAGGCGCCGCCCACGCTCGCCCTCGCCGGCCTCCACCAATTCGGCACAATAGTCGAGGACGTCGCTGTAGAAGCGCTCCACGGCGCCGGACAGGGCGTACTTCCGTTCCGTCGTCTCTCGGGTGGGGAACAGGCCCGGCTCACGCCACGCCTCGATGTCGGCCCGGCGGCGCTGGATGAAGTAACCGGCCAGCCGTTCCCGCAGGGTGCGGTATTCGCCACCGGCCACGTCGCGCAACCCGGCGAACTCCGGCGCCAGCAGGCCGAGGAGATTGTGGAACGCATCCTCATCGCCGGAATGGGGCGTGGCGGTCAGCATCACGAGGTGGCGGTCGGGGTGGTCGGCCAGCTTGCGCAGCAGGCTGAACCGCTGGTGCCGGCCGCGGGCCCCGGACACCGCCGCGTGCGCCTCGTCCACGACCACCATGTCAGGGCAGGCGCGCAGGAAGTCATTGAGCCGCCGCTCGCTCTTGATGAAGTCCAGGCTGACCACGGTGAACGGGTAGGCCTCGAACACGCTCATGCTGGCCGGCAGATCGCGTTCCAGGCGCGCCGCCTCCGACGCCGTGACCGGGGTGGCCGTCAGGGAGAACTTGCTCTCCAGTTCCCCTGTCCACTGCTCCACCAGGTGAGGCGGGCAAAGGACCGCGAAGCGGTCGATATCCCCGCGATCAAGGAACTCCTGCAGGATCAGCGCCGCCTCGATCGTCTTGCCGATGCCCACGTCGTCGGCGATCAACAGGCGCACCGTCTCCTGCCGCAGCGCCATCATGAGCGGGGCGAGCTGGTAGGCACGCGGTTCGAAGTTGATGCGCCCGGCGCTGCGAAACGGCCCGGCGCCACGGCGCAGCGACAGGCGCAGGGCGTCGCGCAGCAACAGCGCCGCCTCGCGCGGGCCGGGGCGCTCGCCGGTCGGCGGATCGAACTGCGCCGGAACGACCGGCTGGGTCTCCAGTTCCGGGATCAGGGTCTCCACCTCCTGCTCCGAGCCGGTCAGGGGGCGCAGGCGCAAGGCGGGCCCGGAGGAGAGCACGATCCATTCACGTCCACGGGCGCTGACGAGTTCGCCCGGAGAGAACGACACGGCACTGGTCACGACAAGCGGCCTTTCAGGACAACGGCAAGGGTGGCGATCGCGGCGGAGCGTGCGCCAGCATCACGCGGCAAGCGATAAAGGTCCACCCCTTTCGCGGCAAAGCTGTCAACGACGGAGTCCGGCGTGTCCGCTTCCTCGGCCGCGGCCACGCGAGCTGCCCGCCAGAACCACGGGATGGACACACCGGCGACGGTGACCGGCCCGTCGTGTGGCGGGCAACCGGGCAATCCGTTGCCGCGGCCGGCGCCGGCCGATCGACTCTCGGACGCGGCCAGTCGCAACAGGAAACGGAGGACCGACTCGTTGCGCCGGTCGATCGATTCGTGATCCGGCTGGTTGAAGTAAGACAGCAGGCAGCGGTAGCAACCCGCCACGCAACGCGCCGACGTTTCGCGCAATGCCTTCGGGTCGGCACCGGCCGCGTCGATGCTGGCCTCATCGATGTGCATGGTGGTCAAGGCCGCCCGTGCCACGTCGCGGAAGCCGTCCGCCTCGTTCACGAGGCGCGACAGCGCGCCGGCGCCGCCCTCGGCCGCCTCATAGAAGAACAGGGCGCGCCGGTCCTTGCGGCTGGGGGTGGGCTCGCCCAGGATTTCCCCCTCTTCGAGCTGGTACACCGTCTCGATGCCACGGGCCAGGGCGTGCTGAAGCGTCGTCAGCACCTTGTCGACGTCCGTGCCTGCCTCCTGCCACAGGGAAAGGGGAAAGCGCAGCAACAGGGCGTTCTTGCGGTCTTCCACAACCGGCGTGATCTGCTGGCGGGCACGCGTCGGATCGGGTGCCCGATCGTCAGTATCGCCCGCCGCCCACCGCCCGGTGCGCGGGTCGATCCAGAAGCCGATGTCGTTCTCGTTGCGCCGGCGTCGCAGCCCCTTGTTGATGCGCCGCACCGTCGCCGCCGGCGCGAACGTCGCGGTCAGGACATCGCCCGTCGCATCCGCCAGGACACGGGTCACCACGCCGTCGGCTCGGTCGAAGGAAAAGGTCGTCTGAAGATCGAAGCCCTGGCGGCGGCGATCCTCATCGTTGGCGGTGATCCGTTCCGCCTGGCGGGTGCCGACGTTTTCAATGCGGTAGAGGCGCTGGATGATGGCCGGGCTGTGCAGGTCATGGCCGCAGACGTGGCACGCCTCCGGCGCCTCGCCGTCGTGGCCGGCGCCGCACATGGGACAGACCGACGTGGCGAAGGTCGCCAGCATGCCGTCCGGGCCGCCTCCCGCCCCCTTCAGCAGGGCACGGTCGACACGGAACGCCCGGCCCTCGTGGTAGACGAGGCTGCCCGGCCCGAACTCCGAGATCGCAAGGAAGCGTGCCCGCTGGATGTAGCGGCGTCCCTCTCCACCGTCGGCACCCGGCACGTAGGCCATCAAGGGCAGTCGGGGGAAGTTGTACCCCGGCAGAAACCCCTCGGTGGCGAGATAGCGGTAGACGTAGAAGTCGGCACCCTGGCTCTCGGTTCCGCCGAGCAAAATGGCGATCTGATTGTTGCCGTCGCGCTGGCGCAGCTCGGCCGCTTGGCGTTCCCGCTGCGAAATGGAGTAGTCGCGCAAGCTGCGCGCGGCATCGTCCACCTGCCGCTCGGCGGAGGCAAGCAGGTCGCGCCAGCGGTCGAAGACGGTGGCGAAGCGGGCGGGCGCCTCCCTGGTGACCCGGCGCGCCAGCTCCTCCACACCGGTGAACCACTCCGGCGGATTGCCGGCGTAATCAGCCGACAGCGCCGACAGGACGGCGCCGATGCGGCGTTCCCCTTGCTGCGCGGTCGACGGATCGGAGGCCCGATCGACGATGGCCGGCAGCAGCGGCTTGCCCGGCGCCCCCATGTCCAGGTTGGCACTGATGGACGCATCCAACTCGATGCCGCTCGCCGCCAGCCATTCCGCCTGGAGATGGCTCTGCACGAGATCCGGGTTGGTGAGATCGATGGAGGGTGGCCGGACGACGCCGTCCACCATCGCCTTGGGTTGTTGGAAGAAATACTGGTCGTGCGGGCTCTGCGCCGCACAGTAGGCGAGCACCAGCGCCGCCTGCCCGCTGCGTCCCGCGCGGCCGCTGCGTTGGGCGTAGTTGGCCGGCGTCGGCGGGGCATTGCGCATATAGACGACGTTCATCGCGGAGATGTCGATCCCCAGCTCCATCGTCGGCGAGCAGAACAGGATTGGCAGGAAGCGTTTGTCTTCGCGCAACTCCCTGAGACGTTCGGCCTTGTCGTCCAGGTACTCCTTGTCATCCTCACCATAGCGGAACCGCGCTTCGCGGAAGCGCCTTCGCTCGCTGTCCACCTGCGCCGTATGCTCGCGGCTCTCCAGGCCGAACAGCGCGCCGCCACCGTTCCGCAGCAAGCCGGCGATCTCCTCGTAGAGGCCCCTGAAGAACCGATTGTCTCGCTTGACGTCCGCGGCGCCGTCGGCGGTGCGGAACAGGATGGAGGAGGGATTGAGGCGCCATCCCTCTCCGCCGACCGGCGAAGCGACCTGCACCGTCAAGCCGTACTCGATCCCCGCCCGCAAAAGCGTCTCGACCATGCGAACGAGATCATTGGCGGTCGGACGCGGGCTGCCTGGCGGGCCGAACGGCATGCCACGCAGGATGCGCCCGACGGCGCTCTGAGGGCTGCCGCGCACGATGAGGTCCTCATCGCGGGCGATCATGTCCCGGCGGGCGGGTGGCCGCGGCATGAAGGTGGTGGCTGCGCGGGGCCGTTCGTCATCGAGGCACCAGGGTGCCTTGATGGCGGCGCGGGAACGGCTCGCCACGCTTTCCACCCGGAGCCTGTCGAGCGCGTCGGTCTCGACGGCGAGGCCCTGACGCATGATGCCGAACAGGGCTTCGGCAGCAGCGGCCCGTTGGTCCGGCGACGCGATGCGAAGCGGGTCCGGGCCGGCCGCGAACAGGGCCTCGTCACGGACCATCTCATCCAGTCCGGCGTAGACGGCCGCAATGAGGCCGAGCTGTTCAAGGTTCGGGTTGGTGTAGCGCCAGCCGCGCCGCTGATCGACCCAGAAGCGATGCGTCAGCACGTCCCGCATGGTGCGCTCGGCGTCCATGAGGTTGCCGCCCTTGAGTTCGGGCTCGATCAGCCATTCGGTCCGCCGTTCCCGATTGGCGCTCGTGAAGCCGAGCATACGCTGGACGGCCTGCCCGATCTCATCTTCGCGACATCCCTCCGGGCCACTGCGGGACAGTGCCGCCAGGATTGCGCCACGCAGCAGCGTCACGAAGATGAAGTCGTTGAAGTGCCCGGCCTGCAGTGCGGCGTCCTGCCGGTTGTCCGTGAATGCCAGCAGCTTGCGCGTCTCGGCCCGCATATCGGCGGTGCCGTTCATCCACCGCAGGATGGCGGTGATGATGATGGTGGTGGCCGAGCTTCGCCCTTCGGCGCTGAGCGAGGCCAGCCGGTTGATGTCGCGTGTCGAATCACTGTGGTGATCGCCGCAGGCCGGACAGAACTTGAAGCGTCCGGGGAGGAACCACGCCCGCCGCCCGCCGCCGCACGTGCCATCCGGCCGGACCATCAACAGCTCCGCACGTGTCCGGCGGTAGGTCCCCTTCAGCCGGATCTCGCCTGCGCGCGTCTCCTCCAGCCAGGGGTCCGGGTAGTCCTCGTCGCGGCCCTCGAAGGCGAAGTCGCCATCGACCGGTTCGGGCATGAGAAAGCCCCACACACCGGCGACACCATCGGGATCATCGTCCTCGTTCAGTGGGACGTCGTCGATCTCACGCTTCTCGAACCGCCGGTTTCCGTCGTCGTCGATCAGTGTGACGGGATGATGCTCCTGGCCGCAGTTGCGGCAGAAGTGGGCGGCGAACAGGCGCTTCGTCGGATGGTCCGGATCGTAGATCTGGCCGTCGAAGGTGACGGTGCGCGCTCCGGCCGGATCAAGCGTGGTGTACAGCCGGCCTGCGCCGGATATGAATTGGTGGAGCTTGAACGCGAACAACGGTTCATCGGCGCCGCCGGCAACGCCGCGATCCTTCTCCGGCATGCTGAACGCCAGCAGGGCGGCCTTCAGAGCCTTGCGGCACCGCTCCTCGTCCCGTCCCGTCTCATTGCTCAGGCACTTCGCGATCTCATCCAGGGACTGCGGCGACGCCCGCCGTGGCTTGCGATGGACGTCGCTCAGGCCCACACGGGTTTCAACCCAGATCGCCAGGGGATCGATCCCGAGTTCAGCGTTATCGCGACCGGTGTACGGCGCACCCTCCGCGGCGCCGTCGACCGCAGCGGCGAGATCAGGCAAGCCTCGATCAGCCGACCGGGAGGCATCGGTGACCCGGCGCAGCGTCTCGGTCACGATCGCGTCGCGGGCGATGGGCGTGCCGAACAGGCGGGATGCCACTTCGGCAACGACTTGGTTGCGGTCGCCCTCGTCCCCCTCGCTGGCCATCGTCGCGGACGTGCCGATGCACACCGGCGGGCGCTCCGGATCGCCAATGCGGCTGCGCAAGCGCCGCATCAACATGGCAACATCAGCCCCCTGCCGCCCGCGATAGGTGTGCAGTTCGTCGAGGACGACGAATTGCAGGCCCTGGCAGTTGTCGATGACGCGCCGATCCACCTTGGACTGACGCGTCATGAGCAGCTCCAGCATCATGAAGTTCGTCAGGAGAATGTCCGGCGGATTGTCCTTGATGCGGTCGCGCTCGTCCTGGTTCTCCTGGCCGGTGTAGCGGGCGAAGGTCACAGGCAGGGCGTCGTCGGCGCCGGCGACGTACTTCTTCAACTCCTCCATCTGGCTGTTTGCCAGCGCGTTCATCGGGTAGACGATGATCGCTCGGGTGCGCGCGCCCTCGCCGGCGCGTTTCGCCTTGAGGATGGTGTCGACGATCGGGATGAAGAAGCACAGCGATTTGCCGGAACCCGTGCCGGTCGTCACGACGAAGCTCTTCCCGTCGAGCGCGAGACCGATCGCCTGCTCCTGATGCCGGCGGAGCTTCAGGCTCGGATCGGGTGCATCGGGTCGGGCGCGGTGGTCGCGGAAGATCTTGGCGCAGTCCGGGTCCAATCCGCCGCTGCCAACCAAGCCCTGGATCGACCCACCGGCCTCGAAATGCGGGTTGAGCTGGATAAGGGGCTCGGGCCAGAAGCGGCGGCCCGCATACTCCAGATCAACCTTCTCCCGCAGCTCTTCGGATCGGATGCGAACGAACGATCGCGCGAAAGCCATGTACTGACCGAGGAGCCAGTCATCAAGAGCGAAAACATCCATGACTTGAACCGTTCCTGCGCGCCGATTGGTCGACGGCTGTGGGAGGGGGGCGTCGAGATCCCGGCGGGATCATCGAAAGGGATAGGGGGGCGCGTCAAGGGACCAACGCACCTCCGCTGGCAGGCCGGACCGACGGTCACCCGACCTATGCGGCGGATCGGTCCGTTGGAGCAATAGCCTGCCGGTGCTACGAACCGAGCGCTGCAACGTTGGTGGCTCCATGGGCCTTTCGCGCACGCTCGACGATCCACTGCTCCGCGGAACGCAGGGCATCCTGCATCTGCTTGAGCCGGCGGCTGCGATCGTACACCCGGCTCGTGACGTCGGCGCCGGCGTGGCCCAAGATGCGCTTCTGCACCGCCTCCACCGTGTCCTGCTCGCCCAGGATGGAGGCCAGGGTCCGGCGCAGGTCGTGGGGCGTCCACCGGCGCCCCTCGGCATCACGATGCCCCAGCTTGTCGGCGAGTTGCCGCGCCGCCAAGCCAAGTGCACTCACGGTTAGAGCACCCCGCAGCTTCCCGCTCGGGCTGGGGAATAGGAAGTCGTAGCGCACGTCTTTCTGCCGCCGGCGAATGATCGACAGGGCCAGCGGCGGGAGTGGGATGTCGCGGCGGGCGGCGGCCGTCTTGCCGCCGCGGGACGCGATGCGGAGGAGAACCACGCCGGTGTCGGCATCTTCCACCACATCGTCGGGTCGAAGGGAAGTGATCTCGCCTCCCCGCAGACCGAGGAGTAGGGCAAGCGCCAGCGCGTCGAAGGTACCGCGGTCCGGAAGGCGAAAGCCGGTCGGCTCGCGATCATAGACCGTGCGGCCATCGAGAAGTCCCAGGGCGACGGCCACGTTGCCGACCTCGTCATCCTGCAACACCCGGTCACGAGCCTGCTCGGCCGCCACCGACACCAGCAACCGATCCGCTTCGCCTCGCCGGGTGAGCCACCCACGGTCCTCCAGGAAGCGCCACATCGCCGTGATGACGCTGGCGAGCCGGCGCGCTTGGACCCCCTTCTGCTTCAGCTTTGCCTGCCGCTTCGCCTCACGGTCGACGACGGCCGACAACATCGCGCGATCCACGTCGGTGATCGACAAGCTGCCGAGTTCCGGCACGAGGTAGCGGGTCAAGAGGCGCTCGCGCTCGCCGATGTAAGAGTCGGACCGCCCGGTGTCCCGCAGGTGGCCGACGTAGCGCGTCGCGCCCTCCGATACGGTCCGGGGCCGATCGGTACCGAGTGCGGTGCGCGCCTGGGCAGCCTTCGGGTCACGGCCCGAGCGGGCGCTGGAGACGGCGAGCCCAGCCTCGCGACGGGCGTCGGACAGCGAGACGGCCGGGTACGATCCAAGGGAGATCCGGCGTTGCGGCCCCTCACCGCCGCCCTGCTGGCGCACACGCACCCGCACGTACCACATCTTCGAGCCGCCCGGCGTGATCTGCAGTTCGAGGCCGGCGCCGTCGCGCAGCACGAGCCGCTTTCCGTCCTTGGGCCGGGCGCCGCGGATCATCGTGTCGGTGAGCTTGCCCATCGGTCCCTCCGTCGCCTGCGGTGTGACACCACGATCCGGTGTCACGCACGGTGTCACGGAAGACCTTGGCTGCACGTTGCAACTCATGGCGACTCGCGACATCTGATGGCGAAGGATGGCGCCATAGTGAGGCCACTGTCAAGCGTCACAGCGCTGGCTTTTTCGACGTCAATTCAGTCGCTTGTCCGAGGAACGCCACCTCGATCCCGAGGCAAACTGCGGCTTCTGGGCCGGAATGGTTAACGCTGCCGGCAACGGCGCGGAACTGCTGGAGATGCAGAGCGAGGAGTACCTGCGGCGGCGGCATTTGCCGTAGGCGGCCGGAACGCCCGGCCCGGGCCGTCGTCAGGATGCATCCGGTCTCCGCCGCCACGGACGGCGAGGCGTCCCGCGGAGTCCGCTTCCGCGCCGCGGGGAGCGCGCGGCGAATCCACCGGGTTGCGGACGGCCGGCATCGGCATGGATCATCATGCGGCGGGAGACGTCCCGTGAACAACCGTCCTTCTTCCGGAACGTGAACACCGAGAGGAGGCCGACTTGGCGATGGTCCCCTCCACGCTTATAAGAAGAGCGGTTCCTTTTTCATGACGATCGCACCATGAACCTGCCCGAGACCGCGCCTGTGACGATCGACACCAGCGTCGAGAACATCCGCGATGCCGTCATCCGGGCGGGCTTCCGGCCCGGCCGACGCGTCCGGGTGTCGGTCGCGTACGCCGACGCGGACGAGGTGCGGGACGCTGAGAACAAGCGCCTTTCCGCGATTCTCGACAAGCACCCGCTTCCTCCGGAGTTCCGGGACCTGACGGAGGAGCGTGCGGCAGAGATCGCGGACGAAGCCGTCGCGGAACGTCGCGCGGCCCGCCGGCAGGCCGGGACATAACTCCCGCCCATGCGCATCGTCATCGACTGCAACGTCCTCGTGTCCGCCGCGCTGACGGACGGCGTGTGCCGCTTGGCGGTCGCCGAGGCGATCGGAAACCACGACATACTCCTGAGCGAGGACATTCTCGACGAGTACCGGGAGGTCGCCGACCGGCCGAAGTTCCCTCCCGCCGTCCAAAGCCGCATGCATGCGCTCATCGAGAAAGTGGCGGCGCAGGCATCCGTTGTAGCTTTCGATCGCTCGGTCCCGGCCCCCGACATTGCCGACGTGGACGACGCGGTATACGTGATCGTGGCGATAACGTCGCCCGCCGACGCCATCGTGACGGGCAACACCGCCCATTTCACCGCCCCGTCCTACGGCCGGGCGCTCGTCGTATCCCCTCGCGAGTTCCTCGACATGGTAGGAGCCTAACCAGGGTCATTCACGAGACGACGACTCGACGGTGGCGGACGCGATATGAGTCGCGGAAACAGAACCGGATGGACCAACGGCGCTCACGCCCGCCGTCGCGGACGTAAGGGACCCGGACGGCCCCGCCCCTTCCCCGCCCCCCCTCTCACCGTTCCGGTTCGCTGCGCACGAAGATCAGCAGGCGGATGTCCCGCTCGGGCACGAAGTCGGTGATCGTCGACTCGAAGGTCGTCGGCCCCGTCTTCTTCAGGCCGTTCCAGCACAGCGACAGGATGTTCTCCGGCGCGCCCTTGTCGAGGGTCAGGTGGAACCGGCCGATCGGCCCGCGCCAGTTGCGCGCCGTCGTCAGGATGTACTCGATCTCCGCCGCCATGAACGGCGCGGTGTCGCGCGGCGCCCGCTTCTGCACCGCGGCCAGCGCGCGGCGGGTCGGCGCGTCGAGGCAGTAGCGGTCGCTCTCGGCGGCCGGCTCGCCGACGAAGCGGCCGACCACCGTGCGGCCGTCGATCTCCCGCACGTCGCCGAGCACCGCCAGCCCGACGAAGGGCTTGTAGGCGTGCCGCACCCGCACGTCCTCGCCCACCGGGAAGGTCTGGCGCCAGAAGTACTTCGTCCGCAGCTGCCACTGCGGCGTGTCGTCGTCCTCGCCCTCGGCGAGCAGGCCGGACCGCCGCAGCCCATCCAGGGCGGCCGCGGGCAGGGCCCGGGCCTGCCCGTCGTAGGCCCCGGCCTTCCAGGGGACCATGCCGAGGGCGCCGGCCGCCTCGACCTCGCGGGTGACGTCCCGGCCGCGGTGGAAGGCGCGGCGCTCCAGCGCCGGCGTCACCGGGCGGTCGTCGATCCACAGCCGGAACCCGAGGAAGTCGTCGCCCTCGGCCGGAAAGGCCCAGTTCGGCGCCGTCAGACCCTGCGAGAGATCGAGGTCCGGCAACGGGAACGCCACCAGCGTCTCCACCGGCGCGCGGCCGACGTTGCGGAAGACGTAGGACACGGTGACCTCGTCGAGGCCGATGCGCAGGTCCTCGGACATCATCCGGATGTCGTCGCTCCGCGCCAGCTCGATGCCGGAGGTGCCCTGGAAGCCGGAGCTGTCGTTGGCGCGCGCCGCCGCGGGCAGCAGCGGTGCCGCGGCCAGCGCCACCAGGAGGCTCCACGGCAAGCGGCGTCGCGTCATGGCACGTTCTCTCCAGTGGCTCCCCGGGACGGGCCGAAGTGTGCCACACCGGCGGCGCGGCGGCCACACGCGCGATCCTCCGGCGGCGGCGGCGGCGGTGGTCCGCCGCCTTCCTACAGCGGCGGCGGTGGTCCGCCGCCCTCCTACACCGCCGGCCAGGCCTCCGCCACCAGACGGCGGACCTCCTCGGGGCCGTCGGCGGCCAGCGCCGCCTCGGCGATGCGGCGGCAGTCCTCCATCCGCAGGGTGCGGATGAAGGCCTTGAGGTCGGCGATCACCGCCGGCGTCGCCGACAGCTCGGTCACGCCGAGGCCGATCAGCAGCGGCGCCGCCAGGGGGTCGGAGGCGGCGCCGCCGCACACCGCGACCGTCCGGCCGCGTTCGCCGGCGCCGGACACCGTCTGGCGCACCAGCCGCAGCACGCCGGGGTGCAGCGCGTCGAGCTGGGCCGCCACGTACGGGTTGCCGCGGTCCATCGCCAGCGCGTACTGCGTCAGATCGTTGGTGCCGATGGACAGGAAGTCGGCGACCGCCGCGATGCGGTCGGCGACCAGCGCGGCGGCCGGCACCTCGATCATGGCGCCGACGTCGATCGGCTCGTCGCGGCCCGCCCGCGCCCGCTCCTCGTCGACCAGGGCGCGCACCGCCCGCAGCTCCGCCGGGGAGGCGATCATCGGCACCATGATGCGGCAGACCCCGGCGGGCTTCACCCGCAGGATGGCGCGGATCTGCGTGCGCAGAAGCTCCGGCTCGCGCAGCCCCACCCGCACGCCGCGCAGGCCGAGCACCGGATTCTCCTCCTTGGGCAGCGGCAGGTAGGGCAAGGGCTTGTCGCCGCCGACGTCGAGGGTGCGGATCACCAGGGGCCGGCCGCCGAGGGCGTCGGCGATCCGCTGGTACTGCTCGTGCTGCTCGTCCTCGGTCGGAGCGGCCCGGCGCTCCAGGAACAGGAACTCGGTGCGCAGCAGGCCGCACCCCTCCGCCCCTTCCGCCACCGCGCCGGGAGCGTCGGCGACCCGGCCCAGATTGGCGAACACCTCGATCCGCGTGCCGTCGGCCATCCGGCAGTCCGCGCCGGCCATGCGCCGGTTCTCCTCCCGCCGCGCGGCACGGGCGGCGACGGCCGCCCGCGTGGCCTCCAGCGCCGCCTCCGGCGGAAAGACGCGCAGCTCGCCGCGGTTGCCGTTCACCACCACCGGCGCGCCGTCCGGCACCCGTTCCGCCTGCCGGCCCACCGCCACCACGGTCGGCACGCCGAGCGCCGCCGCCAGGATCACCGCGTGCGAGGTCGGCCCGCCATGGGCCATGGCGATGCCGGCCAGCCGCCCGGCCGGCACGCCGGCCAGCTCGGAGGGCAGGATCTCGTCGGCCAGGACGACGCTGCCCGCCGGCAGATCCGCCAGGCCGACGGCCGGCGTCCTGCCGGCCAGGGCCGCCAGCACCTGCTGCTCCAGGTCGCGCAGGTCGGCCGCCCGTTCGGCCATCCGCGGGTCGGCGAGCGCCGCCAGCGCCGCCGCCTGCTCCTGCGCCACGCGCCGCCACGCCCACTCCGCGCTCTTTCCCGCGCGCAGGTCGGCGAGAGCGCCGTCCATCAGCTCCGGGTCGTCGAGCAGCTCGCGGTGCGCCTGGAAGATGGCGGCATGGCCGGGCATCCGCCGGGCGGCGTCGGCCAGGCCGGCGGCCACCGTCTCCAGCGCGCGGCGCAGCCGCGGCTCCTCCCGTTCCGCGCCACCGCCGGCCTCGGCGACGGGCACCGCGGTGCGGAAGCGGCGGACGGCGGTGCCGACGGCCACGCCGGGAACCGCGATGGTCCCGGTCAGCAGCACCTCCTCCCCGGCCGCGAAGGGCGGCCCGGCGTCCTCCTCCGCCGCGGCCGGCGGGGCCGCGGCGATTGCTGCGGCCGCCGCCGAGGCGGACGCCGGGGCGGCGGGCTCGACGACGGGATCGCCGAGGCCGCTGTCGATCAGCCCGGCGAGCGTCTCGACCATCCCCTGGGCGCCGGCGCCGGACGCGCGCACCGTCAGATCGTCGCCCAGCACGGTGCCGAGCCCCATCAGCGCGACGACGCTCTTGGCGTTGGCGGTGCGGCCGCGGCAGGCGACGGCGACCGCGCCGGGATGGCCCTTGGCGGCGGCCACCAGGGCCGCCGCCGGGCGGGCGTGCAGGCCGTGGGCGATGCGCAGGCGCACCGTGCGCTCGGCGCTCCCGTCCGCGGCCGGCACCGGTGGCGGCGCCGCAGCCGCGGCAACCGGGCCGGCGCCGCCACCGACCGTCATCACCGGGGCACCGGACGCGACCTCGCGGTTCACCGCCAGTCCGTCCACCGTGTAGCCGTCGTTCACCACCACCATCATGCTGACGAGGCTGCGGGCGCGGCGGCCGACCAGGTCCATGTCGAAGGACAGCAGGACGTCGCCGGCCTTCACCGCCTGTCCGTCGGCGACGTGCGCCGTGAAGCCCTCGCCGTTCAGCGCCACGGTGTCGATGCCGAGATGAAGCAGCACCTCCGCCCCGTTGGCGCTGCGCACGGTGCAGGCGTGCCGGGCGCGGTGGACCGAGAGGACCACGCCGTCGCACGGGCTGCGCAGCTCCTGCGAGGTCGGGTCGATGGCCATGCCGGGGCCGATCAGCCCCTGCGCGAACGCCGGATCGGGCACCTCGTCGAGCGGCATGGCCCAGCCGGCGAGCGGTGCGGCAAGCGTGATCGCGGTCATGACGGCTGTTCCCCTCCTCCCGGGCGATTCAATTCGCGCTTGTGTCCTTCGCACCGATCGACCGCGAAGGGCAAGCCTTGCCCAACCGTAGCGCCCGCCGATGTAGATTGTCATGGAATCGGCGCAGCAAAGGTGACGGCCGCCCGCCGATTCCGCATTGTCCTGGTGTCTCGGGGACAGGCCGGGCGGTCCGCCCCCCGTCCGCCGGAACACCACGGCCGGCGCGGCATTGCCGTCGGGGAACGGCGGCCTCACCGCCGGTCGATGTGCGGGAGACTTGGCATGGGATCGAACTCCTTCGCGTTTCTGCAGAAGATCGGCAAGTCGCTGATGCTGCCGGTGGCGGTGCTGCCGGTGGCCGGCCTGCTGCTCGGCATCGGTGCCGCCAACTTCGAGTGGATGCCGACGGTCCTCTCGATGCTGATGAAGAACGCCGGCGACGTGATCTTCGGCAACCTGCCGCTGATCTTCGCCATCGGCGTCGCCGTCGGCTTCACCGAGAACGACGGC